>JAFUKI010000102.1 GCA_017467815.1 Clostridia bacterium
CACGGCTTCTGTTTGTTGCACACCGGGAAGAAATTCTCAAGCAGAGCGTTGCCTGTTTCCGGGGCGTTCTGAAAGATCCGAATTTTGGCAGCCTGTTCGTCGGAAGTTATCGTCCGGACAGCATTGAGCACCTCTTCATTTCGGTGCAGACATTCAATTCGCAGGAGTTCACCGCAAAAACTTCACCGGATTTCTACGACTATATCATTGTGGACGAGTTCCACCATGCAGCAGCTCTGACGTATCAGAAACTGCTGACCTATTATAAACCCCAAATTCTTCTCGGTTTGACAGCAACGCCTGAACGTATGGACGGTAAAAGCATTCTGCCGTACTTTGACAATCGCATTGCGGCGGAAATCCGTCTGCCGGAAGCCATCGACCGCAAACTGCTCTGCCCGTTCCAGTATTTCGGTGTCACTGATACAGTGGATCTCGACAGTCTGAAATGGGTACGCGGCGGTTATGATAAAGATGCTCTGTCTGCTCTGTACACATATGACTCCATGGTTGCCAATAAGCGTGCTGGGATGATCATTCAGTCGATTCTCAAATATGTAACCGACATTCACGATGTCAAAGGACTCGGCTTCTGTGTTTCCAAGGAACACGCGCATTTTATGGCAGCTTATTTCAACGCACACAACATTCCTTCCATGTCTCTTGTCAGCGAAACCGGAGATGAAGAACGTAATGCTGCAAAAAAACGACTGGTTGACGGTGAAGTGCGCTTCATTTTTGTCGTGGATATTTACAACGAAGGGGTGGACATTCCCGAAGTCAACACTGTTCTCTTCCTCCGGCCTACCGAATCGCTGACTGTATTCCTTCAGCAGCTTGGTCGTGGCCTCCGTCTGTCGGAAGGAAAAGAGTGTCTGACCGTCCTTGACTTCATAGGCCAGGCGAATAAGAAATACAATTTTGAAAGTAAATTTGAGGCACTTCTTTCTGGTTCCACACGCAGTGTGACAAGCGAAATCAAGAGCGGTTTTGTCTCCGTTCCGAAAGGCTGCTATATCCAGCTCGAGAAGAAGGCGAAAGAATATATCCTGAAAAATATCACCGCATCCTTCGGCGCAAGAGCGGGTCTGATTTCAAGAATCGCTTCCTTCCAGGAAGATTCAGGACTGCCGCTGACTCTTGAAAATTTTGCAGACTATCACCATCTGGACATCCGCACCATTTATGCTAAGGATAGTTTTTCACGGTTATGCATACTTGCGGGAGAAAAAGACAACTTCGAAGAACCTATAGAAGACACGCTTACGAAAGCATTTTCCAGAATCTGCTCCATTGATTCCCGAAGATGGCTGTCCTTCCTGCTACACATTCTGCCGCATGTGGATCATCTGTGCATGGAAGATTTCAGCGAGTGCGAAATCCGGATGCTCCACATGTTCCAGTTTACCATATGGCAGAAGCCGTATGAGGAATGCGGATTCACTGATTTGCTAGACGGACTGTGCCGAATCAAGAGAAATAAAGTGATGTATGCGGAGCTGATGGAGCTTCTGCAGTTCAATTATGAACATATAGATTTTATCGACGAACCGGTAAATATTGGCTTCGACTGTCCGCTTGATCTGTACTGTCACTATACCCGAGACCAGATTTTTGTGGCATTGGATTATATGAAACCGAGTGTGATCCGTCAGGGAGTAAAATGGCTTCCGGAAAAGAAACTGGACGTGTTCATCAATACGCTGAATAAGGCAGAAAAGGATTACTCACCAACGACCATGTACAACGACTATTCGATCAATGAATGGCTGTTCCACTGGCAGAGTCAGAGCACCACGGCGGAGAATTCGCCGACCGGTCAGCGGTATATTCATCATGTGAAGCAGGGTTCGAAGGTACTGCTGTTTGTGCGGGAATACAACGATGATATTGCGGGAACTGCACCGTTCATGTATCTTGGTACGGCGAATTATGTAACGCATGAGGGATCGAGACCGATGAATATCACGTGGAGATTGGACAAGCCAATTCCGGCGAAGTTCTTGAAGAAGACGAATAAATTGGTGGTGGGGTGATCAAACCCATCCCAAGAAGGAGATAAAACATGCCCCTGCAAATCATCCGCCAGGATATCACAAAAATCCGTTGTGACGCCATCGTCAACCCAACAAATCCAGAACTGATCCCCGGCGGCGGTACCGATGAAGCAATCCACACTGCCGCCGGGCCGAAACTTGCAGAAGCCTGCGCGAAGCTCCCGGGCTGCGAACTGGGACAGGCAGTCATCACACCCGCGTTTGAGCTGCCCTGCAAGTACGTTATCCATACCGTCGGCCCTGTCTGGAATGGCGGCGTACATGGTGAAAAAGCACTGCTCGAATCCTGCTACACCAAATCCCTGCAGATTGCAAAAAAGCATAAATGCAAGACGGTTGCCTTTCCGCTGATTTCCTCCGGAACTTACGGTTATCCGAAGGATCGGGTACTGAAAATCGCAATGGAAACGATCGGAGCGTTTCTGTACGACAACGAAATGACAGTGACCATTGCGGTGTTTGACAAGGAATCCTTTGCCCTGAGCAGGGAACTGTCGGACGAGGTTACTGCGTACATCGACGATCGCTACACCGGCGATGATGAGCCGCTGATCTTTGAGAAACTCCACGAGCAGATCAAACGCCGCAGACGGAACCGTATAGAAAGCACAGCATACCGTGAAAGTGCGTCGATCATGACAGATGAAGACGCTTGGCCTGCATCGGATGAAATTGCTGAAACGCCCATCCTTGCCGCTGCCCATACATCTGTACCGGAACCGCAGACCAAAAAGGCAACACTGGACGAAATGCTCAAATCCATGGACAAAAGCTTTGCCGATACGCTGTTCGACTACATTGATGCCAAAGGTATGGACGATGTGGAATGCTACAAGAACGCTAATATCGATCGTAAGACGTTTTCAAAAATTAAGTGCAACAGGAACTATAAACCCAGCAAGCAGACGGTGCTGTCCTTCGCCATCGCCCTGCATCTGACGCTGGACGAGACCAATCATCTGCTGGGTACTGTGGGGATGGTTCTCTCCCGGAGCAGCAAGTTTGATGTGATCGTGTCGTACTTTATCGAGCATGGAAAATACGATATTTTCGAGATCAATGAGACGCTGTTTGCGTTTGATCAGGTACTGCTTGGGGTGTGAGGAGTGATAAAGAGGTACTCTATGAAAGAAAACGAATGGACAAAATCTATATGTGATATGCTGTGTCAGAATGAATTGGGAGAAAATATCCGCATTGATACACTGCAAAAAATCCCGTATGCATTTGAGGTTGAATTATTTTCTGAGGACTGGGAGATCGACACATACGCAACATCGGATTTTGAAACAGACATGGTAATATATGAGGAACAGGATGGCAAGAGTGTCCCCCGTGTTATCATAGAAGCTAAATTAGGTTCTGTCACAACACATGATGCCATTACATATAGCCACAAAGCGAGTTACCATAAAAATGTAATGCCGTTTGTTCGGTATGGTATCATTTGCGGAGACCGTGAAAAGTATCCTCTGCCCGGAAGATTATTCCGCCACGGAACTAATTTTGATTTTCTGTTCAGTTTTGTTGGATGTACCCCATCTGAATATGAGAAAAAAGTGTTTCTTGAGATGCTCAGGAAAGAAATTGACTATTCAAGACAACTGGAGGAAATACTGACAAACAGCCGGAGCCGAAGTCGAAAAAGATATTCCATGCTTCAAAAGGATTTCCATTTGGAAGAAATGAAAGACGATTGAAATGTCTCCCGCCAAGAGACCAAACCTCTCATTCGATGTGGTAAACTATAACCACAACAGAAAGAGAGGTGCTTTTTTATGAAAAACAACATCACAGAACTCGTATTCATCCTCGACAAGAGCGGCTCCATGGCTGGCTTCGAAGCAGACACCATCGGCGGATTCAACGCCATGATCGAAAAGCAGAAGAAACTGGACGGCAAGGTGTATGTCTCCACCGTACTTTTCTCCAACCGGAGCGAAGTTCTCCACGACAGAGCAGACATCAGCGAAATCTGTCCCATGACCGAGGACGATTATCAGGTAGGCGGCGGCACAGCTCTTCTGGATGCCATCGGCGGCGCAGTCCATCACATCGGGAACATCCACAAATACGCCAGACCGGAAGATGTCCCGGAGAACACCATGTTCGTAATCACCACAGACGGCATGGAAAACGCAAGTCATCAGTACAGCAGCAGAAAGATCAAGGATATGATCCGTCGGCAGGAAGAAAAGTACGGTTGGGAATTCCTCTTTGTAGCGGCAAACATTGATGCCGTGGAAACAGCAGAGCATATCGGTATCCGGCGCGAACGGGCGGCAAACTACAAACAGTCTCCCAAGGGTACTGCTGTAATGTTTGAAGCTGTAGAACATGCAGTTGCCTCCATACGGTGCTGCAGTGCGGTGGACGAAAACTGGGCGGACAAACTGGACAAGTGAGTGAAATAATGGTA
>JAFUKI010000103.1 GCA_017467815.1 Clostridia bacterium
CATGTTCGTCTTCGCCGAGCGTAAGATAGTTGAAGGTCTGATGTTCAAGATCCCATTCCTCGCCGCCGGATCTGGAAAAGACCACAATTGCCGCATCTCCGTACTATTCCACGGAGGAGAGAACATCTTCCGTGTAAACGCTCCACGGTGCTTCGTACAGGGCGGATTTCTTCGGAAAATATCCTGCTTCACCGCTCGAATATTCGGAAGCGGCTCCGGTCTTGTAGAAGTCCCAGAGGGTTTCGTTCACGAGGACACCAGCCTTTTCCAGAGCATCTTTCAGCGTATCGGCAACGGAGGTATCAATCGTACCCGATCCCGTTCCGCCATACACGAGATTGACAGAGGAGGTGGAGAAACAGCTCACCTTACTGTCTGCAGCAAGAGGAAGCGCATTGTTTTCGTTTTTGAAGAGAATTGCGCCTTCCGCTTCGATCTGACGGCTGATTTTCTCCCCGTAGGCGAGCATTTCTTCCTCTGTAGTAAAATCGGCGGGATAATAGACAGCACCCGGGTCTTCATTTACCAACTTCATCATCTTGCCGGAAACGAAAACCGCAAGGGCATTATCCGCAATCGAAGCAAGAGAGGTACCGATCCCAAATCCGATCGCACCGATCAGGCTCCAAACGGTAAGCGCCTTCCAGGGGGAGAGAAATTTTCTTTTTTCTTTTTTATACTGCTTCTTCTGCTTTTTTGCTTCTGTCATGTTTCTTGAAAACTACCTTTTTTCCTAATATATAATTGAGTATGATAACGATCACCTGAATGATGTACTTGGTGATCATCTCGTCTGCGTGCAGGAGTTCCACGGCAAAGAACATACCGAAAATGTCGATCAGTCCGGTGAACCCTCGAGCGAAAACATATTTTACAATTTCGAGAAGCAGTTCCTTCACATTCGCACAATGGCTGCGGAATACAAACAACTTGTTCGTGATATAGGCAAACACCTTTGCCGCCAGAACCGCAATGATATTGGCAATGCCGTAGGCAATCGCAAGATTTTCAAACAGGAGCTTGAATATCAGGATATTCACCAGTGTTGTCAGCACGCCGAACACACCGTAGGTGATAAATTCACGGGAGAATACTTTTTTCAGAATCTTTGCGATGAGTTTCTTGATTTTATCCATTCGCTTCCCCTGCTCAGAATCTTTCCTTGACGTGTGCTTCGCTGTAACCGTCACGGTAAGCGGAATCCACGATCATATTGGCAAGATACCCCATCATAAACGAGAGGAAACCGAGACCGAAGGACATCGCACCCAGCAGAAGACAGGTATGTACCGCCGGTGCAATCCCGAGAATCCAGAGAACGATCTGTGCGACCGTCAGCGCACCGCCGAGGAAGCAAAGCTTCAGACCGTTTTTGCCGAAAAAATACATGGGGCGGTCATAATACCGAAGCAGGAAGGAAGAACTCATGGAGTCAAACAGACCGCGGAGATAGCGTTCAAAGCCATATTTGGATTTACCGAACTGACGCTTGTTGTGATGCACCTTGATCTCTGCAATTTTGAAGCCCCTGCGGTGTGCCAGAACGGGAATGTAACGGTGGTATTCACCGTACACGTCAATGGATTTCACAACTTCTTTCCGGTACGCCTTGAAGCCGCAGTTGAAGTCGTGAAGCTGTACGCCGGAGAGCTTGCAGGTGACTTTGTTGAACAGCTTGGAGGGCAGTCTCTTTTCCAGCGGGTCGAGACGGTTGAATTTCCAGCCGGACACCAGATCGTAGCCTTCGTCGATCTTTTCAATGAAGCTGCGCAGTTCACGGGGATCATCCTGCAAATCAGCATCCATGGTAATGATGATATCGCCCTCAGCCGCACGGAATGCCGCCTGCAGAGCCGCTGCTTTGCCGAAATTCTTGCGGAAAATAATCGCATGGATGTTGGGGTCTTCCGCCGCCAGTTCCTTTATCACCTGCACGGAGGTGTCTTTAGAACCATCATCCACAAACAGCAGCTCATAACCGCTGATGAGACCGTTCAGATCGGGGATATGCTTCATGATTTCCGCATACAGAGGGCGGAGAGATTCTTCTTCATTATATACGGGGATGACAATGGTGAGTTTTCTGTTATTCATTTATGGAATTCTCCTTGATACTGTAAGTTGTTGGTATGGATTTCAGTCGCGGCAGAAAAGATCGCGGCTGTACACTTTATCCTGTACATCGTCGAGACAGTTGTCATAACGGTTGGCGATGATGACTTTACACACTTTTTTGAATTCTTCGAGGTTGTTGGTGACAACGTGCCCCTCGAACAGAGAACCTTCTTCCAGTGTGGGTTCGTAAACCAGCAGGATCGCCCCTTTGTGCTCCAGACGGCGCATAACGCCCTGAATACTGCTTTGCCGGAAGTTATCACTTCCGGATTTCATGGTCAGGCGGTAAATACCGACAACCAGACGGTGATCGTGATCGGTTTTCCACGCATGGTGAGATTCATCATAGCCTGCCTTGCGAAGAACCTGTTCGGCAATAAAATTTTTACGGATATGATTGGATTCAACGATAGCGGAGATCAGGCTTTCGGGAACATTGTCGTAGTTCGCTTTCAGCTGCTTTGTGTCTTTAGGCAGACAATAACCGCCGTACCCGAAGGACGGATTGTTGTAATAGTCACCGATACGGGGATCGAGACAAACGCCTTTGATGATCTGGCTTGTATTGAGTCCGTTCATTTCTGCGTATGTATCCAGCTCATTGAAATAACTGACTCTCATTGCAAGATATGTATTGGCAAACAGCTTGACAGCTTCGGCTTCGGTAAAGCCCATCACGAGAGTTTCCACATCTTCTTTGAGCGATGCTTCTTTCAGAAGTCCCGCAAAGGTATTCGCCGCTTCCGTGAGTTCTTCATCTTTCGGATCGGTCGTTACGATGATGCGGCTGGGATAGAGATTGTCGTACAATGCCTTGGATTCTCTGAGAAATTCGGGGCTGAAAATGATCTTCCGACTTCCCGTGATATCACGAATATGCTCGGTATACCCGACGGGAACGGTCGATTTGATGACCATCACCGCATTCGGATTGACTTCCATAACCGTCCGGATCACATTTTCCACAGCGGATGTATCGAAATAATGGAGTTCGCTGTCGTAATTGGTGGGAGCGGCAATCACAACGTAATCGGCATCCCGGTAAGCGGAATCTCCCTCAAGGGTTGCGGTGAGGTCAAGCTCTTTTTCCGCGAGATATTTTTCAATGTATTCGTCTTCAATCGTTGATTTTTTATTGTTGATGAGTTCTACACGTTCGGGAACAATATCTACCGCTGTTACATGATGTCTCTGTGCAAGCAAAGTTGCCATCGAAAGTCCCACAAATCCTGTTCCTGCTACTGCTATATTCATACGTTTTTCTCCTGTTTCTTTTCTCTTTATGGTGGCATTATTATAGCAGAAATCTTATCCAAATACGAAAATACAGCACGAACTGCACCCAAACAGCACGAAATGCAAAAACCGTATCCCAAGGATATCCTCAGAATACGGTCGAAGGGAATGTTTATGAATCGGATTGCGCAGTAAGCATCATCAGAACGGTAAAGGTTGTATCGTTCCATTCGGTTTTCATCGTTCCGCTGTATTTTTCACAGACGGAACCTATCGTCTGCAAACCGACGCCGATCCGGTTTTCTCTTTTGCGGGAAAAGATCGTGTTTCCGCTGACTTCCATTTTTCCGTCAAAGGAATTCTGAACCATGATCGACAGCACTTCCCCGTCCCGCTCGGCAGTAAGCGTGATGTAATGATCGCTTTCCGCATGAAGACACGCATCAAAAGCATTTTCCAGAGCGTTGCCGATCATCACACATAGATCCATGTCAGCAATTCCGCTGTGACCTAAATTGCCCTGATACTGAAAACGGACATTTTCTTCCTCAGCCCGCTTGATGTAGTGATATAGCACCCCATCCGCTGCGGGACAGCCCGTGTACGGTACGCTGTCGCTGTTCAGCTGCGTTTCCTCCACTGTAGCACAGAAATCAGCCAGTCCTGATTTATCATTGGTATCAATATAGTGTCTGACAGCAGTAAGTATATGCTTTAAGTCATGCCGAATTTTTCTTGCAGCCTCAAACCGGGACTGCATTCCGGCGTAATGGAGTCTGGAATCATTGAGCTGCTTTTCAAGTGCCTGTCTTTCCAGAATCATCTGATGGCTGATCGCTACGACTCTGACGAAAATAATGGCAGAGAAGCTGATAAATAATCTGCTGGACAACATGGGCAGCGAGCGGGTATTCTGATCCAGCGGGAGCGCGATAAACATTGAAATATACAGCATTGGCGGTATAAACCAGACGTATTTCCAATAATCCATATATTTATATGACAAAAACGGGGCAACCGTCTTCTGCAGCATCGAGCGGATCGGGTAGTAGCAGACCGCCATTAACAGAATATACAGGCCGGTACCGACAAGATACTGATACAGCGGATTTTCTTTAAAGAAAAACTTGGAAAAATACGTCGCCGAGGAGAGCAGCATATACATACAGACAGCGACCAGCCCAAACACAAACAGGTGTTCTTTCCCATAGTTTCTGATGATAATGATATTCGCACCGACCAGCAATATCTGAATCAGGAGCATATCCAAACGAACCAATGCAGTTGCCGTTTCAAAATCCGATAATCCGAGAAACAGCAGAACCATATTCAAAAGGATCAGTATCAGATAAACGCTCACAAGTGTTTTCTTCTTTCCGGACGATATGCAGGGAAAAACTGGAGATACGCGAAGCAAAAGTCCCGGAATGTAACACA
>JAFUKI010000011.1 GCA_017467815.1 Clostridia bacterium
CCAAGGGTGATTACGCTTGTACTCTTGCCGATACCAACAGTGAAGTTTCTGCGGATGTGATCGCAAAGATCAGCGCAGCAGAAGGTATCATTCGTGTAATTGCTATTCAGTAATTCCGGTCAATCCCACAAAAAAATTCACAGGAGAGAACCAAATTAGCTCTCTCCTGTTTTTCTGTTTACAGATATAAAAACAAGTTATTTAGCACTTACAATCATTTTTCGAAAATAAGTAAAACACCGTGAAATCAAAATTCCCATATTTCTTTCACCCTTCCCCTTTGTTCAAAGTTTTTGAAGAAAGAGGGGGGTCAGGGGGGAGAGAGAAGCATTTTCTCAAAAAGTTTCTCTCTCCCCCCTGTTACTACCATCATTCAAAAACAAGAGCACCGAAATCCACAGGACGGTGGAAATTGGGGCCGGAGGAAGTTACGGGGTTCCAGGCGAGGTAATGGCGGTGGGATGTTTTGTCGCCGCATTTATAGAAATTGCCGCGGAACTCCAGACCGGACTTCGGGGTGAATTCCGGGAAGAACATATTGATGAATTCGAAGGGTACTTTGTAGGTGAGTACCCAGCCGGTTTCTGTGTAGGTGACCTGGGGATCAAGGCGGTTGATGTTGTGGAGGATCAGGCGGACACGGTCGGTTTCCGGTGCGCCGTATCCCAGATGGACACAAGTGTTGGGATTGAATTCGATATTGATATACCGGTCATCACCAAGACAGGGGGAGAAGAAAAATTCAAAACAGCTGTCCAGACAGGGTGTGCCCAGAGGATCTGTGTATTCTGCACGGATTTCCGCTTCCTTTGCCTCAAAGCGCAGGTACATTCCTTCGTCATCATAACAGATCTGTACCCATACCCGGATATCCGTCCATTCCGTCCATTTCATGTATTCCAGCTCGACTGCCGGTATGTCTTTCCAGTCAAATTCAGCGTTTTTTCTCTTGATTACGAGTGTTTTCATGTCATTTACTCCTTTTTTGGGATCACAGGTCAATAAGCAGACCGACGGGGCAATGGTCACTGCCCATGATGTCGTTGTAAATCAGCGCATCTTTGACCTTGGTCTGCAGGCTGTCGGATACGATGAAATAGTCGATTCTCCAGCCGGTGTTCCGTTCCCTGGATTTGAACATATAGGACCACCAGGTATACATTCCGGCTCTATCCGGGTACAGATAACGGAAGGTATCCGTAAATCCTGCTTCCAGCAGCATGGTCATCTTTTCCCGTTCTTCGTTGGAAAAGCCGGCACTGCCTACGTTTGTTTTGGGATTCTTTAAGTCGATTTCGTTATGCGCCACGTTCAGGTCGCCGCACAGGATCACAGACTTCTTCCCGTTCAGTGAACACATATACTGCCGCATATCGTCTTCGTATTCCATGCGGAAAGCAAGGCGTGCCAGTTCTTTCTGGGCATTGGGAACGTAAGCGTTGATCAGGTAGTAGTCCGGGTATTCCAGCGTAATCAGGCGGCCTTCGTCGGAGTATTTGCCTTCGATGCCGTAATATACGCAATCCGGTTCTTCTCTGGTGAAGACTGCGGTTCCGGAATAGCCCTTTTTCACAGCACTGGAATAATAGGCATAGTACCCTTCCGGCGCAAAATCTGCCTGTCCCGGCTGCATTTTTGTTTCCTGTATGGAGAAAATATCTGCCTTTTCAGCGGCGAAAAAATCCGCAAATCCTTTACCAAGCACGGAGCGGAATCCGTTGACATTCCAGGAAATCCATTTTTTCATAGGATGCTTCCTTTCCTAAACATAAACCTCCTGCCGGTTCCGGTTGAGGAGACAGGAGGTTGGGAATTCATTGCATCAGAGAATGATGTTTCCGATTACTGTTCGCTGTGTGCAAAACGGTCGAAACGGGTACGGATCTCTTCAACGGACATTTCACATCTGCGGAAGAGGATACGGAAGCGGTAGCGCAGGCTGTCCCCTTCTTTGATGGTCAGATCGCCCTTGAAGAACAGGTTGTTGGCTGCGAACAGTCCGTAGTTACGTACGTGCCATGCGGTGGGGAACCGTTCATTGCCGGGATGGTCAAACACGGTAACACCCATTTTACCGAAGGGCATATCGCCGGCATAGTCACACCATTCCGCTTCATGACCCCAGCATTCCTTTTCGGCAACTTCGCCGCGGGAGTTGATGATCACGCCGGTACCGCGATCGGCACGGAGTTCGTCACGCATACGTACGCCGAGGGGACCGGCTTCCTTGGTGGGACCAAAGTTTACTTCACCGTATTCTGCGGTAAAGAGAACGTCGATATCCAGCATACGGCAGTCTTCGGTCTGGTTGTACATAGTGTAGGTTGTGGTTTCTTTGACCAGGGGCTTTTCGCTGTGGTCCATCCAGCGGTTTACTGCTGTGAAGGAAGCATATGCGCTGCCTGCCTTGATATCCTTGATCTCCTCGGTACGTACAATACCGCAGTCTTCCGGTTCATTCCATGCATCCACGCCGTTTACGTCACCTACAGCGATGAATACGGAACGGTGGTGGGGATGTTCCAGGGTATCAAAATCCAGACGGGTGAAGTGGTTGCCGGCATCATCGGTCACAGGACCAAAATAGGGCTTCCAATATGCGGTATCCCATACATAACCGCCGATATCGTGTCCGGCAATCTGTACTTTCAGGGAGTTTTCTTCCTTGAGGATCGCACATTCGCTTCCGTAGGTCTTTACGGGATTCAGGGTCAGGGTTTCGCCTGCTTCACAGGTCAGGATGGCAATGATGCCGCCCTCTGCTTTCTGGGCAGGAAATACGCGTCCGTCTTCGGCAGCCAATCCGCGGATGCAGTCACAGGCTTCGCAGGCAATAAAAGTAGGTTCCTGCTTCAGAGTTACGGGTGAGGTGTACTGGAGAGTATTCATATCAGTTTTCCTTTTCTGTAAATATTTTTTTCATATAGGCATAAATTACCGGTACGTCTGTCTTGAAATCTGCAAAACTGCATTCCGCAGATACACCGCCGGTGAAGCCAACCTTATTGAGGCAGGCTGCAAACTGCTTGTTATATGCAGGGTCGCCGGTTGTGATGGTACCGGGGCAGGTACGGTCGGGTGCTTCGGACATATGGCAGTGCTTGATCAGCTCCACTGCATCATATACAGCATCAACCGGTGTGTTTTCCTGGGACATATGGAAAGAGTCGCAGAGCAGAGACAGTCCTTCCCTGTTGAATTCACGGACAACTGCGGCACATTCGGGAACGGTTACGAAAATATTAGATTCCCGTCTGCGCAGGGGTTCGATCACCATAGTAACACCGCGGGGAGCAGCATAATCTATGAATTCGTTCATAAAGCGGTACAGAGCTTTTCTGCCTTCTTCTTCGGACACGCCTTCGGGAATACTTCTGGCACCGCCGCTTCCGAATACAGCATATTTCACGCCGAACCGGGACAGCCTGTCCGTTACTTTATGAATATATTCCGTCTGCTTTTCACGGTCTGCGGCGGGGTTGGACAGGTCCAGTTCGGGCAGGAACAGGCTGTTTGCGGCATACAGACAAAGGGATCTTTCCGCATCTGCCTTTGCCAGCGCTTCCACTTCTTCATCCGTCAGACTGTACAGCATACTGGCGCCCACTTCCGTATAATCAAAACCAGCATCCAGAATGTGATAGCAGTTTTCAACGATCTGTTCCACCAGAGACTGCGGGACTTCCGCAACTCCTTCCGGCATAAAAGAACCGCCGGGCAAACAACATCCAAGTTTGACCATATTTTTCCTTCTTTTCTGTTTGAATTTTTATATCATCAGATCTCCTTCAGGGGATCACTCTTTTATAACGAATGCATAGTTTATTATAACATATATGGCAGAAAAAAACAATATATCCTTGGATTTTTGATAATTTTTTAGACCGGCGTTTTTATCGGCATAATATTTTTATATTTGTTTAATTTTATTGTGTGGAATCTGTATTTTTTTGCTTATTTCTACAATATGTAGTTTTTTTCGTTTATTTTCCTGTATACCCCGTATATTATCACAACAGAAAAAGAATGCTGAATTCCTGTTCTTCCCGGCTCATTTCCGTATATTTTGCGCAATTCCCCATTATATTCAACAAATTATCGGTTATTATTTTTTGTTTTTATACTTTTTCAACAATTTATGGATCATATTCCGCTTTATAACATTCTTCTCGGGAAATATTGTGGTATACTATCAGAAACTGACAATATCATCCATTTCATTGCAGAAAGGTGGACTTCCATGCCGCACAACACAATGTCAAAACATATTCTCTCCAGACACACCACATCCTTTTTAACCGATGCCGAACTGTACTACGAACTGATCGAGGAAGTCCTTCCCGATAACCGGATCACCTATGCACTTTTCGTACGTCTTTCCTATTCCGACGGAAAACAGAAGGAATGTCTGGTACAGGATATTACATCCGATAAAGACCTGGCGACGGTTCTGTACCACAAAATCCTGTGCGGTTCGGTTACACCATGCACGCTGACAGAGGTTCTGTCCGACTTGCTGGCGGAATACTGAAATATTTGACAGGCATTGACAAATTACGGCAGACGTGGTACACTTACTTCAACAATTCCCAATGGAGGCAAGTACCATGAGCCGTTTGTGCCGTTTTATAACTGGAAAGATCCATGCTGCGACGGAACTGCTTTCCGCAGTGCATTCTGCAGTTCTGTTCTGTCTGCTGTACTGTTTGTCCGGATGTCTGCTGGCACATGGTACTTTTCTGCTGCGGCTGATCACGGCTGTATCCGGGGCGGTTCTGTTTCTTTTGGGAGTGCTTCTCTCCCAGCGCTGCAAACCTCTTGCCATTCTGCGTCCTGCTGCGATAGGAGTTTGTATCGGAGCGGCTGCTTCCCTGATTCTGTTTAACGGATATGTTGCCCATATGGAATCCTACAGCGGACAGACCATTTCGGTCAAGGGATATATCCGTGAAACGGTGTATGTAACCAATTATTCCGGCTGTTATATTGTACAGATTACCGACGGTATGCCGGGATGCCGCGTTGTTCTGGATACTCTGGATCCGGATCTGGATGCGGGACAGGAGATTGCCGGGGAAATCACTCTCCGTACGCTTCAGGAAGGAGAAAACGGTTCCTTTGACGAGCGTTCCTACTATCTGAACAAAAGTGTGGTTCTGGCAGCTGAAGATATCGGTTGTGTTCTTACGGGAGAAAACAGATTCAATCTGAGTGTATTTTTCGGCAAAGTGAATGCCAAGCTGTCCAGTTTATTCAATGCCCATATTCAGGGAGACGGTCTGGCTTCTGCGGTACTGCTTGGGAATCGGGATCATCTTTCCGATTCTGCCCAGAGGGATTTCCGGCGGTTGGGGATCCTTCATCTGCTGGCAGTCAGCGGGACCCATTTGTCCGTGATCATGGTGTTTTCCGGCAGACTGTTTATCTATATGCGTATCCGTCCCGGCAAACGGCTGGTGATTCAGGCTGTTCTGTGTGTGATTTACATGGCACTGACAGGTTTTTCCGCTTCCGTCAACAGAGCCGGGCTTATGCATCTGGTGCTTCTGCTATGTCAGTTTCTCCAGTTGAAGATGAAGTATTTCAATGTGCTTGTTCTCTCCTGTACCGGTATCATTCTGGTATCCCCCTTTGCGGTGCTGGATGCCAGCCTGCATCTTTCCTTTCTCGCTACCTGCGGTTGTCTGATCAGTATCCATCTGCAGTCCCACTGGGAGCCGATGCGCAGGTTCTGTACCGGCAAAAAGCAGCGGCTTCGTGATCTTTCTCCTCTGCAGCGTTTCATTCGAAAGGTACGCCGGGAGGTTTGCAGCATTTTCGTGATGACCGTGCTCATTTCCCTGCTGATGATGCCTTTGAGCTGGCTGTATTTCGGTGAAGTCTCCCTGGTAGGATTTATTGTGGGGATCCTCTATATTCCGTTAATTTCCCTTCTGATGTATCTGTCCATATTCTATCTGATCACCTATCCCATCGGTATTTTGATTCTGCCTCTTGGGAAAATCATTTCCGTATATTCCGCTTTTTTACTGAGATCAGCATCCCTTATTTCTCATTTGCCCCATATAACCCTCTCCCTGAAGTATCCCTTCATGCCCCTTTTCCTCATCCCTCTTTTTCTATGTGTATTGTTTGTTCCGTTGGTCCGCCGGAAAGGAAAGCTGTTCCTCTGCAGCGGTATTCTGTTCTGTGCCATGCTTATGACAGTGGGACTCTTTCATTTGTTCACCTGTCGGGATGTGGCTGTGATCTACCGCAATGTTGACAAGAATGATGGTTTTGTCCTGCAGAACGGGACGGATGTGGTACTGGCGGATGTTTCCGATGGATCGTACACCTTTACACAGTATCTCCTTCATGAAGCACAGTCGGTGTATGCCACGGAACTGGATGGGTATCTGCTGACCCATTATCACAAACGGCACATTGCCACCCTGGAAAAGCTTTCCGACAACTGGATTCTGCGGAAACTGTATCTCACACCTCCTCAGAATGATGCGGAACAGGAAGTATACGACAGTCTGACTGCCTGCGCGGAAAGAAAAGGAATCCGGGTGATTCTTTTGGGGGATGATACCGTATTGTTTGATGATCTTTCTCTGATATGCCCTGACAGAACCTATCTTTCCCGTTCCTCCCATCCCATTACTGCACTGTTTTTGGAAAGAAATGATACGCGGTTTACCTATGTTTCCTCCTCATGGAATGAAAGTGACGGGAATCTCAGCGATGTTCTTGTCGCTTCCCAGGGGATTGTTTTCGGCAGTCATTCGCCTGTTTACAAAAAGAAATCCGACCTTACGCTGGTAAAGCCGGAATGGATTGTATGGAATGGGGAGAGTGATGATTGGGTGAAGGTACATACGGATACCGCTGTACCACAGTTCTACGGATGCAGCCGGTTGGTTTACCGTTTTTCTTAGAACAGGATGTACAGGGCTGCGGCAGCGGCGGCCTGCAGTATGATGATAAGCGGTATGCCGATCATAAAGCGAAGATGCTTGGTCTTGTGGCGGATCGTCAGCATGGTAATGTACATGGCGGCGGATCCGCCGATAATGGCAAGAAAGAACAATGTTGCTTCCGGAACCCGCCATTTTCCCCGTTTTGCTTTAACTTTATCCGCGACGGTATAGATCACAGCCAGAAGTGAGATGCAAAAGAAATACAGAAGAATTACTTTTTCCATTGCCTTTCCCCTCTTTCCGTCCGTTTACCGGAATGTTTCGGCACAGCTTTGTGCCATGGTATCACAGCGTTCATTATAGGGGTGTCCTGCATGACCTTTTACCCAGACAAAGGAAACTTCATGCACTTCACAAAGATTCAGCAGTCTTTCCCACAAATCGGGATTCAAAGCGGGAGAATTATCCGCTTTTTTCCAGCCCCGTTTCCGCCATCCTGCCGCCCAACCCTTGCCAATTCCGTCGCAGACATACTTGGAATCCGATGTCAGCGTCACCTGACAGGGTTCTTTTAATAATTCCAGGGCATTGATGACTGCCAGCAGTTCCATACGGTTATTGGTGGTATGGGCTTCCCCGCCGGAGATCTCCTTTTCCCTGCCGTTATAGACGAGAACTGCCCCCCATCCGCCCGGACCGGGGTTTTGTTTGCAGGAACCGTCTGTATATATGTCGACTTTTTTCATAATGTGTAAACCGTCCTGAATCAGAAGTAGTAATTATTGTATCACATGAACCGCCGTATGTCAAGTCGGCACTCTTTCCACCCATATGCATATACTGTCCGTGAGAAGGACCGGGTTATATGGCAGGACTTCTCAACAGAATACGGAAGGAGGCAGAGAGGGATTCTCTGTTTCCAAAGAAACCGGAGGACATGATATCGGATATGGAATACAGAAAAAATGCAAGAACCCCACTTGACCGGGCTGACGAACTTTTTCTCCAGAAGATCCTGGAAGAAAATGCCGCGGAAGAACGCTACGGTGAAATTATGTCAAACCGCGGTGTCCATCAGAACAGCCGGGCACGTTCCGGCTGCGGATGTGCGGAAAATACCCGTAATGTAAGCAGTGACAATCGTTCCGGATGTGGATGCGGTATTGGTGCCAGAAACAGACGCTCTGACAATGATGACAATGACAATCGTTCCGGATGCGGTTGCGGTGTTGGTTCCAGAAACAGACGCTCTGACAATGATAACGATGACAATCGTTCCGGATGCGGTTACGGTATTGGTGCCAGAAACAGACGCTCTGACAATGATGTTGACAATCGTTCCGGGTGCGGTTGCGGTACAGGCAGAGAGTCCCGTAATGAAGGACATGATGACAGTTACGGATGTGGATGCGGAAACGGAAGAACCAATGCCATACGTGATGGCTTTCCCCTTGCTATGGTATATTCACCCGTACAGGAATGGCGCGAATTATTGGAAGAGGAAGAAGCTCTGATGAACGGCACACTGTTCCGCGAACTGGTATTTCCGTGGTATCCTGCAGCCTGCCGCGGAGAAAACAACTGTGGATGTCAGGGGGGAGAAAGATGAACGAACAAAAGAAACTTCAGCGGATGATCCAAACCTATTCTTTCGTCATTTACGAAACCGCACTGTATCTGGACACTCATCCCAACTGCCGCGCTGCTCTGGACTATTATGCCAGATACAACGCAAAGCTCAGTGAAGCGGTAGAAAAATACGAATCCCGTTTTGGTCCCATGACGATCTTCAGCGGTAAGAACTGTGAAGAATGGCGCTGGGTAAAAGAACCCTGGCCCTGGGAATATAATGCGTAAGACGAAAGGATAAAACAGAATATGTGGATATATGAACGAAAACTGCAGTTTCCGGTAAAAATCAAGAACCCCAATCCCCGGTATGCGAAAATCATTGTGTCCCAGCTTGGCGGTCCGGATGGGGAGCTCGGTGCTTCCACACGGTACCTGAATCAGCGGTACAGTATGCCGTATCGGGATGTAGCCGGGATTTTGACGGATGTGGGCACGGAAGAACTCGCCCATGTGGAAATGATCGGTACGATTCTGCATCAGCTGACCCGAAATATGTGTGTAGAGGATGTCAGCCGGGCGGGGCTTGATGCGTATTTCGTGGATCATACTGCCGGCGTATTCCCGCAGTCTGCCGGCGGGGTTCCTTTTGATGCCAAGTATGTTGGTGTCAAAGGGGATGTTATTGCGGACCTGAATGAGGATCTGGCGGCTGAGCAGAAAGCACGTGTCACTTACGACAATCTCCTTCGTATGATTGATGATCATGATGTCTGTGAACCGCTGCGGTTCTTACGTGCCCGTGAATTGGTGCATTACCAGCGTTTCGGTGAAACGAAACCATCAGGGGGGAATGCAAAAAACAACCTTTACAGTGTTATTCCGAGGATACTGTAAAGGTTGTTTTTGTGTTTTATTCTTTTTCCTTCGCCATAAACGCTTCCACAAAATCGTCATCGGCGATTTCCGGGTAGGCTTTCCACAAACGGTCTATTTCTTCCGCCTGACCTTCGGATAATAGATTTGTCGGTATGGGATGGAAATTGTGTTAAGGGGAAATGTGCCGCATACCGGAATATTGACTGGTTTCGTCTTAATGTAAACTTTTTCATACATAATTTGACGTACATTGACAAAATTCGTTTTATGTGCTATGCTGAATCATATACTATACTGAACAGAAACGGAGATACGTTGTATGAGAGAAGATCTGGATACTTTTTTTGAGTCGATCGCCCTTCCGATGGAGGTCATTCCATCCTATAGTGCTTTTCATATTTTTTACACGCTTATCGGTTTTGCTGTGTGTGCTTTTGCGGCGTGGAAGCTGCGCGGGGTCAGTGACCGGACATCGGGGGTGATCCTGTTCTCTCTGGGACTGATCCTCGCCCTTTCGGAAGTGTTCAAACAGCTATTCTATTTCTTTGTAATCAAGGACGGCAGTTATTCCTGGGGGGATTTCCCCTTTCAGCTGTGCAGTGTTCCCATGTATATGTGTCTCATCGTACCCTGGCTGAAACCGGGGAAAGTGCAGCGCGGGATGTACAGTTTTATGGTGTTATATAATCTTCTCGGCGGTGCGATCTCCTTTACGGAACCTTCCGGATTGTTTCTGAATTACTGGTTTCTGACCGTTCATGCGCTGATCTGGCATATGCTGCTGGTATTCATCGGATTGTTCATCTGTTTCTCCAGGCGGGGCGGCAATCAGAAATCCGACTATGTCAGTGCGACATGGACTTTCATTGCACTTTGCGGCATTGCCTTTGGACTGAACTGTTTTGTGCAGTACGGACTGGGGAAGAATATGAATATGTTTTTTGTCGGTCCCGGTAATTCGCCCATTATTGTGTTTTCTCAGTTTTCCAAGTGGCTTGGCTGGTACATAAATACGCCGATTTATATTTTTGCGGTATGTCTGGGGGCGTATATTGTGTTCTGTCTGATCTATTATTGTCAGAACAAGCGGCTGCCTTTTTTGAAAAGTAAGCATTGAACGGGGTTACAGTCTGGCTGTTTCTCTCCATTCCCGTGGTTCTCGCCTCCTGGTGGTCACTGCTTTGTTTTTTGCCCTATATTGGTGTGATCCTTCTGAGAATCCGTAACGAGGAAAAGGTACTGGAAGAAGGTCTTGACAGATACGCTGAATATAAAAAACGGGTGAAATACAGGATACTTCCCTTCATCTGGTGATAAAGGGATACCTGCACATATGTATAAAACTCTCTTCTGTTGTGATGATGGCAAAAGAAAGAGAGTTTTTTGTTTTGGAAAAAATATGTTTACCTACAGGTTATGCAGTTTTCCGATTCCGATATGGAAGAATGGGTGCTTCCGTAAAATTTTTCCGCAGGATGGGTATAATTCGGCTTTGATTCTTGACATTTATATGGAAATACACTATAATTTCAATATAGATATACAAAGCATTATTTGATATACAAAGCATTATTTCAGGAGTTTTTATGTCTGCAACAAACTTCAAACGGACGAAATTTGCGTGTTATGCCGCATATTTTACCATGTCGTCCGTGTTCAGTTTACCGCCGCTTTTGTTTGTTACCTTTCATGAAATGTACGGTGTTTCCTGGACACTGCTGGGTACGCTGGTTCTGACCAATTTCTGTACACAGCTGGCGGTGGATCTGATCTTCACCGTATTTTCCAAAAAGTTCAATGTACAGAAGATCGTGCGGATCATGCCGCTGATCACTTCTCTGGGTCTGTTGATCTATGCGGTATTCCCCATGGTTCTGCCGGATCTGGCATATCTCGGTCTGCTGATCGGGACCGTCGTTTTTTCGGTTTCTGCCGGACTTTCCGAAGTTTTGCTCAGCCCCACCATTGCGGCGATTCCTTCGGATAATCCCCAGAGAGATATGAGTATGCTTCACTCGCTCTACGCTTTCGGGGTATTTACCGTCGTGGTTATCGGTACGCTGTTCATTAAGTTCTTCGGTGCGGAAAACTGGATGTATCTCACCATGTTTTTTGCCCTGCTTCCCGTTATTGCCGCGGTACTGTTCATCCTTTCCCCCATGCCGGATATGAACGGGGAAAGCACTGCCGCTGCCGCCGGAAAAAGCCGGAAAAGAACGATTGGCATTGCCCTTTGCGTGGGTTGTATTTTCCTCGGAAGCTGTGCGGAGAATGCCATGTCCAACTGGATATCCGGATATATGGAGGCGCAGCTGAATATTGACAAGGCTTTTGGCGATATTCTCGGCATGGCGGTATTTGCCGTCTTATTGGGAATCACGAGAATCTCCTATGCGAAATGGGGAAAAAACATCAGTAAAATGCTGCTTGCCGGTATGATCGGTGCGGCTGTCTGTTATCTGGTGGCAGGGCTTTCCACTCATGTTGTTCCGGCGTTCATTGCCTGCATTCTGACCGGTATTTTCACCTCCATGCTCTGGCCGGGAACCCTGATTCTCATGGAAGAAAAAGTACCCGGTGCCGGTGTTGCTTCCTATGCTCTGATGGCGGCAGGCGGGGATCTGGGTGCTTCCGTTGCACCTCAGCTTCTGGGGGTAATGGCGGACAATGTGAGTCTGCAGGCGGGAATGCTTGTCTGCTCGGTTTTCCCGATCCTGGGAATTGTTCTGATGGCTGTGATCATGTGGTTTTTCAGAAGAAAGAACACGGAAACGGCTGTATTATAAAATACATTACATAAAGGAGAAATTATATGAACACATTAGAAGCGATTTACAGTAGAAGATCCATTCGGGCGTTCAATGGCGTTCAGCTCACCGAGGAGGAATGCAAGGTGATACTGAAAGCGGCATACGCATCTCCCATCGGCCGTGCTATGTACGATACGCTTAGTCTGACCGTAATCACTGACCGCGCTCTGATCGACAGATGGGAAAAGCAGATGCAGGAAGAAGCCGGCAATCCGGATCTCCATCCTTTTTACGGTGCGCCGACGGTTATTCTGGTTTCCTCCGTTATCGGCGAGGGTCTGATGACCAATGTGAATTATTCCAATGCGGCGATTGTTGTACAGAATATGGCGATTGCGGCAACGGAGATCGGTGTTGGTGCCTGCCATATCTGGGGTGCTGTACGCGGACTGCACGGTGATGACGCTGTATCAAAGGAACTGAAGATTCCCGCAGGTATGGTTCCCTGCTGTGCCATTGCGCTGGGGCATTTTGACGGGGAATATGCGGTTCGTGAAGTACAGGAAGATCGGATTCAGACATATTTTATCAGATAATGTTTTGAGAGAAAGGGCTGCCTGTTCCGGCGGCTCTTTTTGTATTGGAAATGGGGTGTAAGGTTTATTCCTCAAAACTTTTCTCTTTGGCACACATCCCTAAGAATTCCCCTTCTTGGCAATAGGGATTTATTCATAAAAAAATTCTGTATAAAAATAATATTTATACATAAAATTAACTAAATATATTGCTTTTTGCCGATTCATGTGCTATAATAATGATAGTTTTTTCAAAAAGTGAGGTATATCATGAAATCTGTTCTGAAACGCGTACTGGCAGCATTGATCGTGCTGTCCATGGGACTGACTGCTATGGTGGCCTGCGACAAACCCGTTGACCCCGCAAACGCTGCAGCAGATGCCCAAGAGATTCTGGAAAGCAAGGAATACAGAGATACCTATAAGACTTACTTCTCTACTTCCTACTCTTCCCTCAACTATTTCTCCACTTCTTACGCCACCGTCCGTGAAATCGTAACCAACTGTATTGACGGTCTGGTAGAACCTGACGTTTACGGCAATTATGTTGCTTCTCTGGCTGAAAGCTGGGAACACAACGACGACTACACCGTATGGACCTTCAAGATCCGCGAAGGTCTTAAGTGGGTTGACCACACCGGTGCCGAAACCGAGTACGCTCTGACTGCCGAAGACTTTGTTGACGGCATCAAGTACATCGGTGATCCCCTTAACGGTGCTTACTCCCTCCGTGTTGTCCGCAACCTGATCGCCGGTCTGTATGATTACTACTGGGGTCTGGACGACATCGACTGCGGTCTGGATACCGAAACCAACAGAGCGGATCTGGAAGCTTCCTTCTCCGACATCGTAGGTGTTAAGGCTCTGGATGAATACACCGTTCAGTACACTCTGGAATCCAGCGCTCCCTACTTCCTGTCCCTGATCGAAAGCTCCATGCTCCTTCTGCCCGTTGAATATGAATATGCTATGGCACTAGGCGAAGACTTCGGCGTAGACAACACCAAGATGCTGTACTGCGGTCCCTACTACGTTTCCGAATTCAAGCGTGACAAGCTGATCAAGCTGACCAAGAACGAAAACTACTGGGATGCCGACAAGGTAACCCTGAACACTGTAGAATACCAGATGATCCCCGACGGAACCACTTCTCTGGAAATGTTCCAGCGCGGTGAACTGGACTACACCTCCGTTGAAACCGAAGCATATCAGTCCCTCCAGAACGGTGAATGGGCTGATAACCTGATTCCCAACGAATTCAGCTTCAGCACCAACTACCTCTGGCTGGACTTCTCCGGTGCTAACCCCGAATACAACACCTTTGTTCAGAACGAAAACTTCCGTAAGGCTCTGCAGCACGCTGTGAACCGTACTTCTCTCGGTGCGCTCCGTGAACCTGTTGATCCTGCCAGACTGGTCCGCAACACCATCAATGCAGAAGGTGCGATCTTCAACTCCGAAGGCGTTGACTACACACAGCTGGAACCTTTGGCAAACGTAACCAATGCTGACTACAGCAAGGATCCCGCAGCAGCACGTACCTACATGGAAGCTGCTATCGCAGAACTGTGCAACGAAGACGGCACCATCAAGGGCGTTTCCGCAGGTACTGTTGACTATCTGCCCGTAATCAAGACCGAAGTAGACGGTAAGCTCCCTGTTACTCTGATCTACGTTGGTACTGATGACGAAGACGAGATCATTCTCGCACAGCTGTTTGAAGCTATGGTAGAAGAAGCGATCGGTAAGGACTACATTGATGTAGAACTGGCATTTGATACCAGCGGCGACTTCTACGGTACTGTAGGCGGCAGCGTGGACGGTCCCTTCAACTATGACATTTACTGGGATTCCCTCTCCACCGGTTATGCTGACCCCTCCGGTATCCTCGGCAGAATCACCACCGAAGGCGTTGAAAACGTAGGTGCTTACAATGTTCCCGAATACGACGCACTGGTGGAAAAGGCTCTGAGCGCCGAAACCTTCGACGAAAGACTGGAATACTTTGCACAGGCTGAAGCTTTCCTGCTGGAAGGTGCTTACATGATTCCCGTTATCTCCAGCCTCCGCGGTTACCACATGAGTTACGAAATCCCCTTCACCGGTCCCAGATGCCTGTACGGTAATGTACGTTACAAGGGCGTTAAGGTTGCTACCGAAGCGCTGACCATGGACGAATACGAAGTTCTGGAAGCTGCATGGACTGCCGGTAAGAACAAGTAATCTGTTCCCGTAATCCATTAAAATTTCTGAAAAATGCCACTCCAATCTCCGTTATTCTGCGGGCGGAGTGGCATTTTCGCACATTCTCAGACCGAAAGGATCGGATCGTATGACAAAATATATTCTGAAACGTATCCTTCGCTCCCTTGTTACTGTTGTAATCGTTTTCTTCGTGGTATTCATGCTCCTGCGCTTCATGCCGCTGAACGGATATTTCCCGGATGAAATGGTCAAGGAAGCGGATGAAGCAACCCGAATGGCGTATCTGCGCAATCTGGGTTTATTGGATCATCCCCTTGTACAGCTGGGACGTTTTGTCAAGAATCTCTTTAAAGGAGATCTGGGACGAAGCATCACCGTTTATCCCAAAGTGCCCATCGCTACATTGCTGGTGGAAAAAATTCCCGTTACTGCTTTCCTCGGCTTCTGGTCCATGCTTCTGGGTATTGTAGCCGGACTCTCCATGGGGCTGATGATGGTTCGTTTCCGCAGCAGGATCGGTGATACGCTGGGCAACGGGTATATCATGTTCGTCCGTGCTGTCCCCAGTCTGCTGTATCTGTTCTTTATTCAGATTCAGATTTCCAAGTGGTTCAATCTGCCCTTGGTATATTACGATGACAAGCCTCTTTCCTGGATTCTGCCCATTGTCAGTCTGGCGCTTTCCAGCATTGCCTGGTATGCCCTGTGGCTGAGACGGTTTATGGTGGATGAAGAAAATCAGGATTATGTGAAATTTGCAACCGTAAAAGGGCTGCCGAAAAAGCAGGTGCTGAAAAAGCACGTTTTCCGCAACGCCATCATTCCGCTGTCGGCTTATCTCCCCAGTGACCTTTTGAACATCATTTCCGGTTCTCTGGTGATTGAAACACTGTATGCCATCCCCGGAACCGGCGGACTTCTGACCACTGCCATCAAGAACCAGGACAACAATCTGGTGCAGATTCTGGTGCTGATGTACGCTGTTGTTTCTATCTTGGGCGTATTTCTGGGCGACCTGCTGCTGGCGTTTGTAGACCCCAGAATCAAGCTGACCGACGATTGATTTTCCCATGCACGAAAACAAACCATTACCAACATACCGGAGTCATTATGAACCTTCCCGAAAACAAACTGCGTACCCTGCAGAAATCTCTTGAAAAGGACCCTGCCCTGTTTACACCGGCTGCGTTCAGTCTTGCCGAAAGTGAAAAGACGGGTGCGTCCAATTATTCCTATTGGAAATCCACACTGCGTACCTTTTTCAGATCCAAGTCCGTTGTCGTACTTTGCGCGGTTGTGGCGGCGATTCTGGTGATGAGCTTCCTGTATCCCCTGTTCTCATCCGTGGATCCCACCAAGGTTTCCATCAATCCTCTGGACTGGAACCACCGTCCCAGTCTGGAACATCCTTTTGGCACGGACGGTCTGGGCAGAGATATTTTTGCCCGCGCATGGTACGGCTGCCGGAATTCCTTTATTCTGGCATTCTGCATTGCTCTGTCCGATGTGGGAATCGGCATGATCATGGGTGCTCTCTGGGGCTACAACAAAAAGCTGGACCCCATTATGATCGAGATCTACAACATCATGACCAATGTTCCCTCCACGGTGTATCTGGTTCTTCTGGCGTACATCATGAACACCAGTTACCTTACGCTGTTTATTTCCATGGCATCCCGCGGCTGGATTGTGGAAGCGCGTTTCTTCCGGAACCGTATTCTCTCCATCCGTGATGCGGAGTACAACATTGCCTCCCAGTGTCTCGGTACCCCCATGCGCCGGATTGCCACACGGAATATTATTCCTCATATTATCAGTCTGATCATTATGGAAGCCGCTCTGTGTATTCCCTACTCCATCGGTTCGGAAGTATTTCTGGGCTTTGTAGGGGTTGGTATGCCTGTTGACGCCATTACCCTGGGCAATATGGTCAACCACGGACGGGCATCCTTTACGCTGCATCCCTACCAGATGCTGCTGCCTGCGGCGGTTCTCTGTATCATCACCATTGCATTCTATTTCCTCGGCAATAAATTCGCGGACGCTTCTGACCCGCGCAACCATGTATAAAAGGAGGAAGCGTTTTGAAAAAGAAGTTAAAATCCATGGAACCTGCGGACAATTCTGCTGTTCTCTCCGATGATCCTGCGGCTCAGGAAGAAGCTGATCTGCTTCGTGCGTACGAACAGGAAATATTTGCCAGGAGTGAGAAGCATCACAACGGCCCTCTGCTGCTCTCTGCCAGAGATGTGGTGGTGCGTTTCAACCTCAGAGGACAGGAACTGACTGCCATCCGTTCCACTTCTCTGGATGTATATGAAGGCGAAACCCTTGCCATTGTCGGTGAATCCGGTTCCGGTAAGTCTGTATTCACCAAAACCTTTATCGGTATGTTGGACAAAAACGGCCGGATCGATGGTGGGGAGCTGTTCTTCCACGGGGAAGATATGGCGAAATACACCACAGAAGAACAGTGGCTGAAAGTCCGCGGCAAGAAGATCGCCATGGTTTTCCAGGATCCCATGACCAGTCTGAATCCGGTACGTACCATCGGTGAACAGATTGCGGAAGTGATTATGTGGCACTTCGGCAAGAGTCACGAGGAAGCCAAGGCGGAGACCATTGAACTTTTGAAAAAAGTCGGCATCCACGATCCGGAAAAGCGGTATAAACAGTATCCCGGCGAATTTTCCGGCGGTATGCGGCAGAGGGTTGTCATTGCCACAGCCATTGCCTGCCGTCCCGAAATTCTCATCTGTGACGAACCCACCACCGCGCTGGATGTAACCGTACAGGCGCAGGTGCTGGATCTGATCAAGTCCCTGCAGAAGGAACTGAAAATGAGTGTGGTATTCATTACCCATGACCTTGGGGTGGTTGCCAATATTGCTGACTGGGTTGCCGTTATGTACGCCGGTAAAATTGTGGAATACGGTACGGCAAACGAAATTTTCAAATCCCCCGAACATCCCTATACCAAGGCACTGCTCCGTTCCCTGCCCCAGCTTGGCACCAAGGGACATGATCTGTACTCCATCCAGGGTACACCGCCCAGTCTGTTCAAGCAGATCACCGGTGATGCCTTTGCGCCCCGGAATACGGATGCCATGAAGATTGATTTTGAAGAAGAGCCTCCTGTTTTCCCGGTTACGGATACCCATTGGGCGAGAACATGGCTGCTCTCCCCTCAGGCGGAAAGCTATCGCGCTTCTCTCCTTGCACGGGATGCGGAACAACAGAAGAATGCCGTTCCCGAAACACCTTTTGATTATACCAATGCGGAAAAGCTCATTACGGTACGGGATCTGACGGTTCGGTTCAAGATGGGCGGAAGTACCTTCAAGGCTGTAAACGGTGTCAGTTTCGATATTTTCAAAGGGGAAACCCTGTCCTTAGTCGGAGAATCCGGTTCCGGCAAAACCACCATCGGACGTGCCATCATGCGCATCTACACCGGCAATGTGGGTGGTGAAGTGACCTTCAAAGGCTCGAAGATCACCGGCAAGCTCTCCCGTCAGGACAAAAAGAAACTGCACATGGAAATGCAGATGATCTTTCAGGATCCCATGGCATCCCTGAATGAACGTGCCAAGGTGGACTATATTATCTCGGAAGGATTGTACAACTATCATCTGTATGAATCCGAAGAAGACCGGGTTGCCAAGGTGGAAAACATTCTCACCGAAGTGGGGCTGACCAGTGAATTCATTTCCCGTTTCCCCCACGAATTCTCCGGCGGTCAGAGACAGCGTATCGGTATTGCGCGGAGTCTGGTTATGAATCCGGATTTTCTGGTGGCGGACGAGCCGATTTCCGCGCTGGACGTTTCCATTCGTGCTCAGGTGATCAATCTGCTGAACAAGATGAAGAAGGAACGCTCGCTGACATACCTGTTCATCGCCCACGACCTGTCTGCTGTACGGTTTATTTCCGACCGGATTGCGGTGATCCATAAGGGACATCTGGTAGAACTTGCGCCGTGTGAGGAACTGTTTGCCCATCCGCTGCATCCTTATACCAAGGCACTGCTTTCCGCTGTACCCTATCCCGATCCGGACAGTGAACGGAACAAGGTGCTGATCCCCTACGATCCGGCTATGCATGATTATTCTTCTGACAAACCTGTCTGGACAGAGATCACGCCCGGACATTTCATCTACGGCAACACAAAAGAACTGGAAGGATATCGCCGTGAAGCAGAAGCCTGATGCGCAGAAAAGCAGCTGGACTGCCCGGGAAAAGAGTACATTCCGTCTTGTACTGATCCGGCGTTTGTTCGGTTATCTCAGTACGGGACTGGTGGTTTCCGCCATTCTCGGCGGTTTATACCGGGACAGACTGCATTTTATCTGGGGACTTTGTGCAGCAGGGGCGATATGTATTGCCATGGGCTGGTGGGAATATCTCCGAATCACGGATTCCCTGCCCTTCAGAAAACGTAAAAAAGACAGCAAAAACCATGTTCCCTACATTCTGCGGAAAGATAAAGAGAAAAAGCGGCACAAACCTGCTTTTTTGCAGAATGCGGAAGATTTTGACGATGATCTCACACCGTACACCACAGCGGATATGGAAATTCTCGGCGAAAAACGACGTGCGTATGCTTTTATTGCCGCACGGATTTCTGCCGGTTTGCTGCTGTTCATCCTTTCTTTTGTAATTCACCAGTAAATTTTCCGGAGGCGAAAATATGATTCGTATACAAAACGGAATTCTGCACACTGTTGAGTGCGGTTCCTATGAAAATGGTTATGTAGACATTGAAAACAGCAAGATTATCGGGTTCGGTGCCCTTGCGGATGCCCCTGCCTGGAATGGCGAAATCTATGATGCGGACGGCGGTTTTATCTTTCCCGGTATGATCGACGCCCATTCCCATATCGGTATCTCCGAAGAAGGTGTACGCTGGGAGGGGGAGGACTGCAACGAAACCACTTCTCCCGTAACGCCGGATATGCGTGCCATGGATGGTTTTTATCCCTTTGATATTGCCATCCCCAAAGCCCGCCGGGCCGGTATTACCACGGTCAAGGTGTGTCCCGGCAGCACCAATGTCATCGGCGGACAGACAGCAGCGGTGAAGCTGTACGGTCGGAACATTGCCGAAATGGTTATCAAGTCCCCTGCCGCTATGAAGTGTGCAATGGGTGAAAATCCCAAGAGAAACTACGGCAATTCCGGCGGCGCAACACCCATGACCCGTATGGCGATTGCCGCGATTTTCCGCCGCACCATGACCGAAGCCATGCGGTATCTGGCAAAAAAAGAAAATGGGGACGATCTGTATGACGCCAAGAATGAAGCCCTCATTCCTTTATTGAAAAGAGAAATTCCCATGCACATACACGCCCATCGGAGTGACGATATTCTGACCGCACTTCGTCTGGCGGAAGAATTTCATCTGCGCTGTGTAACGGTTCATACCACCGGCGGTTCTGCCATCATTGATGAAATTGCCGGAAGCGGAATCATGCCCATTGTTGGTCCCTGCATCGGTCCTGCCGGGAAACCGGAAACCGTCGGCGGCAATCTGGCAATGACGGCGGATCTGGCGCGTGCCGGTGCGGAATTTGCGCTGACCACCGACCATGATGTATGCGCTCTGTGGATGCTGCCTTATTTCGCTTCTCTGGCTGTCAGAGAAGGACTTGACGAGCAGGCTGCGTTCCGGGCAATCACACTGAACGGTGCGAAAGTCTGCGGTATTGAGGATCGTGTCGGTTCCATTCGTCAGGGTAAGGATGCGGATATCGTAGTATTCAGCGGTCATCCGTTCCACTATCTGACCAAAACAAAAGCGGTATTTATGGACGGACGGCAGGTGGAAGGATGAGTACGGCAGAAAAGCTGATGGCTGAAATCGACCGGATTCTGCCGGAAATTATCAGAATCCGCCGTCATGTACATATGCATCCCGAACTGTCCGGTGAAGAACGGGAGACCTCGGCTTACATATGCGGTATTCTGAAGGAGCATGGTATCACACCCAATATTCTGCCGGAGGACAGCGGTTTTACGGCGGAAGTGGGACATGGCAGTCGGGTTCTCGGTATTCGTGCGGAACTGGATGCCATGCCCATTCAGGAGGAAACCGGTTTGGACTATGCTTCGGTAAATCCGGGAATTATGCACGCCTGCGGACACGATATCCACCTGGCGGCAGTTGTGGGATTTTTGCTGATGCTGAAGCCTTATGAAGATACACTTCCCTGCCGGGTACGGATATTCTGCCAGCCTGCGGAAGAAACCACGGGTGGTGCGGAAAAGATGATCCGTCATGGCTGTCTGGAATCCCCCTCTGTGGAAACGGTTCTGGGGTTTCACATTGATCCCACCATACCTGTCGGGAAAGCGGCTTATCTTCCCGGTGTGATGAATGCGGCGGTTACGGATTTTGATCTGGTGATCCGCGGAAAGTCCTGCCACGGTGCCCATCCGGAACAGGGTGTGGATGCGATTGTGGCGGCATCTGCTGTAGTTTCCGCTCTGCAGACGGTTTCCTCCAGACGTTTTGCGCCTACGACTCCGGTGATTGTTACCGTGGGTACGATCTGCGGCGGTTCTGCCAGCAATGTGGTTGCCGGTGAAGTGCATATGCGCGGTACACTGCGGGCATTGGACAGACAGGTGATGACGGACCTGCGTCAGGTCGTACGGGAAATCTGTGAGAATACTGCTGCCGGTTATGGTGCCCGTGCTGATCTGGTTTACACCACCGGATATCCGGTTCTGGAAAACGATCCCGGCTGGACAGAAGCCTTTTTCAGGAAGGTCGGGCAGTATCTTGGAGAGGATGCTGTACAGAAAATGGACGCGCCCAGTCTCGGTGCGGATGATTTTGCGTTTTTCTGTGAAGAAGCTGTCAGCTGTTATTTCAATATCGGCTGCCTTGGGAAAGAAAAACTGCCCGGACAGGCTTTGCACAGCAGTTTGCTGAATCCGGACGAATCCTGTATGCGGACTGCGCTGGAGATACTTTGTCTGGCTGTGGAGTTTGTCGGAGAAGCATAATTTATTACATTTTTGTTTCTCTCCTTCATTTCCTCTTGACTTTTGTCTCTGCCTGTGGTAAAATGCAAGAGGAAAAGCGGGGCGGATTCCGCTCAGCCTCTTTCGCCTTAGAGCCTTATCGGTTTCCTTGGTCGGTGTCGGTAGGCTCTTTTTCTAATTCCATCGCTTTCTCCTTTATTCTCTCCTTTACATCATCTTTAGTTGGTGATAAATCAATTATAATTTAGATTGCTTTGAGTGGTGCCTTGGTTTCTTTGTTAGTCATTCCTTAATGATAAACAGGTACAGCAGGGCGGAACTGAGTTCCACTCACTGTACCTGTTGTTTTTATCTGAATAATTCTGCTGCTTTTTCCATCCGCTCCACAATCTTTACATCGAAGGGGCATCTGGTTTCGCATCCGCCGCAGCCTATACAATCGGAAGCATTAACGGGAAGTGCTTTGTAGTGTTCCTTTACAGATGCAGGAACGTCCGGCTGCATTACGGCAAGGTCATACAGTTTATTCACCATGGCGATGTCGATATCCATGGGACAGGGTTTGCAGTGACCGCAGTAGGTACACTGACCGCTGTAGGCATGACGGGGTGCGCCTGCCAGAACGGTTGCGTAATCTTTTTCTTCCTCCCCTGCTGTTTCGTAGGCAACGGAAGCTGCCACCTGTTCCACGGTATCCAGACCGACAAGGACGGATGCCACAGCAGGTCGGGTCAGACAATAGTGAAGGCACTGAACGGGGGTCAGGGCAACGCCGAAGGGAGATCGTTTGGCATCAAACAGCCGTCCGCCGGCGAAGCCTTTCATAACAGTGATTCCTACATCATGCTGTTCACACAATTTATACAGTTCCTCCCGTTCCGGGGCAATACCGCCGAGGGAAATGTCAAATTCATCTTCGAAATATTGATCCACATCGTCAATGATGGGCAGCATATCAAAGGCGGGATTGACGCTGAACATGATCATTTCCACAATACCGCTTTCCACTGCCAGTTTGGCTATCTCCGGATTGTGGGTACTCATGCCGATGTGACGGATGGTGCCATTTTTCTTCAGTTCCATTATGTAATCCAGATAGTCACTGTTCAGGATGCCCTCCCAGTCGTCACGCTGGTCTACGTAATGGATCATGCCGAGGTCCACATAGTCTGTCTGGAGTCGGGCGAGGAAATCTTCAAATGCAGCTTTGGCTTCCGGCAGGTTCCGGGAACGTACATACTGACCGTCCTGCCATGTGGAGCCGATATGCCCCTGGATGATCCACTTCTCCCGTCTGCCCTTGATCGCTTCTCCCAGATTGGTGCGCACCTTCGGTTCGGACATCCAGCAGTCCAAGATATTGATGCCCTGTTCTTCACAGGCAGCCACCAGTTCTCTGCATTCTTCGGCATTGTGCCGTTCCAGCCATTCTGCACCGAGTCCGATTTCACTGACCATCAGATTGGTTCTGCCAAGTCGTCTGTATTGCATTGCTGTCTCCTTTTTCTTGTGTACTGTTTTCTATATTATAACATCCGTATTCCGTACCAAGTCAAGAGGTTTTCTATAAATAATTATATTTTTTGTGGAAAATTTGTCGAAAATGTGTTATAATAAACAGTATAACAGAAAGGAGATTTGCCATGGAACGTCTTTTTAAGCTCCGTGAACGCGGCACTACTGTAAAAATTGAATTTATCGCAGGGATGACCACCTTTTTCTCAATGGTGTACATATTGATGGTGAACGCCAATATGTTTGCCGATCCTTTCGGGGACGGTTCCAATCCTCTTGGGGTATCCTACGGTGCGGTTTATATTGCAACGGCAATTTCGGCTGTCGTGGGAACGGTTCTGGCAGGTCTTCTGTCCAATCTTCCTCTGGCACAGGCAAGCGGTATGGGACTGAACGCATTTTTTGTCTACACAGTCTGCATCGGTTTTGGACTGTCCTATGCCAATGCGCTGGTGCTGATCCTGCTGGAAGGGATCGTATTTATTCTGCTCACTGTCACCGGTCTGCGGAAGAAGATTTTTGATTCTCTTCCGGAAGCGGTCAGGGTAGCCATTCCTTCCGGTATCGGTCTGTTCATTACCCTGCTCGGTCTGCAGAATGCCGGCATTGTTGTACCGGACACTTCCACCGCTGTAGATCTGGCGTCCTTCAATCTGCTGCAGCAGCACTGGGGGGACATCATGCCCATGATCGTGACGATCTGCACATTTCTGGCGATCGTGGTCATGAGCATCCGGAACATCCGCGGCTCTGTGTTCATCGGTATCATCGGCGGTATGATTCTGTACTATCTGCTGGGGCTGACCGTGGATGGTTTCTATGATGCGTTCAACATTACCTTCATCAGTCCTGCCGAGGCTTTCGGAGAATTTACTTCCCAGTCTTTCGGCAAAGTCTTTACGGAAGGTCTTGATTTTTCCGCCTATGTCGAAGCGCATGGAAGTGCGAATCTGGTACTCACCATCATCACCACTGCCCTTGCCTTCTGCATGGTAGATATGTTCGACACGCTCGGCACCCTGTATGCGGCTTGTGAACGTGCCAATCTTCTGGATGAGCACGGTGAACCCATCAACATGAACCGTGGTATGCTGTCCGACGCCATTGCTACCTCCATCGGTGCGATCTGCGGTACGTCCACCGTTACCACCTTCAGTGAAATCAATGCAGGTATCGCTGCCGGCGGCAGAACGGGGCTTACTGCTGTTTTCTGCGGCGGGTTCTTCTTTGTGGCAATGTTCCTCAGTCCCATTGCACAGCTGATCCCCGGATGCGCTACTGCTGCTGCGCTGATTTATGTGGGACTTCTGATGATGGCTTCTGTCCGCAATATTGACTGGAGCGATTTCAGGATTTCCGTTCCTGCATTTCTGACCCTTGCTGTAATGCCGTTTACCTACAACATTTCCTACGGTATTGCATTCGGTATGATTTCCTACATTATTATCAGTATATTCTGCGGCGATATCAAAAAGATCAAAGTTGGCTCCTGGGTAATCACACTCCTGTTCATCGCCATGCTTCTTCTGACACACTGAGTATTTTAAAACCAATATATCCAAAGTCCGGTACGCCGTAAGGTCTGCCGGATTTTTTCTATCTTTATCATATATGCAGCATCATGAGAGATCGGATACGGTGGCTGACGTTTCCAATGTCGCCATTTATGAACAAAAGAAAACATTTTATGAACAATTATATTAATATTTCGTGAAATATCTTGCTTTGTCGCACTGCTTGTAATATAATATATGCAATGTAATATAATTGCATGAATTGTGTTACATTATAAATTTTTTTGAAAGGAAAATGTCATGAACAGCAAATTTTCTCTCAAGCGTAGTCTTGCAATGCTGCTGGCAGTTCTTATGATGCTGTCCCTCGCTGCTTGTAACACTACCCCTTCCGGTACTGAAACAACAGATACCACTGACACTACCGATACGACCGGTAGCGAGACCACCGGCGGCGAAGTGACCGCTGAACCCACCTATACGTACAATACGTATACTGCACTGTCTCCTTCCAACTGGAATGAGCTCACCTATCAGGACAACAACGACACCCAGATCATGAGCTACATCGGCAGCTCCTTCTTCTCTTACGATTTCAAGTTTGATGAAAACGGCGAGATCCTTCCCGGTGAATTCGTAATGAAGTACGATGCAGCTACCAAGCTGGAAGACGTTTCCGCACAGTACGTTGGTACCAAGTGGAATGTTCCCGAAGGCGCTACCGGCTATGCATACAAGATCACTCTCCGTGAAGACCTGAAGTGGGACGACGGTACTCCCATCAAGGCTGAAGACTTCGTTTACACCATGCAGCAGCAGCTGGATCCCCTGGTCCAGAACTACCGTGCTGACTCCTTCTACGCTGGTGCAACCGTTATCGTTAACGCGCAGAACTACGTTTACCAGGGTCAGAACACCTACGTTGACAACAGCCAGACCGGTCTGTACACTGTAGCTGATCTGGTTAAGGGCGAAGACGGTGTTTACACTCAGCCCGACGGAAAGGCAATCTACTTTGCTCTGACCGAACCCCTCAGCTGGTGCAGCGGCAACACTGTTACCGCTTACTCCGCTTACTTGGATGCTGAAGCATTCGCTTCTCTCCAGGCTCTGGCAAATGAAGACGGCCGCGTAGCAGTTACCGATGACACCATCGCTCTGGTTACCAAGCTGATCGACACCGATGACTGGGGTCATGAACCTCCGGAAAATGTTCCCTACTACATGGTTTACAACTATGAATATCCCGCAGTTGACTTTGCTGACGTTGGTATCTTCGTTGGCGACACCGAATACGAACTGGTACTGGTTCTGTCCAAGTCCCTGCCCCTGCTGAAGGAAGACGGTTCTCTGTCTTACCAGGCAGCTTACAACATGGCTTCTCTGCCCCTGGTTCACAAGGAAAAGTTTGAAGCCTGCAAGATCGAACCCACCGAAGGCGTTACTCTGTGGACTTCCAACTACAACTCCAGCGTAGAAACCACCGCAAGCTGGGGTCCCTACAAGCTGGAAAGCTTCCAGGCCGGTAAGCAGTACGTTCTCGTAAAGAACGAAAACTGGTACGGCTACAATGTTGAAGAAAATGCTGGTCTGTATCAGACCGACCGTATCGTTTGCGACACCATCACTGAATGGAACGCTGCTTGGCTGAAGTTCCTGGCTGGTGAAATCGACGGTATCGGCATCGACGTAACCGTTGCTGACGACTACAAGGGCAGTGAACGTGCTTACTTTACTCCCGATGACTTTGTTGCATCCCTGCAGCTCCAGTCCGACGTTGAACAGCTGAAGGCTCGTGAGACCGATGGCATCAACAAGTCCATTCTGAGCTATGTTGATTTCAGAAAGGCTCTGTCCCTCGCTATCAACAGAAATGACTTCGCAACCAAGACCACCACTTCCTCCATGGAAGGTTTCGGTCTGTTTAACTCCATGCACTACTACGACGTAGAAAACGGCGCCGCTTACAGAAACAGCGACGAAGCCAAGAAGGTTCTCTGCGACATCTACAACGTAGACTATACGCAGTACGAAACTCTCGACGCAGCAGTTGATGCTATCACCGGTTACGACCTCGAAGCAGCTCGCGCTCTGGTTACCAAGGCTTACGACGAAGCTCTGGCAGCGGGCGACATCAAGGAAACCGATAAGGTATTCCTGACATTCGGTTCCGGTGCTATCAACGAAACTGTTCAGAGACGAATAGACTACATCGCAAACGCTTGGAAAGAACTCGTTGTCGGCACTCCTCTGGAAGGCAGACTCGAAGTGGAGACCAAGGACTTTGGTGATGCTTGGGCTAACGACTTCCGTGCAGGCGCATATGACGTTTGTATGGGTGGTTGGACCGGCGCTGCTTGGGACCCCGGCTACTTCCTGCTGGCTTACCTGAGCCCCTCTTACATGTACTCCAAGGCTTGGAACACTGCTGAACAGACCATGACCTTCACCATGGCAGGCGTTGGCGAAGACGGTGCTGATGTTACCGAAACCATGACTCTGCTGGAATGGTACGACTGTCTGAACGGTGCTTCCGGTGCCAAGTATGACTGGAGCGCAACCGCTCTGCCTCAGTCCCTGAGACTGCAGCTGATCGCAGCTCTGGAAAAAGAAGTTCTCCAGGTTTACTACACTGTACCTCTTTACAACAACTTCTCCGCTTCCCTGCTGTCTTACAAGGTTGACTACATCACCTATGAATACAACACATTCATGAGCTACGGCGGAATGAAGTATATGACTTATAACTTCGACGATGCCGCTTGGGCAGCAGAAGTTGCTAAGTACGACGGCGAATTGAACTACAAATAATTTGTCATCTGCTAATGCTGGCAAAGAGGGATAGTTTAATAAACTATCCCTCTTTATCAACTTAGCTACAGCGAAAGGAGATTACAAAAATGTATATGTTTAAATATATTTGTAAAAGAATCGGTCTGATGGTCGTTACTTTTACCATTATTTTTGTAACCTGCTTTGTTTTAGTCAAGCTTCTCCCGGTTGACTATTCTGTTGGATTTGGTGAGGATACAGCTAAAATAGAGGCACAGCTCAGAGCCAGAGGTTACGATAAACCCATTATGGAACAGCTTGTTCTGTATCTTAAAAGAATCGTACTTGACGGCGACTTCGGTATCGGTTTCCGTATGCCGGAATATCGCGGACGCGCCGTTTGGGACGTTTTCATTGAAAAACTTCCTCCTACAATTTTAATCAATATTTACTCTTCCCTGATTGCAATTCCCATCGGTATCGCACTTGGTATCTTTGCCGCTCTGAAGAAAAACAAGTGGCAGGACCATTTCATCAGCACAGCAGTTATGGTGGTTATTTCCGTACCTTCTTTTGTGTACGCCTCCTTGCTGCTCTTCATCGTCTGTTTCAAAATGGACGCCTTACCTTTGAATATAGCGTCTTTTGCGGATATTATCAAAATGTATCCGGAAAAGAATTTGGTATATACTCCCGGTACTTTTAACTGGGCTTTGTATTTCAACAAAGAAATGTTTTTATCCATGCTTCCCGCTGTTTTCAGTATGTGCTTCGGCTCTATTGCGGGATATGCTCGTTTCACCCGTGCGGAACTCACCGAAGTTCTCACCAGTGAATTCATGCTGCTGGCAAGAACAAAGGGTCTTACCAAGTCCCAGGCTACCGTAAGACACGCTCTGCGTAACTCTATGGTGCCGATCTTCCCTTCCATTGTCGGCGAATTTGTCAGTGTCCTTTCCGGCTCCCTCGTCATTGAAAAGATCTTCTCCATCCCCGGTGTCGGCGGTCTGTATCTGGCCTCTATCAACGCCAAGGACTACGACTTCTTCATGATGCTGTCTGCCTTCTACCTGCTGGTAGGGCTTCTTGCCGGTCTGGTTATCGACCTTTCCTACGGTGTCATCGACCCGAGAATCAGAATGGGGGCGAAATAAATGAAAGCACAGGACTACAAGATCTCCAGCGAAAAATTCGTTTTCCATTCCAATGCCGAAAATCTGCATGATACCAAACTGGAAACAAAACCGGTTACCTATTTCCGCGATGCGTTGAACCGTTTCGCACGAAACAAGGCTTCCATTCTGGCTTTTGTTATCATTATAATTCTGGTGCTCTTTGCCATCATCGGTCCCATCATTACTCCCTTCACCGTTTCTTATGAAGACATTAACTATGCCTATGTACTCCCCAGAAATGAGTTTTTCCACGAAATGGGTATCCACTTCTGGGACGGCGGTCAGAACAAGGAAGTAAACAAGGCTACCTATGACCTGTACCGCGGTATCCAGGAAGAAACCGGACGTCAGGTCATCATGACCGAGCCAACCATGCGTGAAGAAGAATACATGGGCAAAACCAACACGCTGTATTCCTTCCGTCTGGATACGTACAATGCTGTCGGTGCCAAGTATGAATTGCTCAATACACAGGAATACGAAGCACTGCAGAAGTATCAGGATGACTTCAATGTACAGGTAATTTTACCGATCACCGACCCCAAGCAGCGTCCTGAAGCCGAACAGGATAAGGCAAACGCCAATATCTGGTACAAGACCAAGCTCGGTGCGGGCAGAAAGACCCAGATCGTATACGACCAAGACGGCAACTTCATCCCGATCTATCAGGCACACGACGGTACGGATATGTACACCAGCAAGATGTACTACGAAGGCGAAGAAAAGCTGTACAACTATGCTGAACCCAAGTCCGGCGGTATGTGGAATATCCGCGTAGACTACCGTGAATACTACATTTACAAGCATTATCTGGCAGGTGACGGAATCACCGAACCTTCCTTCATCCTCGGTACCAACAATGCCGGTAAGGACCTGTTCACCTGTCTGGCAAGCGGTGCACGATTCTCCTTCATTCTGTCCATTATCGTTGCTTCCGTCAACCTGTTCGTCGGTGCCATCTACGGTTCCATCGAAGGTTACTACGGCGGCAAGATTGACCTGATCATGGAAAGAATCGTTGACCTGCTGGCTTCCATCCCCTTCATGATCGTTATTACCCTTCTGCGATATCACTTCAATGTCTCCCACGTTATTATTCTGTTCGTAGCCTTCTTCCTGACCGGTTGGACGGGTATGGCAGGACGTACCAGAATGCAGTTCTACCGCTTCAAGAACCAGGAATATGTTCTGGTGGCAAGAACGCTGGGTGCAAAAGACTCCCGTATCATGTTCAAGCACATTTTCCCCAATGCGATCGGTACTCTGATCACCAGCAGCGTACTGGTTATTCCCAGTGTTATCTTCTCGGAAACCAGTCTGAGCTATCTGGGGATCATCAACCTGAACACCGGTAATATGACCAGTGTAGGTACACTCCTTGCTACCGGTCAGAATTATCTGTTCACTTACCCCCACATGATCCTCTTCCCCTCGATCTTCATCAGCTTGCTGATGCTTTGCTTCAACCTGTTCGGTAACGGATTGCGTGATGCGTTCAATCCTTCCCTGAGAGGAACCGAAGATTAAGTTTACGCAGAATTTCCGAATACAGCGTAAACACAGGAAAATTTTCCAAAATATTTCAGAAAGAACGGAATTGTCATATTTATGGATAAGAAATTAGAAGTAAAGAATCTGCAGATATCATTCCGTACGCAAGGTGGGATTTTAAAAGCCGTCCGCAACATCACTTTCGATCTGTACAAAGGCGAAACTCTGGCGATCGTTGGTGAATCCGGCTCCGGGAAATCCGTAACCAGCAAAGCGATCATGGGTATTCTTGCCGGCAACTCCATCGTTGAAGGCGGCGAGATATTTTATGATGGTCAGGATCTACTTAAAATTTCTGAAGACGATTTTCACAAACTCCGCGGTGACAAGATCGCAATGATCTTCCAGGATCCCATGTCCAGCCTGAACCCGATCATGCGTGTTGGTCAGCAGCTGACCGAAGCTATGATTCTGAAGGCAAAAACCGGTAAGAGAAACGCAAAGAATTCATTCAACTCCATGCTGAAGCGTCTGGGTGACAATATCAACGCCGCAAACGGAGAAGCCAATGCAGAATCGTCCGCCGATGTTGCACAGAAACTGGCGAAATTCGACGCTTTCTGTGTAGCTGCAACCAAAATTGAACGTGAATTCAACGAAGCCTACGGCAACGCTCTTGAGCTTGATGTGGATATTGAAAATGCTGTTCTTATGCTGGAAAAGCAGAAGCATTTTGATACCAAGGCTGAACTCAAGCGCCTCAAGAAACTCTTTACCCTGTCTTACAATACTTATGTAATCGTTAAAGATAAAAAGTCCGAAGCCTGCGTTGCTTCGATTTCCAACCTGATTTCCCAGGGCAAGAAAACGGAATCCGCTAAGGTCGTTGCTGCACTCAAGGAAATGCACGCACTGGTTAAAGAAGCCCTTAACAAGGAAAAGCCGGACTTCTTCACTCTCGGTTATTATATCACTGCGAAGGGCGACGATCTCCGGAATCTGCCGTCTTCCGTAGTGGAAATGAATGCCCTGACCCGTGATTTCTTGGACAAAGATTTCATGCTGGATTTCATTGCGACTGCCGAAAAGGGTGTAACTTATGCCCACAGACAGTCCATTGAACATAAAAAAGCCTGTCTCGCAGATCTCAAGGAAGCGCTGGACTATTTCAAAGCCGGTGAGATCAACGAGAAAAAGGCAAACGCCTATCATAAGACCCTCAGTGCAAAGGTGGAAAAGGCGATCAACCGTCTCAATGTGAAGAAAGAAAGTATTGAGTACGTATTCCCTTCCGCCCTTGAAAACTCCATCAAAGAGTATTTTGAAGGTGTCCGCAGAAACCCCGTTGAAGAAAAGAAATACCAGAAAGTCAAGGCAAAGTACGATGCCATTGTGGCAAAGGGTCAGCAGCCCGACTGGGTACTGCCTCCTCAGATCGTGATTGATCTGGAACTGAAGCTTTCCAATATCTGCCGGGTTATTGAGAATCTCTATAACCACTATACGGAAAACATCGCCAATGCCGACAGCTTCAATGCCAACGGCTGTGTTCTGGATATGATCGAATTCTTCAAGGATCAGGCGTCCAAGCTGGTTGTGAAGATGAACAAGCAGATCGCCAAGGCAAAAGCCATCAAATTGATGGAAGAAGTCGGTATTCCCGAACCTACAACCCGTTTCCATCAGTATCCCTTTGAATTTTCCGGCGGTATGCGGCAGAGAATCGTTATTGCCATTGCCCTTTCCGCGAACCCGGATATTCTGATCTGCGACGAACCTACCACGGCTCTTGACGTTACCATTCAGGCGCAGATTCTGGAGCTGATCAATGTCATCAAGAAAGAGAGAAACCTCTCTGTAATCTTCATTACCCATAACATGGGTGTTGTTGCCAACATGGCTGACAGAATTGCGGTTATGTATGCAGGCAAGATCGTTGAACACGGTACCGCGGAAGAAGTTTTCTACGAACCGGCTCATCCTTATACCTGGGCCCTGCTCAGCAGTATGCCCGACCTGCACACCACCGAAAAACTGGAATCCATTCCCGGTACTCCGCCCAATATGATTTATCCCCCCAAGGGAGATGCTTTTGCGGCAAGAAACAAATATGCGCTTGATATCGACTTCGAGATCGATCCGCCCCTGTTTGAAATTACGCCCACCCACCATGCCGCTACCTGGCTGCTCCACCCCAATGCACCCAAAGTGGAAATGCCCCAGCTGATCAAGACACGTATTGAACGTTTGAAGAAGGAGAGAGAATAATATGGAAAAAGAAGTATTACTCAGTGTCAAAAATCTCCAGCAATATTTCAAACTCGGCAAACGTGAACTGAAAGCGGTGGACAATGTAAGTTTTGATATTTACAAGGGGGAAGTTTTCGGACTGGTTGGTGAATCCGGATGCGGAAAAACCACTACCGGACGTTCCATTATCCGTCTGTATGACATCACCGGCGGGTCTGTATACTACAAAGGTGAACGTATCTGTGCCGGTACCCGCAGCTACAAAGACGCCATCCGCAAGGCACGCAAGGACTATAAGGAAAACAAAATTTCCCAAACGGAACGTGATCGGATCATCGCCGAAAACCGTGCGGAGATCAAAGCGGCTGTGGCTGACCACAACAAATGGTCCCGTACCCAGGGTAAGAACCAGCTGACCAATGAAATTCAGATGATCTTCCAGGACCCCATCGCTTCCCTGGACCCCCGTATGACCGTACGTGATATCATCGCGGAAGGTCTGATCATCCGCGGTATCAAGGACAAGGCCTACATTGACGAACAGGTTTACAAGATTCTGGAAACCGTTGGTCTGGTACAGGAACACGCTTCCCGTTACCCCCATGAATTCTCCGGCGGTCAGAGACAGCGTATCGGTATTGCCCGTGCCGTTATCATGAATCCGGAACTGATCATTGCCGATGAACCTATCTCCGCTCTTGACGTTTCCATTCAGGCACAGGTTATCAATCTGCTGAATGATCTCAGCGAAAAGATGGGTCTCACGATCATGTTTATTGCCCATGACCTGGCGGTTGTAAAATACTTCTCCACCAGAATTGCGGTAATGTACTTCGGCAGAATTGTGGAGCTGGGTACCAGTGATGAGCTGTTTGCCCATCCCTTCCATCCGTATACCCGTTCCCTGCTGTCCGCTATTCCCCTGCCCGACCCGATTACGGAAAAGAGCAGAAAGAGAATCGTATACAACCCCATGATGGACCACGATTACTCCAAGGAAGAACCCACCATGCGTGAGGTTTATCCGGGTCACTATGTTCTGTGCAATACGGAAGAATTTGAAAAATACCGTGCTGAATACGAGAACGCAGCGAAATGAAAACAATGAAAAAGTATCTGATTACCATTCTTGTTGGCTTACTTGCCGTTTTCCTGATTCTCTGGTCAAAAGATATTTTTGCCCAGAACCAACCGGTTACCGTTTTTCATATTCTATGTGATGCGTTCTTTGCTGTCGGTGTGGTAATCACCGGTGTCGGACTGCTCATCTTTTCCAGCAACGAAGGAACCTTCGATATGCTCTCCTACGGAATGACATCCTTCCTTGATATGTTCCGTCGGAAAAAGGTGAACCAATATGACTCTTTCTACGATTACAGAAAGAGCCGGGAGGAGAAAAAGATCAGTTTCGGGTTCATCCTGATCTGCGGTATTCTTTTCCTGATTGCATCCGGTGTATTCTATTATATGTATCGGCAGTACTGCTGATTTCACACAAAACAGAAACGATCTCAGGTGATTTTGCCTGGGATTGTTTTTTTATGCGGATGTTTTCTGCTGTTATGTCGGGGAATATCGGACAAACCGCGGGACATAGTATGCTATAGACTTCCCTTCCGGGTGAAAAGGCGGTGTGTATATGGATCCGGAGTATCGGACAGAGAGGTGCGAAAAACGTATCGGGAAAACTCATATAACCATAACCAGTATTTCCCCGGTTTATCCGGAGGAGGAGGAGGAGACTGCGGTACGAAAGAAAATTGAAGTTCGGCTTTATGAAATCTTCCGTAAATACGTTTCCGAAAAACGCTGATGCAGAGGTGGTAAAGATTTCGGTGGGGCTTTTTGATGCCATATATACGAGACAATCTGTAGATCGTATTGACAGTATTTCTGTGGAAAGTCAGGCGGAATACTGCAAAAAAGAGGTTTTTGACGGGGCGTACAGGATTTATGAAGACAGAGGTTACAGCGGTAAGAATATGGAACGTCCTGCTTTTCAAGAACTGTTAGGAGATATTACAACGGGCAAAGTACGGCGTGTGATTGTATATCGGCTGGACCGTATCAGTCGTTCTGTGCTGGATTTTGCCGGTGTGATTGATATTTTTCAGAAGTATCATGTGGATTTTGTTTCCACTATGGAGAAATTCGATACGGGTACGCCCATCGGGAAAGCCATGCTGATGATTGTGATGATCTTCGCGCAGCTTGAACGGGAAACCATACAGCAGCGTGTCATGGATGCCTATGCTTCCCGCAGCAGACGCGGATTCTACATGGGCGGACGTATCCCTTTTGGATTCGGCTTACAGGAAACGGTGATGGACGGGGTACGGACAAAGATGTATGTAAAAGTGGAAGAAGAAGCGGGGATTGTGGAAAAGATATTTGCCATGTACGCCGAACCGCAGACTTCGCTGGGGGATGTGATGCGGTATCTGGAGAAAAACGGTATCCGTAACCGTGGCGGGAAACCGTTCCAGAGAAGCCGGCTGCGGGATATGATCACCAATCCCATCTATGTCCGGGCGGATCTGCGGCTGTATGATTTTTTCAGAGAACATGGGGCAAATATTGCGAACATCCCTGAAGATTTCATTGGAATCAATGCTGCCTATCTGTATTCGGGAAATGATGCATCTTTACAGAGAAAATCCGGTTCACCTGCGGGACATACACTGGTTCTTGCCCCACATGAAGGACTGGTGGATGCAGGCACGTGGATTTGCTGTCGCGCCAAGTGTATGAACAACCGTACTGCGGCAAAACCTGTGAAAGCCAGAACCACTTGGCTTGCCGGGAAAATCAAATGTGCCTGCTGCGGTTATGCGCTGACGGCGAAGGTTCGTCACTGCAAGACAAAATCCGATAATCGGTATTATCTGTGCAGTCGGAAATACAGCGGCGGGTGTTCTTTTTCTTCCCTGGATGCTGACAGTGTGGATGCAATGGTGCTTGGAGAAATGCGGAAGAAGCTGGCGGAATTCCGGTATTTATCGGGATGGGAGCAGAGAAACCGGGATCTGCAAATCGTAAAGCAGAAGGAACGGATCGGAGAGATCGACGAAGAGATCGCTTCCCTGCTTCATAAAATCCCTTCTGCCAATGCTACGGTTATGACATACATAAACAATCGTATCACTGCTCTTGATGCCGAAAAACGGGCGTTATTGGCATGTATTGCCAAGGATGGATTCGGGGGTCATGACGATTCGGAAAGAATCAGCGGATATATGGAATATTGGGATGTACTTTCCATAAGCGACAAAATTACGGTGGTGGACTGTCTGATTGAGAATATTCATGCGGATGAGCATTCTCTGACAATACGGTGGAAAATTTAGGTGGTTGTCTTTGTCCATAAAAAAGGCTTACCTCGTGCTTTGAACAAACACAGGGTAAGCTTTTCTTATTTTGTCGGGGACTTCTGCAGATTTATATACTCTGGGACAATTTCAGGGATTCGCGGTATTCCTTCGGGGTTTTACCGGTCAGTTTCTTGAATGTTTTGGAAAAATACTGGACATCCATAATTCCGCAGTGGAGTGCGATGGTCTGGATCTGCTGGTGCGTTGTGGCGAGAAGGAATTTCGCGTGATGGATCCGCTTTTCCCTTATGTATTCGGAAACGGTTTTGCCGGTGTCTTTCTTGAAAATGGTAGAAAGATAGCCGGCGCTGACATTCAGGTGTTGTGCCAGAGACTGCAGGGAAAGATCTGCCGACAGGTCGGAATCAATCAGCAGGACGGTCTTCTGTACCACAATGGAAAACTGCATCAGGGCATGTCTGCGCACCAGCCGGCAGTAGGTACGGAACATTTCACGCATCAGATCATGATTTTCGGACAGTTCATGCATATTCTCGATCTTTGCGGCAAATTCCGAGGATGTACGATCCAGATATACCGGATGTACACCGCCGTTTTCCGCCGCTTTCCGTAAGAGGGTATTCATGATAATACCGTAATTCTTGACATTGCGCAGCGGATCGGGCAGGCGTTTTTCAAAAACTTCATCGGAAAGTCCGGATAAGAGCTGGTTTTCTTTATGCAGCTGCCCCAGTGTGACTGCCTGGATCATTTCGTTTTCATAAGCATAACGCTTTTCCATGGTTTTCATGTTTATGAGAACATCATCGTAGGCATCCTCATACATGGGTTCGTTGATGGGAGATGCGGAAACGGGGTTTTGCTTATTCACATCCACAATGGCAAAGGACGGGCTTTTCCAGATACGCTCGCAGAAAGTGGTCAGCATCACAAACAGATGACATCCTTCTGTCAGCACGGGGATACTCCTATAGAATTCTTCAAAATATAGCCTCCGCGCCGGAGAAATTTCCCGTTTTTCCAAAAGTTCCGGTATACGCTCACGGGAAACTTCGGACGAGTGATACGGACCTACGATCAGTACGGTGGGACTCTTTGTCTCCGGCAGCAGGAAATACAGATAACAAAGATTATAGCTGTCCGTAAATTTGTACATTGTATGGGATTCCAGCTCACCGGAAGATACATGTGCCTGCCAGGGTTCATTCCCCACTGGATTGTCCGTTGCCAGATCGGATATCGCCGGTGTGGATTCGTTCGGTGTGACAACAAGAACACGGACACGGCTTTTTTTCAGCGTATCGCACAAAAATTGCAGTTCGTTTTTATAAAACACGTATTCGCCCCTCTACAAGTTACATTTGTATTCATCGGAATATACATCCGATTGCACAATTCATCCGATGACCACACCCATTATAACACGCTTTTTGTATATTTGCAACATCGTTTTTCGGAAAAAGATGAAAATAATACAAAAACACTGTAAAAAATTACTCACGCTTGTTTTAAAAATGATTTATACTAAAAATAGCTGTATTTTTGTCGGATTTTTGGCTTTAGTTTACAAGGATTTGCACAACAACAAAACAAAGAAAAGAGGAAAACAGTATGAAAAAAGACGCGATCACGACTGGCGGAAACGCACAGAACAAGTTCAGACTGCTGGACAGTATTTCTTACGCCGCCGGTGACTTTGGATGCAACATGAGTTTTGCGCTCAAAGGTACCCTTACCATCTTCTGGTCCCAGTTCATGGGCCTCGGCGACTCCCTTTATGCACTTCTTTTGATCTTTGTTCAGATCTGGGACGCGATCAACGACCCTCTCATCGGTTCCATGATCGATGCGGACAGACGGAAGTATAAGAGAAACAAGTTCCTCTCCTATATTTTTGTAGGTTCTCTCGGTCTTCTGGTTGCCGGTGCTCTCTGCTTTATCCCCGTACCGAATGCGCCTCACATCGTTAAAGTTATTCTGTTCCTTGCCGGTTATGTAATCTGGGATGCTTTCTATACCGTTGCGAATGTTCCTTACGGTTCTCTGCTTTCCCTGATTTCCTCCGACACCAAGGACCGTGCTTCCCTTTCTGCATGGAGATCCGTTGGTTCCATGATCGGTAATATGGTGCCCATGGTAATCCTGCCCTTCATCATCTGGAAGGACAGAGTGGACGAAAACGGCGTGGCTGTTCTTGACGAAGCCGGCGAAGTAATCAAGGATCTGCAGGGTTACAATGTATTCTGGGCAGCACTCATCATGGGTGTGCTTGGCTTCATTTCCTTCCAGTTCATGAGCCGCACCACCAAGATCCGCGTTTCCACGGATGTGAAGATCAACGAAAATGCACCGAGATTCAATGTATTCAGAGCGTTTGTCAACTTCCTGAAGAACCGTCCCGCAGTTGGTGCAACCCTTGCTGCTATGGGTATGTTCATCGGTATGCAGGGTGCTTCCGCGGCTGTTACCGTTCTTTTCCAGACATACTTCAAGAATCCCGAAATCTCCGGTGTTGTTCAGCTCTTCTCCATGATCCCGATTCTTTGCTTCACTCCCCTTGCCCGTAAAGCGGTTGATAAGTTCGGCAAGAAGGAACTCTGCGTTGTTGGTTCCGCTTGTTCCGTGATCGCCGGTATCGGTCTGGTTGTACTGCCCATTACCCCCGATGCAAAGGGTCTGGGTATTTACATTGCCTGCCAGTTTGTTTACAACCTCGGTCTGGGTATTTACTCCACCGTTTCCTGGGCGCTCATGGGCGATGCCATCGACTACAACGAATGGAAAACCGGCAAGCGTGAAGAAGGTGTTGTATACTCCCTCCATTCCTTCTTCCGTAAGCTCGCACAGGGTGCTGGTCCTTCCATTGCCCTTGTAATCATGGTTTCTCTCGGTTACATCGGTGAAAACGGCGGCGCACAGACTCCCGAGGTTGCTCTGAATATGCGTTACCTCGTTGCCGTTCTCTTCCTGGTCAGCGCACTTCTGGAATTTGTGGGTCTTGCTCTGATTTACAATCTGAACAAGAAGACCCTTGCCAAGATGAACGAAGAACTTGCAGCACGCAAAGCCGAATCTGCAGACAAATAATTTTACATTGACTGTTTCAGGCGTCCGGCATCATATGGGTGTCGGACGCCATTTTAAAAATATGTCATACGGTGTTCATATTTTTATGGCATGATATCTTCAATGAAATCAATTAAGGAGAACATACAGTGAGAAACATTATCAAACTCAATGAAAACTGGCTTTTTGTCAAGGACTGTGCTGATATTTCCGTACGTGAAGGTGTAAATGTTACACTCCCCCATACCTGGAATGCAGAAGACGGTCAGGATGGCGGAAACGATTATTTCAGAGGTTCCTGTCTCTATGTGAAAACACTAAAGAAGGCAGATCTTCCTGCGGCTGACTGCTATTATCTTGAAATCCGCGGCGCCAACTCCTCTGCGGATGTATATCTGGACGGTGCGAAGCTTGCCCACCACGACGGCGGTTACTCCACATGGAGAGTGGATCTGTCCGGTAAGATCGGCGAAGAAAGTACCCTCGCCATTGTAGTGGACAACGCCCCCAATGACACGGTTTATCCCCAGATGGCGGACTTCACCTTCTACGGCGGTCTGTACCGTGATGTGAACCTGATCGCCGTGAACAAGACCCACTTTGATCTGGAATACTTCGGCGGCAATGGTCTGAAGATTACACCCGCTGTGGAAGGTAAGGATGCCAAAGTGGAAGTTGAAGTATACACCACTCCCCTTTCCGATACTCAGAAGCTGATTTATACGATTTACGACAAGGATGAGAAGGAAGTACAGAAGATCGAGTCCACCGACAAGAAGGTTGTATTTGATCTGAAGGACGTGCATCTGTGGCAGGGTCGTCCGGATCCGTATCTCTACTGCTGTGAAGTGGAAATCGAAGAAAACGGTGTGATTCTGGACAATGTATGCAGCCGTTTCGGATGCCGCAGCTTCAGGATTGATCCCGACAACGGATTTATTCTGAACGGTAAGGAATATCCTCTCCGCGGTGTATCCCGTCACCAGGACAGACTGGGCGTGGGCAATGCGCTGCTTCCTGAACATCATGCGGAAGATATTGACCTGATCATGGAAGTGGGCGCTACCACCATCCGTCTGGCGCACTACCAGCATGACCAGTATTTCTACGATCTCTGCGACGAAAAGGGACTCGTGATCTGGGCGGAGATTCCGTATATCTCCAAACATTTGCCCGGCGGCAGAGGAAATACGATTTCCCAGATGAAGGAACTGATTACCCAGAACTACAACCATGCTTCCATCTTTATCTGGGGACTTTCCAACGAAATTTCCATCGGCGGTTCTGACGATGATCTGCTGGAAAACCACCGTATTCTCAATGATCTGGTACATGAGATGGACAAGACCCGTCTGACCACCATTGCTGCGGTCTCCATGTGCAAGATGGATGACCCCTATCTGCTGATTCCCGATGTGGTTTCCTACAACCATTATTTCGGTTGGTACGGCGGGGACGTCAGCATGAACGGTCCCTGGTTTGACAAGTTCCATCAGATGCATCCCACCATTCCCGTTGGTATCAGTGAATACGGATGTGAAGCGCTGAACTGGCACACCAGCGATCCCAAGCAGGGGGACTATACGGAAGAATACCAGGCATATTACCACGAAGAACTGATCAAACAGCTCTTCTCCCGCAAGTACATCTGGGCAACCCATGTATGGAATATGTTCGATTTCGGTGCGGATGCCAGAGCGGAAGGCGGCGAAAACGGTCAGAATCACAAGGGTCTGGTTACCATGGACAGAAAGTACAAGAAGGACTCCTTCTATGCGTACAAGGCATGGCTCTCCGATGATCCCTTCGTGCATCTCTGCGGCAAGAGATATGTGGACCGTGTGGAAGATGTTACCAAGGTTACCGTATATTCCAACCAGCCGGAAGTGGAACTCTTTGTAAACGGCAAGAGCATCGGCAAAAAGACTGCGCCCGATCATTTCTTCTATTTTGACGTAAAGAACGAAGGGGAAACGACCATCGTTGCCAAGGCAGGCGATCTCTCCGATGAAGGAAAGATCCGTAAGGTCGCTGAACGGAACATGGATTATGTTCTCAAAGAAGTCGGCGCTGTTCTCAACTGGTTCGATGTTGTGGAAGTGGAAGGCAGATATTCTCTCAACGACAAGATTTCTGACATCATGCAGTCCAAGCGCGGCAAACTGTGGTTCCTCTCCCTCGGTCTGAAACTCAAGAAAAAGATGGATGCCAACAAGAAAGAAAAGGCAGCCGGTGACAAGAAGTCCGGCGGCTTTGATGTGGATCTGAAATCGGACGGCGGTCTGATGGAAATGATGGGCGGATTTACCGTACTGCGTCTTTCCAGCATGATGGGTATGATGAACATCAGCTTCACCAAGGAAGAACTGCTGAAATTGAACAAGCAGCTCAACCGTATCCGTAAGCCGAAGAATCTGAAGTAAGTTTTTGCCGTTCCCTCCTGATGGATTCGGTGATGCGCTTCGCAGTGCACAGGATCAGATGGATGCCAAGAACTTCTACGGATGGAATCCGGCGTTTGATAAGGGAAACCGGAAATAATTCTGTACTGACGTAAAATCATGCAGATAACAGAAGCTGTATCTTAACGGGTACAGCTTCTGTTTATTTGCCTGATTTTTCAACACAAAAAATACATAAAAACCTTGCTATTGACAGCATAATATGTTAAAATAATTTTTAGTATTATTCTTTATCCGGACACATTTTTTCATCAACAAAAGGAGTTTCGAAATGAACCAACGTGAAAAGTTTTCATCCCGCCTCGGGTTTATCCTGATTTCCGCCGGATGTGCGATCGGACTGGGGAATGTTTACCGCTTTCCGATCATTACCGGTGCGTACGGCGGTGCTTTTTTTGTACTGATCTACATCGTTTTCCTGCTTCTGCTCGGTATTCCCATTATGACGGCTGAACTGGCTGTCGGCCGTGCAAGTCAGCGCAGTATTGCCTCTTCCTTTGATGTTCTGGAAAAGCCGGGACAGAAATGGCACCTGATGAAGTATCTCGGTGTTGCCGGCAACTATCTGCTGATGATGTTCTACACCACCATCGCCGGATGGATGTTGATCTATTTCTGGAAATACGTAAACGGTTCCATTCTGACTGCGCAGGGTGATAACGGACTGATGAATGTATTTCTTTCCATGGTCGGCGATCCCATGCAGTGCATTATTGCGGCTGTTATCGTTATCATACTCTGCTTCGCCGTTTGCGCTCTCGGTCTGCAGAATGGTGTGGAAAAGATCACCAAGGTTATGATGATCGCCCTGTTCTTACTGATGATTTCTCTTGCCGTGTATTCCTGTACTTTGCCCGGCACTGCGGAAGGTCTGAAGTTCTATCTGGTTCCTTCTCTGGATAATCTGGTCAATTCCGGTATCTGGACCGTTATTTCCGCCGCCATGGGTCAGGCATTCTTTACTCTCAGTATCGGTATCGGCTCCATTGCAATTTTCGGCAGCTACATCATCAAGGACCGCAGACTGCTGGGTGAAGCGGTTACCATTGTAAGCCTGGATACTTCCGTAGCACTGATCTCCGGTCTGATCGTGTTCCCTGCCTGCTTTACTTACGGCACACAGATCACCGCAGATTCCGCCGGTTCCCTCTTTCTGTTCCGCACGCTGTCCAGTATTTTCAACCAGATGCCAGCCGGTCGTATTATCGGCGCTCTGTTCTTCCTGTTCATGATGTTTGCGGCGCTCTCCACCGTTATTGCCGTATTTGAAAACATTATGTCCTTCTGGCTGGAAACCACCAAGCTGAGCCGTGTGAAGATCGCCATCATCAACATTTGTCTGCTGGTCGTTCTGGCAATTCCGGCTATGCTCAGCGAAAACCTGCTGTCCTTCATCAAGTTGGGCGGCAAAACCATTATCGACATGGAAGACTTTGCAGTTTCCAACATTCTCCTTCCTGTCGGCAGTCTGGTATATGTTATTTTCTGTACCAGCAGATACGGTTGGGGTTGGAACAAGTATTTTGAAGAAGTCAACACCGGTGATAAGGGGGCACGTGTTCCCAAATGGATAAAACCTTATATGTCCTATATTCTGCCTCTGATCATTATTGTTGTTCTGGTTATGTCTTTGGTTTAAGACAACATACTGCATTTTATTGAAATAATAAAACAAAGCAGCACTTTTGAGGTACGGGGAGTGAATTAAGCCGATCGTCCCTGAACAGCGCTGTTTTGCACACGGTGGCCCTTGATAAAAGCCATCCAAGAAAGGAGCTTAATATGATTGAACGTGAAAAATTACTTGATTCTATTACCCGTGCCTGCACATGGCTGACGGATATTTCCCAGATACAAACTGAACGGATTCCCACCGAGTGTCTGCACTATTCCCCTATGCAGAAAAGCTGGAAAGGTTCTTTTCGCGGAGAATACAATACCGGCAAACAGCAATGGGGTATGTTTTGTCCTGTATGGCACAGCGGACAGGCTGCGAAAGCTTTATGTATGGCGTATCAGCTGACCGGTGAGAAAAAATGGCTGGATTCCGCCATTTCCGCCGGAGATTTTCTCCTCAACCAACAGGTTACAGAGGAGACCAGTCCTGAATTCGGTCTGATTTACGCCATTGAAGATTACCCCGACTGTGTCAACACCTCTGCGATTCTGGAATCCATGGAAGGACTCTTGTGGCTTTCTGAGGTTACCGGTGACCAGAAATACACAATCGCTGCTCATCGTGCAGTATCCTGGGTACGGGACAATGCTTACATGGGTGACGGGCATTTCAGAGACAATTATTCTTTGACGGAACACAGATTCTTGCTGCCCGAATGGATGAATTACTGGGAACCGCCGGCTGGTTATCCCAAGCGCGAAGGACGACCTCTGGCAGATGATGCCATTTTCCTCAAGATGTACAAACTGACCGGCGAACAGTCCTTCCGCGATGTTTTCTACACTATTGCAGACCATCTGCGTACACATGAAGTACCGGCAGGTACTTGGAACAATTATCAGCCGTCCGATGGATTACAGGGACTTTCTCATCCCCGTCAGTCGTTCTGGTGGGGGATGCCGATGTATGATGCTTATATGGATACCGGTGACATTGTATATTATAATTCCCTGCGTCGGTGCGGTGAATGGTATCTGCGTGCGCAGAGACAGGACGGCAGTTTGTTCCGCAGTACGGATCTGGCGTTCAACACCCCGGCATTTGGACTTTGCAGCAGCGGCATTTCCTGTGCTTCCCTTCTCTGGATGCGGCTGTATTCCGTTGATCGTGATGAGAAATGGATGGAAGCTGTCGAGCGCGCATTGCAGTTCAACATGAAGGTACAGTTCCGCAATGTTTCCGACGGAAATCTGTCAGGAGCGATTCTGGAACGCACACAGTTTGTTGCCGGCAGTGATGCATCACCTTATCACCTGCGGGATCTGGGGACAATTTTCTTCATTCAGGCTGCTGTACGGTACATAGAAATGATGTACTCCTGACGCTTACTATATCCTCTGAAGGATAGTTTTAAAGGCACTTATGACTTTTTGCCATAAGCGCCTTTTTGTTTACAATATTTCGAACGGAATGTTTTATTCTGTTTCCGCCAATGTTCCTGCCGCACGCATCATTTCCGTCACAGCCTGCGGAATGTATTTGGCTGTATCGGAAGATATCATACTGATGGGATTGCTCTCCGCCTGCGCCATTTCCCCTGCCAGTCCTGCAATATAGGCGCCGCAGGAAACCGTTTCGGGATTGGCGGGAGCATAGCCGAGAAGCCCTGCCAGAATGCCGGACAATACATCTCCGCTTCCGGCAGTTCCCATTCCCGGACAGCCGCGGGGGATCAGCCATGTGTCCTCACCGTCCGTTACCACGGTGGATGTTCCCTTCAGCAGCAGGCATACGCCGGTTTCTTTGGCGTATTTTTCAGCATTTTCCACGGGACTTTGGAAGATTTCGCTCATGGGAATGCCGCTGATTCTCTCGAATTCCTTCGGGTGCGGGGTAAGGACGATCTGCGCTTTGGTTTTTCTGAAAATGGATCTATCCAAAGCTGCCAGTGTGTTCAGACCGTCCGCATCAATCAGCAGTCGTTTGTCGTAGTTTTCCAGAATATAAGTGAGGATTTTTCCGTTGTCCGGTCCTTTTCCCCAACCCATTCCAACAGCCATTGCCGCAGTAGATGCCATTGCCTCGTCCAGTTTTTCCGGTGAGAAGCACATGAATCCCTCCTTATCCGGAATCCCGAAAACGGTACTTTCCAGAATATGGGGTGTCAGGGCAGGCAGCAGGGATTCTCCCACAGCCAGCCGCACCACGCCGCATCCGCTTCGCAGGGCACTGTATCCCAGATTCGCCAGTTTTACAGCGCCGCCATAAGAAGCACATCCGCCGAGAATGGTAACATATCCGTAGGTTCCTTTATGGGAATTGTGTACTCTGTGCCGCAGAACATTGCCGAAGTCACCGTTATCCGGTACTTTTACACCTTTCTGCACCAGTTTGATACCGATATCCCGGTTCACCAGTTTTCCGGTCATGTCTTTGCCGTTCCCCAGGTAGTGACCGTACTTGGGATTTCCGATGGAAACAGTCAGGTTGGCTTGTATGCACAGGGGAAGGTTGTTTTCATCATAGGAAACACTGCCGTTATCCCCGTTCAATCCGCTGGGAATGTCGATGCTGATCACGACGGCATCGCTGTTGTTTACGGCACGGATCATGTCGGCAGCGTTCCCTTCCGGTTTTCCGCGGAAGCCTGTACCGAATAAGCAGTCAGCAATTTCTCTGTATCCCCGGAGGTTCATGCCTTCCTGCCACAATGTTATGGGAATACCGGCGGATCGGCATTGGTCGTAATAATATCTGCCGTCCGGGGAAAAACGTTCTTCCGCCAGAAAAATCCGACAGGGGATTCCCTTTTTGACAAGGAGCAATGCCAGAACATAGCCGTCACCGCCGTTATTGCCGCTGCCGCACAGGATCGCCGTTTCTCCCTGCCAGTCATAGCTTGCAAAAATCCCCTCTCCGGCACGGCGCATCAGTTCTATAGCCGGAATCCCGCCGGCGATGGTGGCACGGTCACTTTCCCGCATACATGCATTGGATACTGCTGTAATCATATTTTCTTCAACAAGTGCATCCTGCTGTCAGCGCAAATTCCATTTTACCGACGCCGGCAACAGGATGTTTTTCCTTTCTTAATTCATCGTATGGCTTCCTCCCTGCAGCAGATTTTCCATACGCTGCCACAACAGAGGATACCGCTTCTTTTCCGAATCTGTATCGGCGATCCGCTTGGCTTCTCTGGCTGCAAGTTCCACAAATTCCACATCCCTGCAGCCGGCAGCCAGACGGAAACGGTCCTCGCCATGCTGTCTTGTACCGGTTTTATCCACAAAATCTCCGGGACCTCTCAGCATCAGGTCGTATTCCGCAATGGCATATCCATCATAATTCTGCTTGATGACGCGCAGACGTTCCATGGAATCTTCGTTGCGGCTGTCCGTTACCAGAATGAAATAGGATTTCGCACTGCCTCTCCCCACACGTCCTCTCAGCTGATGGAGCTGGGACAGACCGAAGCGTTCCGCATTTTCCACGATCATCAGGGTCGCGTTGGGTACATTTACCCCGACTTCGATGACGGTGGTGGATACAAGTACCTGCATTTCCCCGCTGCAGAACCGGTTCATGACGCTTTCCTTCTCCGCGGCTTTCATTTTTCCGTGTACAAATCCGATTTCCAGTTCCGGTAATTCTTCCGACAGGGTTTTGGCGTATTCGACTGCCGCTTTCAATGCCGGCGTATCGGAATCCTCGTCGTATAAGGACAAGTTCGACATATCGTCCGGATCGTTTGACTGTTTTTCACTTTTTTCCGGATTTTCTTCCACCGCCGGGCAGACGATATAGGTCTGATGCCCTTCGGCTGCCTGTTTTCGGATAAATCCAAGCATTCTTTCATGATATGTACTGTCTACGACAAAGGTATCTACCCGCTGGCGTCCTTTGGGCAGTTCATCTATCCGTGAAACATCCAGTCCGCCGTATGCGACCAGGGACAATGTACGGGGAATCGGGGTGGCACTCATCACGAGGCAATGGCAATCCCGACCCTTATCCAATATCGCCGCTCTCTGCATAACGCCGAAACGATGCTGTTCATCAATGATCACAAGACCAAGGGAGTCAATCCGTACATCTTCCGTCAGCAGTGCGTGGGTGCCGATGATCAGGCCAATACCGTTTACGCCGGTTTCGTCCGTTCTGATGGTGAGATTGTCGTCGCACAGACCTTCAAGGATGGCACTGCGCTGTTTTTTCGGGACTGAACCAGTCAGCAAAGCACAACGGATACCAAACTTTGCAAACAGCGGTTCCAGGTCGGCATAGTGCTGATTCGCAAGGATTTCCGTAGGCACCAGCAAGGCACAGCGGTACCCGTTTTGTATTGCCAGATATGCCGCATATGCCGCAACGATTGTTTTGCCGCTGCCTACATCACCGATCAGGATACGGTTCATGGCATATGCGCCTGCCATATCTGCAGCTATCTCCGTTACGCATCTCTTTTGCGCACCGGTCAGGGCATAGGGCAGTCCGGCAAGGAAGCCGGAGGCATCCGTATTCCGGATCGGGCTGGAATTCGGGACTTTGTACACCGCATTGTTATGTGCCATCGCCAAAAAACGGATGAACAGTTCCTCAAACACAAGGCGGCGTTTGGCGGCTTCCAGATGTTCCATGGATGCCGGGCGGTGGAGTGCTCCCAGCATGAACGTTCTGGATGGCAGTCCCACGCCCTGCAGTACCTCCGTGGGAAGATATTCCGTTATCTCTCCCGCACATCTGCGGAGTGCTTCGTCGGTATACCGGTACATCTGGTTCTGCTTTAGGTTTCCCGTCAGCGGATAGACCGGCACGATCTCTCTCAGCGGCTTGTCTTCCGTATAGGCTTCGTATATGGGATTGGTACACTGGAGACGGTTTTTGAACTCCGCAGAAAACCGTCCGAAAAAGCGGAACACGGCTCCTGTGTGCATATTGTCTTTTACATACGGTGCGTTGAAATACAGAATCTCACAGCTGCCCGTATCGTCGAATGCACGGAATTTTGTGATGGACATCCCCCGGCGGATCACCCGGTACTGGGGTTCCGATGCCACGGTCAGTATGGCGGCATACGGGGTATTCGGTGCCGTTTCCAGGGATGCGCGGATCTCGGCAAGGGTACGGATATCCCCTCTGTTCTGATAGGCTCTGGGATAACAGGAAACAAGATCCCCTAATGTACGGATCCCGGCTTTTTCCAGTGCTTCCCTGCGTGCCTGTCCGACACCGCTCAGTTCCGCTACACTGCAGTTCCACTGCTGTCCGTTCATCATATCCGTCGGCACCTCCTTCTGCATACATGATCTTTTCTTCGGTTTTATGGTATCATAAATACGCATACTTTTCAAGTGACTTGCGTAAACTTTATATTTTTTTGTGTATGTTTGATATATTTATTCTGTAAAAGTTTTTTTCTTTCTCTTATATGAATGAATATTTTCGCAAAAACCATTGCTTTTTATGTATGTTTATGTTATAATATGCACATTGGGCGGAAACACTTCGCTCACGCATCGTGTATGCTTATTTTTTTATTACATTTTTAAGGAGACTCACAAGATGAAAAAGGTTTTATCCCTCGTTCTGGCTGCTCTGATGCTGGGTACCCTGCTCGTATCCTGCGGCACTTCCAATGAACCTGTTGTTAAGGTAATCGAAATCGACCTGACCGAAGAAGAATACGCTTTCGGTGTTGACAAGACCCAGCCCGAACTGCTGGAAAAGGTTAATGCATTCCTGGCAGAAATTCAGGCAAACGGCAAGTTTGAAGAAATCTGCAACAATTACTTCGGCGACGGTACTCCCGTTCCCGTAACTTCCGCTGTTGAAGATCCCTCCAAGGATCAGCTGGTTGTTGCTACCAACGCTGCTTTCGAACCCTTTGAATACATGGAAGGCGACAAATATCTGGGTATCGACATGGAAATCGCTGCTGCTCTCGCTGAATATCTGGGTCTGGAACTGGTTATCTCCAACATGGAATTCGACGCTGTATGCCTGTCCGTTGGTCAGCAGAAGTGTGACATCGCTATGGCCGGTCTGACCGTTAAGCCTGACCGCGAAGAATATGTTACTTTCTCCGATTCCTACTACAACGCATCCCAGAAGCTCATCGTTGCTGCTGACAGCACTGAATTCGATGCCTGCACCGACGCTGCTGCTGTAGAAGCTATTCTGGCTGCAAAGGATGCATCCACCATCATTGGTGTTCAGACCGGTACCACAGGTCAGTTCTATGTAGAAGGCGATGCTGAATGGGGCTTCAACGGCTTCCCCGTAACCTGCACCGGTTACAAGAACGGTTCCATGGCTGTTCAGGACCTGATCAACGGCAACATTCAGTATGTGATCATCGACTCCGCTCCTGCTGATGCCATCACCGCTGCCATCAACGAAATGAACTAAGGGATATCCCTCATAGGTCAAGCTTTATACTCCCTCACTGTACATAGTCCGTGGGGGAGTTGCTTGTTACTGACTCACTACAAGGATACATACATGGGAAATTTTGATAAAAAAATTGATAAATTCATAGAGATCTTCATAGACCAGAACGGTTATGTGAAGGTTCTGGAAGGTCTGCAGAACACCCTGCTGATTGCCATTACCGGTCTGATCATCGGTGTGATCATCGGTACTCTGATCGCAACGGTGCGCGTTGTTCCCAAATATAAGACTTTACCAAAGGTGCTGAATGCCATCTGTACGGTTTATGTGGGATTCTTCCGCGGTACGCCTATGACGGTTCAGCTGCTGTTGTTCTATTATGTACTGCTTCCCCTGATGGGCATACGGATCACCGGTGTGAATGTCTCCATTCTGGTTTTCGGTCTGAACTCCGGGGCATATATTTCCGAAGTCATGCGCGGCGGTATCCAGTCTGTGGACAGCGGTCAGATGGAAGCCGGCCGTGCGGTAGGGCTTTCCTTCCCCGTTACCATGATGAAGATCGTGATCCCTCAGGCTATCAAGAACATTCTGCCCACAATGGGTAACGAATTCATTGCCCTGATCAAGGAAACTTCCGTTGTCAGCTTCGTAGGTGCGGCGGATCTGTATGTTGCTTTCAACTACATCGGTTCCAACAGTTACGAATTCATGGTGCCGTATCTGGTTATGGCAATTATCTATATTGCCCTCGTTATGCTGATCACGCTGGGCATCAAACTGATGGAAAGGGGGCTGGCTAAGAGTGATAGACGTCATTGATCTGCAGAAAAGTTTCGGTAAAAACGATGTTCTGAAGGGCATCAATATTACCATCAACAAAGGCGATATTGTCTGCGTCATCGGTCCCTCCGGCTGCGGCAAGTCCACATTCCTGCGCTGCCTCAACTGTATGGAAGACCCCACCGGCGGCAGTATCATTTTCAAGGGCGTGGATATTGCGGATATGAAGGTGGACATCAACACCCATAGAAGATATATGGGTATGGTGTTCCAGCAGTTCAATCTGTTCAACAACAAGTCCGTGATCCAGAATATCATGCTGGCTCCGGTGTACCTGGGAATTCAGGATCTGAAAAAAGCCAAGCGTCACAATGCGCTGGTGAAATTCACAAACCTGTTCCGGAGTGCAAAAAACAAAAAAGAACTGACACCCATTACGACTACCAAAGCGCAGATCCGCGCGGAAGCCAAGGAAAATGCGTTTCGTCTGCTGCAGCGCATCGGTCTGGAGGACAAAGCTGATATGTACCCCGCCACCCTTTCCGGCGGTCAGAAGCAGCGTATTGCCATTGTCCGCGCGCTGGCGATGAATCCCGATGTCATTCTGTTCGACGAACCCACCTCCGCTCTTGACCCCGAAATGGTCGGAGAAGTTCTGGATCTGATGAAAGCACTGGCGGAAGAAGGCATGACCATGGTAATTGTCACCCATGAAATGGGATTTGCCCGTGAAGTTGCCAATCGCGTGATCTTCATTGACGAAGGCAGGATTCTGGAAGAAGCGGAACCTCATGCATTTTTTGATCATCCGAAGAATCCCCGTCTGAAGGAATTCTTATCCAAAGTATTGTAACGGAAATAGTATTTGAGTGTTAGAAGTGAACGGAAACTTTGTCACTGTATTTGACGCTCCCGTTAATGGACATGAACCTGAGAATATCAGTATTGCAGACGGGACTGTTTATGTTGGTTCCAGTGGAGAAGATGGTTCCATACTGTGGAAGATCATTCCCCCCGAAGGGTTGCTGTAATACCTGTTTCATCCCCAAAAAAAGACAGCACAGAGAACAAGCAAAACGTTTTCTGTGCTGTTTCTCGTTTATGTTATAACAGGTATACTCCACATCCGGAATCTCAATTCCTGTTGTCAGTAATGGACCAACTGTTATGGTACAATAGATAAGTAACAAAGGAAATATAGAAAAGACAACTCAAAAAAGGTAAGATGTAAGCGACCAAACCAACATCAAGCCAAAGGAGTTGTCTTTCCATGAATAGTATAGCATCGAAGTATCGGTTTTGTC
>JAFUKI010000012.1 GCA_017467815.1 Clostridia bacterium
CCGGTGTATTATCCGTTCTATTCTGTGATTCGGGACAATAATCGCAAGCTGGTGGAAAACGAACTGCTTTATCAAAACGGACAGTATGAAATCGATTTTGATGATCTGGAAACGAAGATCCGAAGCGAAAATGTAAAAATGCTTATCCTCTGTTCTCCGCACAATCCGGTAGGCAGAGTTTGGACGAAGGCGGAACTACAAAAAATCGGAGCTATCTGTAAAGCATACGGAGTGATCGTTGTGTCGGATGAGATCCACTGTGATTTCGCTTTCTCGGAGCATCCGCACACTGTTTTTACAAAAGCTTGTCCGGACTTGGCGCAACAGTCCATTGTTTGTACTGCCCCAAGTAAGACATTTAATTTGGCAGGCTTGCAGGTTTCAAATATTTGGATCCCAAATGTAAACATCAGACGAAAAGTTCAAAAAGAAATCGATCGAAGCGGATATTCTCAGCTTAATTCTCTCGGATTAGTGGCGGCAAAAGCCGCTTATGAAAGCGGCGAAGAGTGGCTGCTGCAGTGTAAAAATTATCTGCGCGAAAATTTGGATTTCTTACGTGCCTTTTTACAGGACAAGCTACCTGAAATAAAACTTGTAGAACCTGACGGCACCTATTTTGCATGGCTTGACTGCTCGGGATTGGGCATGGGCCGCACAGAACTCAATGACCTTATTGTTAATAAGGCAAAGCTTTGGCTTGATGCCGGTCATATCTTTGGAGAGAAATCGGCAGCTTTTCAGCGTGTCGTGTTAGCATGCTCGCGTACAACTTTGGAGCAAGCATTGACACAACTGGAAAAAGCAGTCCGAAACGGTTAAAACAAAACCTGCGAGGTAAATATGAGTACAACGATCAAAATAAAGAATATATTACCGGAAGACTTTATCAAACTGGATTTCTCAAAAGTATTTATTTTGGATTTAAGAGAGGAAGATGAAGCCCTTATTTCCGGAATTCGAGGTGCGGTCAATATTCCTTTTCCAAAGCTTGCCGATCACCTGAATGAGATACCTAAAAATACCCCGGTCTATGTATTTTGCCGAGTCGGGGGGTGGAGCCAAGAGGTTACCGAAATGCTAACTGAACGGGGATACGATGCCTACAACCTTTTGGGTGGTTTCAATGCGTATAAAGACTATCTTGCTAATGCCGCCCCGATTACGGTAGATGCGAAAGATTTGAAGTGTCCGGGACCAATTGTAAAGGTCGCAGACGTTATTCGAAATCTTGTTGATGGTCAGAAAGTATATGTGGAAGCAACAGAAGATGCTTTTGCATCCGATATTGCGGTTTGGTGCCAGCAAACGGGAAACCATCTCGAAAAACTTGAAGTTAAACCGAATGTCATTGAAGCAATCATTGAAAAGCGAGCAAAACCACCCGCAAGTGTTACCGAATTGCCTAACGGAAAAACATTTGTTGTTTTCAGTGGTGATTTGGATAAAACAATCGCTGCCTTTATTATGGCGAACGGAGCAGCTGCAATGGGCAGAGAGGTTACGATCTTTTTTACCTTTTGGGGATTGAACATCTTGAGAAGGCCAAAAAAGGTTAAGACTAAAAAGAATCTCATTGAAAGAATGTTTGGCTTGATGATGCCGCGAGGCACCAAAAAGCTTGGCCTTTCCAGAATGAATATGTGGGGTGCAGGGGCTAAAATGATCAGAGCTGTTATGAAGAGTAAAGGTGTTTTTTCCCTTGAGGAGCTTATCCAAAATGCTATAGATCATGGAGTTCGCCTGGTTGCCTGCCAGATGTCTATGGAGATTATGGGAATAAAAGCAGAAGAGTTGATTGACGGTGTTGAACTTGGCGGAGTAGCAACCTTCCTCGGTTCCGGTGAGCAATCGGACATGAGCCTGTTTATTTAGAAGTAAACTACTTTATAATGGCGCACAGACTTGAAAACCATGTCAATAAATTGGTCGAAAAAATAATAAATATTACGAGCAAAGCAGAGAGATCGATATCGTAGAAACCTTTACGCCACCGAGTATGGATGACAGCACTTATGGCATTAGAGTGTGATCACTGGGGACACCAAGAACGGTAGTGTATATGAAATAATTAATATTTTTGTTTATCTGAATGCCGGCGGGAAAATTCTTGTCGCCATTGTTCACCAAAAAATGTCAAAAAATCTCATTGCCTATTGATAAGGTAGGAAAATTGGAGTATAATATAGTAAATTCAATATTTCAAAACCGTTGAAGCGGAGGATAACGTCAATCAAGACTACAAGAGAGCCCGTGGTGCTGAGAGTCAGGTAAGAAACAAATTGTCAAATGGACCGCTGAGGGCGCAGTCAAATGGGATTTCCCAAAGTATTCTGCGACGCTGCAGGCAAGCGTATAAATGCCGGGGATATGTTGGTATCCTGCTAAGCGCACGGGTCATGCCGTGAATCAAGGTGGCACCGCGGATAAGTGGGTTTTCAGGATAGTCCCGTTTTTGTTTTATAAGGGTTCTATAATAAAAGTGGGGTCAGATAAAACGCGAACGAAAAAAGGTTGAGCATATCTGAAAAATCTGATAAAATGAAGTTACCACACAAACATTCATCAGAGGAACAGATATGCTCAAATCATATTATACAGAAAAAATACTCGGATTGCAAGGCAGCGAAATCAAAAAGATAGAAGAAACTGTGCAGAATATTCACACACTGAAGTGTGCTGTTAAAGTGAAAAATATTCGCATTATTTTCATAAGGCATAAACGGAATAAAAGTGCTCCGACTGTAATTCAATCGGAGCATTTTTGTATATAAAAACATAATATCGTGTCACGTAAGAAACGGTTTATTTCTCCATTCAGCTTGATATCTATATCCTTTATCGTAATAAATCTGATCCGTAAAAAGGAACATGGCAATCAGCACAAGAGATGGCTCAGAACAATACAGTTTACAAGCTTTTTCGTCGATTTCGAGTTCCTGTTCTGCAACCAAATGTAGTTCCATAAGAACACCTATGACAGATTCAATTTTGTCGGCTGGAATAGAACATTCTGCAGCAAGTAAATCTGCATCAAAAAGGTAACGGTTATCTTTTTTGTGAATAAACAATACCGCACGCATGACTTCAGGAGAGGAAAGTCTTTCAAAGATCTCCCGGATTTGCTCACCGTCTCCGATAGTTTCGGTATAGGCATTCTCATATTGGGGGAAAACGGAGAAGAAAGGGGAAGGACCGTTTGAGACATATGTGAAACCGTAATCATTGTCAACATACGAAGTGCGTTTACATTCCCTTACTTCCTCTGCGCTGTAGTCATCCGGGACTGACATATAACAGTTGAATAACCCTTTTTCAATCTGCCAGCATATGTCCCGGATTACATGGAACCGTTCATGCTCGGGAGTGTCGGACAGAATGGTGCGGATACGGGAAGAAAGATCCTTCATAGAGAAGGAACATTTCTGCGATTTAGGTTCGGACTATTTCAATACCATTTATGCTGAGAAAATCAAAAAGCGAAATATCCAATCCCTTGAAAAACTGGGATTTTCCGTTTCGCTTTCTTGACATAGTTTTTTCGCTTGACTGTTTGCCGGTATGGCTTTTGTCATGCCTTTTTTATTTTGTGCTTTAGTGGGTTTTCAGGACAGACCACTGATGGCGCGCCGCGCAGTTTTCGGAAAATGCACAGAGATGCCGGTTGGATTTTCAGATTTTCCGTTACCCTCGTATCAGTTGTTGATGAGCTTGTCTTCGTCGCTCCAGCTGTACAGCTTGCGGATGTCCTTGCCGACAACTTCGGAAGGATGTTCGGAAGCGCGCTTTCTCATAGCGTTGAAGTGAACCTGTGCGCCTGCATCGGACATGTCAAGCAGGAAGTCCTTCGCGAACGTGCCGTCCTGAATGTCGGAAAGGATCTTCTTCATGTTCTTCTTGGTTTCTTCGGTGATGATCTTCGGACCGGTCACGTAGTCGCCGTATTCCGCGGTGTTGGAGATGGAGTAGCGCATGCCTTCGAAGCCACTCTGGTAGATGAGGTCAACGATGAGCTTCATTTCATGGATGCATTCGAAATAAGCGTTTCTCGGGTCATAACCTGCTTCAACGAGGGTTTCGTAGCCCGCCTGCATCAGCGCGCATACACCGCCGCAGAGAACTGCCTGTTCACCGAAGAGGTCGGTTTCGGTTTCAGTACGGAACGTGGTTTCAAGAACACCTGCACGTGCGCCGCCGATGCCGAGAGCGTAGGCCAGACCCAGTTCCCATGCGTCGCCGGTTGCATCCTGTTCCACAGCGATCAGACAGGGAACACCCTTGCCCGCCTGATATTCGGAACGTACGGTGTGGCCGGGGCCTTTCGGAGCGATCATGATGACGTTGACATTCTTCGGAGGCTTGATGCAGCCGAAGTGGATGTTGAAGCCGTGTGCGAATGCGAGAGTCTTGCCTTCGGTGAGGTTCGGTTCGATGCTTTCCTTGTACAGCTTCGCCTGCTTTTCGTCGTTGATCAGGATCATGATGATATCCGCAGCCTTTGCAGCTTCTGCACTGGTCATGACAGTCAGACCCTGCGCTTCCGCCTTTGCCCAGCTCTTGGAGCCTTCGTACAGACCGACTACTACGTTTACGCCGGAATCCTTGAGATTCAGTGCGTGTGCGTGACCCTGGGAGCCGTAGCCGATGATCGCAACGGTCTTGCCGGAAAGCTTCTGAAGATTACAGTCCTGCTGATAAAAAATTCTTGCCATGGTGAAATACCTCTTTCTATACTTTCTTTACAAATTGATAACCTGACGAATGGTTGTCCCGCCTTTTTCCAGGGACACGCTGCCTGTGCGGCAAATCTCAAGAATGGTATAATCCCGCATCAGATTGATAAAATCGTCGATACGTCGTGTCACATCGGACAGGCGGAACATAAGATAGTCCTTTGCGTAGTCAACCGTCACAGCGCCAAAGGCGTCTGCGGCTGCACGGATTTCCTCGCGGGTTGCAGGATCATTTTTCATTTTGATCAGGAGCAGCTCACAGCTGACGGAATTATCCGGATCCAGTTCCTTGATGGAACAAACATCGGGGAGCTTATACAGCTGATTGACAAGCTGCTGTTTGTTGTTTTCTTCTCCCTCAAAAACAACGGTAATACGGGACAATTCGCTTGTTTCCGTTTCGCTTACGGTCAGCGCACTGATATTGAACTGACGCCGGCGGAACATACTGGTTACTCTGTTCAATACACCGAACTGGTTCCGTACCAGTACTGCTACAGTATATCGGTTCATATCAGTCACCCACCTTTACTATGATATTGTCCATGCTTCCTCCGGGGGGCAGCATGGGAAGAACAAACTCATCCTTGTCGATCGCACAGTCGATGATGTACGGACCGCTCGCCTCAAATGCTCTGGTAAGCGCCGCATCCAGTTCCTCCACGGTGGAAACCGCTTCCCCGTCTGCGCCGAAGGAACGTGCAAAGGCAGGGAAATCTGTCTGGCGGTCCAGAACGGTGTTTGAGTAATGCTTGTCAAAGAACAATGTCTGCCACTGACGCACCATGCCGAGCACGCCGTTGTTGAGGATCAGAATCACGACGGGAACATGATAGGAGACAGCCGTCGCCAGTTCGTTCAGGCACATGCCGAAACTGCCGTCGCCCGTAACAAGAACGCTTCGTTCTCCTGTACCGAAAGCCGCGCCGATCGCCGCACCGAAGCCAAATCCCATGGTGCCGAGGCCGCCGCTGGTGACAAATCTGCGGGGATTACGGAAAACGAGATTCTGCGCCGACCACATCTGATGCTGTCCCACGTCGGTAGCTACGGCGGTGTTTTCGCCGAGATACCGGTTCAGGGTCAGAATGGCGTTCCGCGGGGTCAGACCGTCTCTGCGATCCGTATATTCTTCTTCTTCACCGCGGAGTGCCGTGATTTTTTCATTCCATTCCGGTCTGCGGACTTCTTCGATCATCGGAAGGAGTGCTGCAAGCGTCCGTTTTACGTCTCCTCTGAGCCCGCATACGGCATGGACTGTTTTGGAAAGCTCGGAACCGTCCACGTCGATGTGCACGATCTTCGCTTCCGTGGCAAATTTAGAACGGTTTCCGGTCACACGGTCGTTGAAGCGGACACCGAGTGACACGATCAGGTCGGCATTGTGCATGGCCATGGAGGAGGCATAATGTCCGTGCATCCCCTGCATGCCGAGGAATCTGGGATGGTCGGTAGGAACACCGGAAAGTCCCATGAGCGAACAGCCGATGGGGGCGTCAATTTTTTCGGCAAGAGAAAGCATTTCTTCCTGTGCATTTGCAGCAATAACGCCGCCGCCGAAATAGACAAAGGGACGTTTTGCTGCATTGATCAGTTCTGCCGCTTCCTGAATCCGTACTTCCTTGGCGGCATAGGGTTCGTCCGCTGTGACCGGAGGTTCGGGGGTATATTCGCACTTCGCAATCTGTACATCCTTGGGAATATCAATCAGTACAGGGCCCGGTCTGCCCGATTTTGCCAGTACAAAGGCTTCTCGGACGGTATCGGCAAGTTCATCCACCGAGCCGACGAAATAATTGTGTTTGGTGATGGGAAGGGTTACGCCGGTGATGTCAAGCTCCTGAAAGCTGTCGGTGCCGATCTGTGTCGTTGGAACATTCCCGCAGATGGCGATCATGGGAATCGAGTCCAGATAGGCGGTTGCAATACCGGTGACAAGGTTGGTGGCTCCGGGACCGGAGGTGGAGATCACGACCCCCACTTTACCGGTCGTTCTGGCATATCCGTCGGCGGCATGTGCGGCCCCCTGCTCATGTGCGGTCAGGATGTGATGGATTTTATCCTGATAGTTGTAAAGGCTGTCGTATACGTTCAGGATCTGTCCGCCCGGATAGCCGAAAACGGTATCACAGCCCTGTTCCAGTAAAGTTTCTACAAGTATATCTGCGCCGGAAAGGAGCATATTCTGTTATTCCTTTCGTAAATTTTCAAGAATCAGATCACCGCATCTGCGGCATCCCACAATGGTCATGCCTTCGCTCATAATGTCAGCCGTACGGTATCCTGCATCCAGATATGCGGAAACGGCGTTTTCGATGGCGTCTGCTTCTGCGGGCATGTCAAAGCTGTAGCGAAGCATCATGGCAGCGGAGAGAATGGTGCCGATGGGGTTGGCTTTATCCTGTCCCGCGATATCGGGAGCGGAACCGTGGATCGGCTCATAGAGACCGCAGGTGGTCGAACCGAGACTGGAAGACGGAATCATGCCGATCGATCCGGTAATCATGGAGGCTTCGTCGGAGAGGATGTCGCCGAACATATTCTCGGTTACGATTACATCGAACTGTGCAGGATTTTTCACGATCTGCATCGCACAGTTATCGACCAGCATATCGGAAAGTTCCACATCGGGGTATTCTTCGGCAAGACGGTGCATGACCTTCTTCCAAAGGCGGCTGGAATCGAGAACATTGGACTTTTCCACAGAACAGAGCTTTTTATTGCGCTTCTGTGCGGTCTCAAAGCCGATTCTGCCGATGCGTTCGATTTCTTCTTCGTTGTAGGTCAGTACGTCGATGGCGGTGGGCTTGCCGTCGATTTCTTCGGTTTTGTGTTCGCCGAAATAAATACCGCCGATCAGCTCACGAACGATGATGAAGTCGATGCCGTTTTCCACAATTTCTTTCCGCAGGGGAGAAGCGTCGGCAAGCTGTTTCCAGATCTTTGCGGGACGGTTGTTGGAATACACGCCCATCCCCGCACGAAGACGGAGCAGACCCTTTTCGGGACGCATATGCCCGGGGACATCGTTCCATTTGTTTCCGCCTACCGCTCCAAGCAGTACGCTGTCGGAAGCGAGGCACTTTGCAAGTTCGGATTCGGGCAGAGGATCGCCGTGTTTGTCAATGGCGCAGCCGCCCATATCGGCATCGGTGTATGTAAAGGTGTGTCCGTACAGTCCGGCGATTTTATCAAGCACACGGAGTGCCTGTTCCACAATCTCGGGACCGATACCGTCACCGCGGATAACTGCGATGTTCTTATTCATTTGTCTGACCCTCCTTCAGCGAGGCAAGCAGGCCGCCGCAGCGGATGATGTTCTGGATAAACGGCGGGAACGGCTGTGCCTGATAGGTTTTCCCTGTGGTGATGTCGGTGATCACGCCAGTGTCGAAATCCACCTTCACTTCATCGTCTGCCGCGATCTCTTCCGCCGCCTGTTCGCATTCCAGGATCGGAAGACCGATGTTGATGGCGTTGCGGTAGAAGATTCTTGCAAAGCTCTTGGCAATAACACATCCGGTGCCGCAGGTCTTGATAACGAGCGGTGCGTGTTCACGAGAGGAGCCGCATCCGAAGTTCCAGCCCGCCACCATGACATCGCCTTTCGTTACCTTTTTCACGAATTCCGTGTCGATATCTTCCATGCAGTGCAGTGCAAGTTCGTTTGCGTCCGGGGTATTCAGATACCGTGCAGGGATAATTACGTCGGTGTCCACATTATCGGGATATTTGAAAACTTTTCCTTGCGTATTCATGTTCAGTCCTCCTTGTATTCAGTGATGTAACCGGTCAGTGCGCTGGCTGCGGCGGTATGGGGAGATGCCAGATACACTTCGCTCTTCACGTGTCCCATTCTTCCGACAAAGTTGCGGTTGGTGGTAGCGATGCAGCGTTCGCCTGCGGCAAGGATTCCCATGTATCCGCCGAGGCAGGGACCACAGGTAGGCGTGGATACCACAGCGCCCGCGTCAATGAAAGCGGTGTACCAGCCGCGCTGTACGCATTCACGCAGAATCTGCATGGTGCCGGGAATGATGATACAGCGGATGCCGTCGGCGATCTTCCTGCCGTTCAGGATGTTGTAAGCCGCTTCCATGTCTTCCATTCTGCCGTTGGTACAGGAACCGATCACTACCTGATCCACTTTGATGTGGTGAAGTTCGGCGGCAGGTTTCGTGTTTTCGGGAAGATGAGGGCAGGCAACGACCGGAACGATGGCAGAGAGATCAATTTCGATGGTCTTTTCATATTCTGCGTCGGCGTCTGCTTCGTAGACGACCGGTTCACGTTCGCTTCTGCCGGTGAGATACTGCATGGTCACATCATCCACCGGGAAGATACCGTTCTTGGCGCCTGCCTCGATTGCCATGTTGCAGATGCAGAGACGGTCATCCATGGAAAGGCTGTGAGCGCCGTCTCCTGTAAATTCCATGCTCTTGTACAGTGCGCCGTCCACACCGATCATGCCGATAATGGTGAGAATTACATCCTTGCCGCTGCAGTTTGCGGGCAGCTTTCCGCTCAGATGGAACCGGATCGCGGACGGCACCTTGAACCATGCCATACCGGTTGCCATACCTGCCGCCATATCGGTGGAACCCACACCGGTGGAGAAAGCACCGAGCGCACCGTAGGTACACGTGTGGCTGTCTGCGCCGATGATGCAGTCGCCGGCGGTCACAACACCCTGTTCCGGGAGAAGCGCGTGTTCGATCCCCATTTTGCCTACATCATAGAAATGGCTGACGCAGTGGGAACAGGCGAATTCGCGGCAGGTCTTGGACTGTTCCGCTGCCTTGATGTCCTTGTTCGGCACAAAATGGTCCAGAACGATTGCCACTCTGTCTTTATCGAAGACTTTGTCAAATCCCGCTTTTTTGAATTCATTTACCGCAACAGGGGTGGTAATGTCGTTGCCGAGTACGATATCCAGCTTTGCCGAGATCAGCTGGCCGACCTCTACCTTATCGAGCCCTGCGTGTGCCGCAAGGATCTTCTGAGTCATAGTCATTCCCATGGTTAATTTCCTCCCTTGGTCATATTATGGAATGCACTGAGCAGTGCGTTCGTACTTGCTTTGATTACGTCGGTGTCGGTGCCCACGCCCCAGAACATTTCGCCGTTTTCCCGTTCCAGTCCAATGTAGGAGGCAGCGACACTCTGGGAACCCTGCCCCTGCATGCTGTGCTGGGTGAAGACCTCCAGCGTATATTCTTCGCCTGTAAAGGCCTTCAGGGCATTGTTGATCGCATTCAGAGAACCGTTTCCTTCTGCTTCCATTTCGGTTTCTTCACCGTTCTGCATGAAAGTGATATTGATCCTTACAGTATCGTTTTCCCGCATGAAATCGAAGTCTGTTACGGTAATCGCGCAGGGGACGTTCAGATACTGTTCTGTGAAGATGGCCAGAACTTCATCCACTTTCAGCTCCTTGTGCTCGTGGTCGGAAATGCTCTTGCAGAGATAGCTGAAATGCTCACGCATCTTTTTCGGCATATTGTAGCCGTAAGTCTGCTCAAGGAGATAGCCGATGCCGCCTTTGCCGGACTGGGAGTTGACACGGATCACGTCTGCGTCGTAGGTGCGGCCGATATCTTTGGGATCGATCGGAATGTAGGGAACCGTCCATTCGTGGAGATTTTTCTTTGCTCTGTGTTTCATCCCCTTTGCGATGGCGTCCTGATGGCTTCCGGAGAATGCGGCGAAGACCAGTGCACCTGCGTACGGTGCCCGTTCATAGACCTGCATCCGGGTACAGCTTTCGTATTTTTCCACCAGATGGGGCATATCGGACAGATCCAGCTTCGGGTCCACACCATGAGAATACATATTCATTGCCAGTGTGATGATATCCACATTGCCGGTACGCTCGCCGTTGCCGAACAGTGTACCTTCCACGCGGTCCGCACCTGCAAGAAGCGCCAGTTCTGTGTCAGCGACACCGGTTCCGCGGTCGTTGTGGGGATGGAGAGAAATGGTCACAAATTCACGGTATTTCAGATTGGCATGCATATACGCAACCTGAGAAGCGTAGACATGAGGCAGGCTCATTTCCACCGTTACGGGAAGATTGATGATGACATTGTTGGTTTCACTGGGTTCCAGCACATCCAGAACGGCATTGCAGACCTCCAGTGCATATTCCGGTTCGGTTCCCGTGAAGGATTCGGGAGAATACTCGAAGCGGAAGTTTCCTTCGTATTCGGCAGCCAGCTGCTTGACCAGTTTTGCGCCGTCCACAGCGATCTTTTTGATCTCTTCCTTGCTCATTTTGAAAACTTGTTCGCGCTGCGCCACGCTGACTGAGTTATAGAAGTGAATGATCGCACTGGGAGCGCCCTTGCAGGCATCAAAGGTCTTGCGGATGATATGTTCACGGCACTGGGTCAGAACCTGTACGGTCACATCCTCGGGAATCATGTTGTTGTCGATCAGGGTCCGCAGGAATTCGTATTCGGTTTCGCTGGCTGCCGGGAAGCCGACTTCGATTTCCTTGAAGCCTACGTCCAGCAAAACTTTGTAATATTCCAGCTTTTCTTCCAGACTCATCGGGATCACAAGGCTCTGGTTGCCGTCACGCATATCCACACTGCACCACACCGGCGGTTTTTCGATGTGATCTTTGTTGACCCATTTGTTGTACTCCTCGGATACGGGAAAGTATCCCACTCGATATTTTGTTGCATCCATCATAACTGCATTTCCTTACCTTTCTGTTCTAAATAATTTTGGAGATTTGCTTCAAGGCAAAAACAAAAAACCGCCTCAAAGCTTTTTGCTTTGAGACGGGTATAAATATTCCAACATTTACACTCGCGGTACCACTCAAATTGCGGATAGATACAATCCGCCACCTCTTCGAAGTCGCTCAACTTCTTTGAACCAACGCAGTACACGCGGGGAGATTCCCTGGGGTTAAGCCCCGAAAACTCCCGGCTCAGAAAGAATGGAAATTTATATTTACCGCAACTTCCATCTTCATCAACGCCTTTGTTATCGAAGTCAATCAACTTCTATGCACTAACGTAGCATACACGAGTTGCCCTACACACAGTTTTGCTTCAGGCTTCCGGCTCAGAAGGGAGAGGAACAAAAGTTTCGCATACCGATTCGCACCAGCCATCGGCTCTCTGCAATGCTACTTGCCTTGACCATTCTTCGTCATCGCTTTTGATGGTATTATTTTATCACTCTAAAGCGGCGATGTCAATAGGTTTTCGGGAATTTTTGTGAATTTATTAAATAGTCACATAAAACATGTGGATTATGGGAACAGATGTCGTCTTGATTACCAAAACTGAATGCCTGTATTTCAGCCTGAATATAAATTGTTAGTCATTCCGGTCGTCCGTTCCTCGGACAAGAACGGAAGCTGATATTTATGTGTTATCCATCGAACTCACGTTGTTTTATTTCTCGAACAAGACTCCGCAAGCGGTTAGTAAGCCGAAATAACAAAAAACCAGTGACTTCTGATGAAAATCACTGGTTTCATGGCGCGCCACGCAGGATTCGAACCTGCGACCTACCGGTTCGTAGCCGGGCACTCTATCCACTGAGCTAGTAGCGCTTTCCTTGATGCCTATATATGATACCACATCCGATGTCATTTGTCAATAGCTTTTTGAAAAAAATTCCCCAAAAAGTTTAACTTTTTGGGGATGTGAAGATATTGTTTCCCGTTTCAGGTGTTTGCAGGCAGCGTCTGAAATTACAGATTCCGCAGTTTGGACATTGCGTAAAACTGTCTGGGGTCAATAATTTCATGATCGAAGAAGGTGGTGTCAAACATAACAATGCCGCCTTTTTCGTTTACCTGCTTTACGTGATCGTATATTTCATCCGGCGTATATTTGGTGGTGGGAACAAGGGAAAGATGATTGCCTTTTTTCATTGTCTCCCTGTCAAACCAGAAACCGTTGCAGTAGAACGCAAACCATTGTTTCCCGTCCACATAACGGGATGTGGGGATGTCAAAGAAACTGTCTTCTTCGCCGGGGGTGAAATCATCCTGGATTGTGGAAGAGAAGGGATTGCCGCGCTTCTGCCAGGGGAAACTGTAGCCGTCATTGAAGGTAATCAGTGCATCGGGGTTGCCGGCACGAACTGCTTTTTTGTATTTGCCGAGATACTTGTCTCTGATTGCGGGGGATTCAAACAGATGCTTATAACAGCCGTCGATCCACCAGGCAAACACACGGTCTTTATACCGCAGAGCATATTCTTCCAATACAGATACCCACTTGTCCACGTATTCTTCCGTGTAGAAATCGTGGTCGTGATCGTATTCCCACTTTTGCGTTTCGTCATTCCATTTCTGGGTGGAGAAACCGAAAGCGTTGTTGGCAATACGGGAAGCATCATTGCACGGACCATCGCCTGTGAAATACAGCATAAGATCAATGTCGTACTTTTTCAGTGCGTCGGACAGATCCATGACAAAATCACGTTCCGCACAGGCTTCTCCGGGTTTGTAGCCGGTGATACGGTTGTAGGTCTCATTGGGGGAGAGCATGGTATGACGCTGCTGCATCAGCGTGATTCCGAAAAAACCGCATCCCAATTCCGCAAGCTGTTCTGCCCAGCGATCCACATTGACGCGGTTGACGATACAATTCCACTCATAGGCGTTATTTCCGCCGAGAAAGTGGTGGAAAATACCCCATTTTCTGGACTGAAATCTATCGAGATTGCTTTGTACACTCATACTGTAACATCCTTTCTTCTGGTTGTAGTATTTGCCATGGGCAATTTCATTTTATCATTATTTCCCCGAATTGCAATACAAGAAGGAAAGAATTCACAAAATAGTAACATATTCCACCGCAGGAAAAAAGAGATTGTATTTACATAATATCTTATTCATATTCATATTTTGTACACGAAGATATGATACACTCAACCCAGCCGGAGAATCTTATAAACGGCTGCAGCAGAAGATTTTCAGATAATACAAAAAAGGAAAATACAGGAGATTTACGGATATGCAGAGACTGAAAGTACATGAGAATCGATCGTATTTAATGTATGAAGACGGTGCTCCCTTTTTCTTTCTCGGTGATACGGCGTGGGATCTGTTCCACAGACTTTCCAGAGAAGAAGTGGAATATTATTTTTCCGTCCGTGCCAAACAGGGGTATACGGTAATCCAGTGTGTCCTGCTGGGCGGTGCCGGATGGAATATAGATTTTCCCAATAAGTACGGGAGAAAATGCCTGAAGAAACCCCATGCAGAGTTTATTTTTGATACCGACGGACCCGAATCCTATTGGGATTATGTGGCGTGGTGCCTGAAATGCGGTCAGAAATACGGTCTGTATTTTGCCATCGTGCCCATGTGGTATTTCCGTTATATGGATCGGGAAAATACGATATTCAAAGGATATGAACCAAGCTACAAATACGGCAGATTCCTGGGTGAGCGATACAGAGAATTTGAAAACATCATCTGGATGCTGGGCGGCGATGTCCGGGTGGAAGACTTTATGCACCCGATCTTCGACGGTCTGGCAGCCGGTATCCGTGACGGGGAGGGGGACGAAGATCACCGTCATCTGATGACATTCCATCCCATCAGTGAATCCTCCTCGGTCATGCAGCTGGGCGGGGATAAGGAATATCTGGACTTCCATTCTTCCCAGAGCAGCCATACGGTAAATTCCTACGAAGCATTCCGCTTCTTTGACGATATGAGAGCTACCGGCAAACCTTTTCTGGATACGGAACCCCAGTATGAAGATCACGTAGCCAACTGGAAGCCGGAATTGGATCGCTTTGACGAGACCGATGTGCGCAGAAATGCCTACGAATGTATACTGTCGGGCGCCTGCGGACATACCTACGGCAATCCGATGATTTGTTTCTTCATTTATGAACTGAAGAAACCCAATGAATATTTCTATATCGGCGACCTGACCGGCACCGGCTGGATGGACGCACTGACACATCCGGGCGGGGTACAGATGCAGTATGTGAAAAAACTCCGTCTGTCCAGACCCTATTTTGATTTCCGCCCGGCACAGGAAATGGTGCTGAATTCCGACGATGATCTTCTGTTCGGCCGCATTTCGGCAGGACGCGGGGATAAATATGCATTCATCTATACCCCTTACGGCAGAGAAATTCAGGTAGACTGCAGCTGTCTCGGCGGTGAATTCATCCGTGCCTCCTGGTTCGATCCCAGAACGGGAGAAGAAACAGTGATCTGCGATATCAGTCCCCGTAAAGCTGTGTTTGTACCCGAAACCAGGGGCAAAGGACAGGACTGGGTGCTGATTCTGGAAGCGGATAAGCATGAATGGAATATGGAAGAACAGGAATGGGAAAAGCAGCAATAACAGACAGCAAATCAAATGTTTCATTATTGTTTTAGTGTGGTGGACAAATTATGAGAAAACTGAAAGTTCATGAAAACGGTTCGTATCTGATGTATGACGACGGCAGTCCCTTTTTCTATATGGGCGATACTGCATGGGAATTGTTTGACCGGCTTTCCCGTGAGGAAGCAGAGTATTATTTTTCTGTTCGTGCCAAACAAGGGTTCAATGTAATTCAGTGTTCTTTGTTCGGCAGTCTGAATTATACTTTGGATGCCTGCAATAAGTATGGACGGAAGTGCTTGAAAGAGCCCTACGAAGATTTGGTGTTCGATACCGACGGACCGAATTCTTACTGGGATTTTGTGGATTGGTGTATTCAATGCGGTCAGAAATACGGTCTCTATTTCGCGATTATACCCATGTGGAACTATCGATATAACAGTCCCGACAACACAATTTTTACGGGGTATGAAGCGGGGTATACATACGGAAAATTCCTGGGTGAAAGATACCGTGATTATGAGAATATCATCTGGATGCATGGCGGTGATGTCCGGGTCTCCGGGCATATGCATCCGATTTTTCAGGGTCTGGCAGATGGTATTCACGACGGAGAAGGGGACATGGAACACCGTCATCTGGCAACCTTCCATCCCGGCGGATTGTCCACATCGGTGGGACAGCTGGGCGGAGATAAGGACTATGTGGATTTTCATTCCAGCCAGAGCAGTCATACGGTAAATTCTTATCATCCATATCGGTTTTTCGATGAAATGAAGGGTACCGGAAAGCCGTTTTTGGATACGGAACCCCAGTATGAAGATCATGTTGCCAATTACATCAGGATATTCAAGAGATTTGACGAAACGGATGTACGCAGAAATGCCTACGAATGTGTTTTGGCAGGAGCCTGTGGGCATACATACGGAAATCCGATCATTTGCTTCTTTATTTATGAACTGAACGAAACAAATGGCTTTGGGGATGCCGGCGATCTGACGGGACCGGGTTGGATGGATGCATTGTATCATCCCGGCGCAGAGTCTCTGAAGCATCTGGTAAAACTCCGTCTGTCCAGACCGTACTTCGATTTCCGTCCGGCACAGGAAATGGTGCTCAACTCCGACGATGATCTGCTGTTCGGTCATATTGCGGCTGGGCGTGGGGATAAATATGCGTTCATCTATACCCCTTACGGCAGAGAAATTCAGGTAGACTGCAGCTGCCTTGACGGTGAGTTCATCCGTGCTTCCTGGTTCAATCCCAGAACGGGAGAGGAAACGGTGATCTGCGACATCAGCCCCCGTAAAGCTGTGTTTGTACCCGAAACCCGGGGACAAGGTCAGGATTGGGTACTGATTCTGGAAGCAGATAGGCATGAATGGAATATGGAAGAACAGGAATGGGAAAAAGCCGATAAAAACTGAAAATTATACTTATGTGAATATAGTATAAAACGAAAATCAATGCACAGGAGAAAACGAACATGGCAAAACTGAAAGTTCATGAAAATCATTCGTATCTGATGTATGAAGACGGCAGACCCTTCTTTTACCTGGGGGACACTGCATGGGATCTGTTTCACAGACTCTCCCGTGAAGAAGCGGAGTTCTATTTTTCCGTACGTGCTAAGCAGGGGTTCAATGTAATTCAGTGTACCCTTCTCGGCGGAGCTACATGGGATGTGGGAACACGCAATAAATACGGCAGAAAATGTCTGAAAGAACCCTATGAAGAACTGATTTTTGATACCGAGGGAGCTGATTCCTATTGGGGATTTGTGGACTGGTGTCTGAAGTGCGGCGAGAAATACGGTCTGTATTTTGTTCTCATGCCCATGTGGAATTTCCGTTATCTGGATCCCGAAAATACGATTTTCAAGGGCTATGAACCCAGTTATAAATACGGTAAATTCTTAGGGGAAAGATACAGGGACTACGACAATATCATCTGGATGCACGGCGGAGATGTGCAGGTACAGGAGCATATGCATGAAATTTTCCGCGGTATCGCAGATGGTATTCATGATGGCGAAGGGGACAGGGAACACAGACACCTGGGCACCTTCCATCCCAGAGGATTGTCCACATCGGTGGGACAGCTGGGGGGAGATCGGGAGTATGTGGATTTCCATATGAGCCAGAGCAGCCATACGGTAACCTCGTACCATGCATACCGTTTCTTCGAAGAAATGCGTCCTATGGGCAAACCCTTCCTGGATGGGGAACCCCAGTACGAAGATCATGTTGCCAACTGGCTGAAGCATATGAAGCGGTTTGACGAAACGGATATCCGCAGAGAAGCCTATGAATGCGTACTGGCAGGTGCCTGCGGTCATGCTTACGGAAATCCGCTTGTGGCGTTCTTCCTGTACGAACCGCTGGAGCAGTTCAAATATCATTATTTCCTCGGCGATCTGAAGGATACCGGCTGGATCGATGCCCTGACCCATCCCGGCGCAGAGTCTTTGAAGCATCTGGTAAAACTCCGTCTGTCCAGACCGTACTTCGATTTCCGTCCGGCACAGGAAATGGTGCTGAATTCCGACGATGACCTGCTGTTCGGTCATATCGCAGCCGGCAGAGGGGACAAGTATGCGTTTATCTACACCCCCTACGGCAGAGAAATTCAGGTGGACTGCAGCTGCCTGAGCGGTGAGTTCATCCGTGCCTCCTGGTTCGATCCGAGAACGGGCGAAGAAACGGTGATCTGTGACATCAGTCCCCGTAAAGCTGTGTTTGTACCTGAAACCAGAGGCAAGGGCCAGGACTGGGTACTGATTCTGGAAGCGGATAAGCACGAGTGGAAATTGGAAGAACAGGAATGGGAAAAAGCCGGTAAGGATAACTGAACTGTTCGCATATAAAATACATATACCGCAGGATGGTATGATTGCCGTATCATCCTGCGGTATTTCTTTATGCTTCTGCTCCAACGTGCAAACGGATTTTTTCTGTCAATGCTGTGTATTCTCTGCGTATAGCATCGGGTGCTGTTTCCAGCCCGGCGAAATATCCTGCGTCAGCATATCCATGCAGGAATATATAAGCCGGACTTTGCGCTATGTCGTTTTCCGCCAGCTTGCCCGGTGCTTCATGGACGAAATTCCGGAATAACGTGCCTGTCAAATAGGAATTACGCCGCTTGGAGTTGGGATATACCAGCCACTCTGTAACCTTTTGGAAATGGTGCAAAGCCCCATCAAAATCCCCCTCGTCTGCGGATAATTTCGCAGCATGATGATTCCAGAGCAGATACACAATATTGCTGCACAGTTCATGGGTACTGTCTGTATAGTTACCGAGCATGCTGTATACAGTTTCCAGAATATGAATATCCCGTTTGTAATCATCAAGTGTATATTTGCAGGGATTTATGTTGCCCATGGGTTCTGCAGGGTCTGTTTCGATTTCGGAGTGGATGATGCCGGAAATATAGGTTTTCATCGTCATCAATAACAGCAGAGGCAGGTTGTCCAGCAGAAATTCCTTTTTGGATGCGCCTTTCAGTGTCATGGGTATGGTGAATTCCCGTGTCATGGTGACTGTCGGCATCACCACGGCTACCTCATGGGCTTCTTCGTATCTTCCCAGTTCAATAAGTGCCGGAATCAGAATGTTTTTAGTGGCGACGTTCATTAAAAGTATCGTGTTTTCATTCGAAAAAAGCGGATCGTATCCGGAAGCTTTGGTCCGAAGAATCTTTCTGCACAAGGTTACAATTTCTTCCAGAGTATTCCGCTGCTCTTTGGCTTCCATGCGTGTGTGGCAGTTGAACAGTGTGGTGACGAGCATAATCTGCAGAGCTATATTTTTGGGGTATATCTGTATGGCATTCCGTATTTCTGCGGTGACATCCTCCATCATTCCCGCTTTGATTTTCAGGGAAAGTTCTTCTATCAGTTTAACCTGCCTTTCCACAGACCGGTCGTAACCCAGCAAGGTGTCAATGGTGATGTCAAAATAGGACGCAATGGCAGGCAGAAGCTCCATATCCGGGTAGCAGGAATTGTTTTCCCAGCGGGACACGGACTGACAGCTGATACCGAGAATTTCTGCCAGTTCTTCCTGAGTGATTTCCCGTTCTTTCCGCAGTTGTTTTATTGTATTTCCTATTGGTAGTTGCATGAGTAACCTCCTGTTTGTGTGAATAGGAAAGCGGTACCTCTTTCTGGTTATAGTATATCATTATCCCCGCTAAAACACAATATCACGTTAAGAGAGAAAAAATCACCTCTATCGTGAATTTTTCACCGGTACAGATAAACAGAACTTTTGTTCGAAAACCCATTGACAAAGAACACCTGTTCGTGTATAATAGTAGCAGAACATTTGATCGGATTTGTCCGATCATCCGCAAACACAAACAGGGGGGCTCTGTAATGCATAGCAATATACGAACAATACTGCACTGTGATCTGAACAATTATTTTGCTTCGGTGGAGTGCCTGCGTCTGCCGCAATATAGGAACATACCGATGATCGTAGGCGGTTCCGTGGAAGACCGGCATGGGATCGTGCTGGCGAAAAACGAACCGGCGAAAAAATTCGGGATCCGGACCGGTGAAACCATCTGGCAGGCGAAGATCAAATGTCCAGACCTGGCAGTTCTGGAAGCACATTATGAGGATTACGTGCGTTACTCCCGGTATATCCGACAGATTTACAGCGAATATACGGATCAGGTGGAATCCATGGGGATCGACGAATGCTGGCTGGATGTAACGGCAAGCGAGGGCTTGTTCGGCTGCGGACAGCAGATTGCGGAGGAACTGCGGCAAAGGATAAAACGGGAAACGGGATTGACCATCTCCGCCGGAGTTTCCTTCAATAAGGTATTCGCCAAACTGGGATCCGATATCAGGAAACCGGATGCGGTAACGGTGATTCCCTATGAGCATTTCCGGGAGATCGTATGGCCCCTGCCTGCCTGTGAAATGCTGGGGGTGGGGATGAAGACGTATAAGAAAATATACTACCGCGGCTGCCGGACCATCGGGGATATTGCCAATATGAATATAGAACTGCTCCATTCCTGGCTGGGAAAAACGGGAGAAATGCTGTGGGCATACGCCAACGGACTGGAAAACTCCCGGGTTCTGTGGCAGACGGAGTCGGAACCCATAAAATCCATCGGTCACGGTACGACTACCAGAGCGGATCTGGAAACCGACACGGAAGTAGCCTATATCATCCGGGAACTGGCGGAGGAGATCGGTCAGAAACTGCGGCAGAATCACCTGAAAGCAGCAGGGGTGGCGGTACAGATCCGGGAGAACGACATGACGGTACGGGAATACCAGTGTAAAATGCGGTACAGTACCCAGCTGGCACGGGAAATCGCCGGGGAAGCCATAACAGTATTCCGGAAAAAGCATATCTGGAACCGTCCCATCCGTTCCGTAACCGTGCGTTCCATCTACATCCGACCGGAAAATGCGGACGAACAGCTGGATATGCTGTATGATTATACGGGAGAACGACGGATGCTGGAACTGGAAAAAACAATGGACAGTATCCGGGACCGATACGGAACCCGCGCCATTACCAGCGGCAGTTCCCTGTATATGAACGAAAAACTGGCATCCAAAAGAATCGGATTCGGTTCGACAGAATTTGCTTGCCGTAACGGATAAGAATACGCTATAATAAACAGAAGAAGGATGAAGTACCCGAAAAAAGGAGAGTATTATGTGCGGCAGATACCAGTCATGGATCGAAGATGATGAACTTGTACGGATCGTGGAACGGGAGAAAAAGGGAAGCAGTCAGGTGTATTTCCGGAAGGAGGAGATCACTCCCGGTATGCAGTCCCCGGTATTGTACGGCGGCAGTATATGTGTACGGGCGCGTCTGGCGATCTGGGGATATCCTGCGGAAAAGGACGGAAAGGGGAAGCTGATTTTCAACGCCCGTGCGGAAACTGCGGCATCCAAGGCGATGTTCCGGGAGGATATAACCGCAGGCCGTATTGCAGTACCGGCATCGGGATATTATGAATGGCATGACGGACAGAAGTACCGGATCGGCAGTGGGGTTCTGTATCTGGCAGGGCTTGGAAAGTGGGTGGAGAATGTACAGCGGTATGTGATTCTGACCACGGAACCTACGGAGAAAATTCGCCGGATACACGACAGAATGCCGTTGATCCTGGCACATGATGAGGTGGAGAAGTGGCTGTATGATGAGACATTCTGCCGGAAGAAACTGATAAGCGGAAACAGTGTGGAGCTGAGTGCCGAGGCGGTGTGAGCCGGGAAAGTGAAACAATAAAAAATTGCCGTGCAGCGCAGTTACGTTACACGGCAATTTTTTTGTTGATCAGAACCCAACCTTGGAGAATTTTCTGTCAGGGAAATTCTCGGGAGTGGGATGGAGTGTTTACGGTTTTGACAAAACTATCTTCCCACGCATTAATCATCAATCGTGGGGTCCATAGCGTTGTCATAAATAGCGGTAACTTCCGCAGCGGGTGCCTTATCGATCAGCGTTACCACAACAGCGGCAAGCATACTTGCGATAAAGCCGGGCAGCAGTTCGTAAATACCGGTGGAAGAGAGGAACAGCAGCCATACAACGTCCACAACCGCACCGACCAGTACGCCGGCAATCGCACCCTTATAGGTGAAGCGGCGCCAGAATACGGACAGAATCACAACCGCACCGAAGGCGGAACCAAAGCCTGCCCATGCGTTTTCCACCATGTTCATAATCGCCTGCGCACCTTCGCCTTCGCTGGATGCGATCAGGTAAGCGATAACGGAAATGACCAGAACCACAATACGGCCAACCCAGAGGGCTTCCTTGTCGGAACAGTTTTTGCGGAGTACGGGACGATAGATGTCGGCGGTGAAGGAGGAAGAAGCAACCAGAAGCTGGCTGTCTGCAGTGGACATGGAAGCCGCCATGATCGCTGCCATCAGAATACCTGCAATAAAGCCGGGGAACAGATCTCTTGCCAGTTCAATGAATACCATGGACTGCTTTCCGCTGGGCAGAAGCTCGTGACCGATGAGCATTCTTCCGAAGTAAGCCATCACAATTGCGCACAGCAGGGTGATCACAACCCAGACACAGGCAACCATCGCGGACTTCTTGATCATGGAAGACTTCTTGATACCCATGAAACGAACCAGAATATGGGGCATACCGAAGTAACCCAGACCCCATGCCATACCGTTGATGATTTCGGTGGGCGGCGCAGAGAAGAGATTGCTGGTGAATGCAGCGGTAACTTCTTTACCGCCGTCGGTGTAGGTGTAAACCGTGTTCAGAACGGAAACATCCAGATCCTTGGTGAAAACAACTACGATCGGCACAGCCAGCAGAGCAACCAGCATCAGCATACCCTGGAAAAAGTCGGTCCAGCAAACCGCATTGTAACCGCCCAGGAAGGTGTAGATGATCAGCACTGCCGCAAAGATCAGCATAGCCACATTTTCGGGAATTTCAAAAATGGTGGTGAATACGGTAGCACCTGCCACAAAGCCGGAAGCTACGTATACAGTAAAGAATACCAAGAATACCACAGCACAGATAATCTGCAGTGCCGGGGATTTGGATGCGAAACGGTTGGACAGATACTGGGGCAGGGTGATGGAATCGTTCGCCGCGGCAGAGAAACGACGCAGACGCTTGGCGATCAGTACCCAGTTCAGAATGGTACCGATGCAAAGACCGATACCGATCCATGCCTGACCGAGACCGAAAGCAAGAATACTGCCGGGCAGTCCCATCAGCAGCCATGCGCTCATATCGGATGCCTGTGCACTCATCGCGGTAACCCAGGGACCCATCTGACGACCACCGAGGAAGTATTCCTTATCCCCGCCGCCGGCAGAGCGCAGGAAGAAGAAAATACCGATGCCCAGCATCAGGACAAAATACAAAACAAATGCAATAAGTTCTCCCATGATTTTTCTCCAATGCTAAAAAAGAATTGCATACAGTATACCATATTTTTTTGCTAAAAGCAAGATAAAATCCATTTTTTGCGGCATTTTGTAAATATTTATAAAAACATGGTGAATAATATACATTTTGATAGGGACATTGTTTGTGTTTTGTGCAGTACTATATTTCTCTGTCGTTTGTGTTGCAATGCATTTTGTAATACAATCGGCGGAATACGGTGGGAGAGACCCCCTCGTGATAGCGGAAAAATTTCAGAAACTGCCTGCAGTCCCCGAAACCGAACATGGTGCTTATCCGGGCAAGCGGCAGATCCGATGTCAGCAGAACAGACTTGATATTCCGCATTTTTTTGTCCGTGATGGCTTTTTTCATGGAAACGCCGAAATTCTTTTTGTAAATCCGTTCCGCATGATCGTCGCTGTAGCCGGAGCGTGAGGCGATTTCGTGAACCGTAACGGGATGGTACAGGTTGGCGTTGATCCATTGCTCCATAGCTGCAGCGGCATGGGAATTGTCATTATCCTTGTGGGGTTTCTGACGGAGGATCTCCATAAGGATCAGACGGATGAGATAATCGCAGGCTTCCGCAGGGTACTGATCGCTTTCCGCATAATGGAGCAGCTGGCGTGAGAGAAGATCCACCGGATATGTGTCCGTCAGGTGCAGACTGTGCAGGTTTTCAAGCGGCTCCGGAAGATCCTCACAGTTCTCCGCGGAAAAGTGCATCCAGATAAAATCCACATCGTCACTGCTTTCGTATCCCTCGTGCGGTATATCCGGCTGAAGCAGTATGATCTCTCCGGGCGCAAGGGCATAACGGACACCATTTTCTTCAATGCAGACCTTGCCGGCGGTTACATATATAATTTCCCAGGTGGGAATGTTGGCACGGGGATGGATCCAGGTCTTTCTGGAATGAAAACGCCCGGCGTATGCGTAATGAAGCTTCTCATAGAACATATCGGAAAATCTCCCCTATTCTCGTCTTTTTGACCTTGTAATTTGCTGCAGATCTGCTTATAATTATAACATACAAGACGAAAATAAACAACGAAAATGTGAATTTATCAAAAAAAACTCCCGAAACGAGCCGGGATACGGATTTTTAAGGAGGATATGCCGAAAATCCGATTTTTATATGACGGAGGAAGAATATGAAGAGTGATTACAGAAACACAGTACTGACAGGCGGATTCTGGAAACACAAGGAAGACCTGAATCGGGATATCACACTGAACGCTGTGTACGAGCAGTTCGACAAAACGGGACGTGTGGCGGCATTTCGGTGCGACTGGAAAGAAGGTATGCCCAACCAGCCCCATGTTTTCTGGGATTCGGATGTGGCAAAATGGATGGAAGGAGCGTCCTATGCACTGTACCGACAGTATGACGCGGATCTGGAAAGCAAAATTGAAGCTCTGATCGACTGTATCGAAAAGAATCAGGCGGAGGACGGATATTTCAATATATATTATCTGGTGGTGATGCCCGGAAAACGGTACACGAATAGAGATATGCATGAACTGTACTGCGCAGGTCATCTGATCGAAGCGGCGGTTGCCTATTACGAAGCCACCGGGCGCGACCGTTTCCTGCGGCTGATGGAGAAATATGCGGCTTATATCAAAGCGGTATTCATGGACAAAACTGCGGAACCCATGCCGAAGTTCCAGACTCCCGGTCATCAGGAGATCGAAATTGCCCTGTTCCGTCTGTACAGATGCACGGGGAACAAGGATTGGTTTGATCTGGCGGAATTCTTCCTGAATCAGCGCGGCAATAACGCTCTGGACGAGGGGCATTCCCAGCAGATCCAGAGTCATCTGCCCGTCAGAAAGCAGAAAACCGCCGTTGGTCATTCTGTGCGTGCCGGGTATCAGTACGCGGCTATGACCACTCTGGCAAGAGAAACCGGTGAGAAGGAACTGGCGGATACCTGCCGTACCTTGTTCGATGATATCACCAAATATAAAATGTACATAACCGGCGGGGTGGGTTCACGCAGCAGCGGAGAGGCCTATTCCATACCTTATGATTTTTTGAACGATAAGGCATATGCGGAAACCTGTGCTGCTGTTTCTATGATCTTCTTTGCCCATGAAATGTTTCTGATGGACAGAGAAAGCCGGTTTGCCGATGTGATCGAGAGAGAATTATATAATGGAGTACTGTCTGGTCTGTCACTGTCGGGGGATGAATTCTTCTATGAAAATCCTCTGGAGATTCATCCGGATAATTACAGGAAAACATGGGACAGATATCCCATATCCGAGAGAGTCAAAGTATTCAGCTGTTCCTGCTGCCCACCCAATCTGAATCGTGTTCTGGCATCCCTCAGCCGCTATTTTTACGCAAGCGAAGAGGGAAGCGTATGGGTGAACCAGTTCGGTGAAAGTGAATATGCCTGTGATGGGATGACTGTGGTACAAAAAACAGAATATCCGTACGACGGACGGATCGCTCTGCAGACAAAGGGTACAAAAGAGGTGTATGTCCGTATTCCCGGATGGTGCCGCTCTTTTTCGGCAAGCCGTACCTATACCATGGTCAACGGTTACGCCTGTTTCGCGGGGGAAGGCGAGATCGTCATAGACCTTGTTATGGAACCTGTATTTCTGCAGTCCAACATTTTGGTATATAAGAATCTGGATACGGCGGCAGTACAGTACGGCCCTGTTGTGTACTGTGCAGAGGGGTTGGATAATAACGGAGACGTACATTCCCTGTATCTGAATGTCAGCGATCCGGATTGGGAGATTCTTCCTACAGAGGAATACGGATGCCACCGTCTGTCTGTCAACGGCTGGCGCAGGGAAAATGCAGAAGATGCACCTTTCTACCCGCTTCAGGAACAGTTCTCCCACACCCGCATCCGTCTGATTCCATACCATGCTTTCGCCAACAGGGGTACGACGCCCATGCTGGTGTACCTGCATTATCGTCAGTAATGCCGAAACAAACAAAAACCGGGAAACTCCTTTTACTGAGTTTCCCGGTGATTTTATTTTTGAGTGATTATACCAGATGTCTCTTGATCTTTCTGGAAGTGGTCTTTTCAAATTCGGTTTTGCGGAATTCGATCTTGTGGATCTGCTTGAAGGAAGGCAGCTGTTTGTTCAGGGCGGTGATCTGCTTCTGGATCTCCGTCTGTGCCGCTGCACTGTCCAGACCGGCTGCAGAAGCGGCTTCCGCATTGGGGAATACAACAGCAGTCAGAACGGTTACGCCATCTTCTTCTCTGCCGACAACTACGGATTCTGCGATGAGGGAGATGGGTTCCAGATATTCTTCGATTTCTTCCGGGAATACATTCTTGCCGTTGTCCAGTACGATCACGGACTTCATTCTGCCGGTGATGTACAGATAGCCGTCCTTGTCCAGATGTCCTACGTCACCGGTACGGAACCAGCCGTCCTCGGTAAAGGCATCCGCATTGGCTTCGGGATTGTTGTAGTAACCCAGCATGACATTGTCGCCCTTTACCTGAATTTCGCCGGACTGGAAACCGTCGTCGGTAAGGTTTGTGCCGTCGATGCGGATCTCACAGCAGGGAACAGCCGGACCTACAGAACCGCATTTCCGCTTGTAATAAGGCGTAACGGCTACCAGGGGAGAACATTCGGTAATACCGAAACCTTCGTAAATGGCAATGCCGAAACGGTCGAATGTAGGGATCAGAGAGGGATCCAGTCTGGCACCGCCGCAGATGATCTTTACCAGTCTGCCGCCGAAAGCATCGCGTACATCCTTGAACAGCGTGTTGCTCAGATCAATACCCACTTTACCTGCCACACCAGCCAGCTTCAGACCCAGTTCCAGAACTTTGCCTTTACCGGAACGATTTGCTTCGGAGAGGATCTTCTTGTACATGGTGTTGACAAACAGGGGAACCAGAACAAGCGCTGTGGGACGGTATTCCTTGAAATTCTTCATAACATTCCGCAGGGAATCGTTGATGCAGAACTGCGCACCGAGGGTAAGTCCGGCAAAGAAGCAAGCCAGCTCATATGTATGATGGATCGGCAGTACGGAAACCAGTACGTCATTTTCCGTGAATTCGGTACATTCCGTAGCATTGGAGATAACGGAGAAAATATTCTTCTGGCAAAGCATTACACACTTGGAAGTACCGGTGGTGCCGGAGGTGAACAGCATTTCCGCCATTCTTTCGGTGTCCACAGGTTCAGTCAGCCAGGCGATATCTTCGTTTTCTTCATCGGTATCCATAAGAGCGAGACAGGCTTCGTAATGGACTTTACCGTTTTCCAGAATGGTATTGTAGGGGATCACGATGTCGCTCTGTTCCGCATCTGTGCCGAAGGGAATGGCAAATTTTACGGTCGCGTGTTCCGCAGCAATATTGCCGAAAGTTTCACGGAACGTAGCAGAATGTACCAGAGCGCAGGCGTCTACGCTTTCCAAGAACTTGTGGATCTCGGCAGGAGCCAGTTCCTTGTCCATGGGGATCGCCACATAGCCGGCAGCCAGAGTACCCATGTAAGCAGCCAGCCAGTTTACGGAAGTTTCACCGATGATGGCAATACGAACATTTTCGCCGGGTACATTGCCGAACTGCTTCCGGAGACCGGCACCGAAATGCCAGCACATTTCAGAAAAATCGTAAAAAGAGATCTCTTTGTTTTCGCCGTTTTCCTTCCAGAAAATAGCCGGTTTGTCACCCCATTCAGCCAGGATATGGAGATATTCTCTTGCGTCTGACGGTTTGGAGATGTTTCGGATAAGTTTCTTGTGATTCTTGGCAGTATATTTCATGATTGCGATAAACTCCTATATATAATGTAGTAATGTAGTTTTTATTAAACGGGTACAGCTTCCAGGTGTTCTGCAATTTGGTTGAGGACGTGATAAAAAATGGTCAGATGGGTTTCGGGAATGTCGCCGATGATGTGTGCTACGGATTCATCAATGATTCTCTGGATTTCCTTTGTGATTTTTTGTCCGCTTTCGGTAAGGATCAGCTTGTTGTTGTATTTTGTGGCTTTTTTGGATTTGTATTCCACATATCCGGCATTGCACAGATCGCCGGTCAGTCTGGAAATGAATGCTTTGTCCACGGAGCAATTCTGTGCCAGCTCCGTTGCGGTCATGCCGTCCGGTGTGCGTCCGAGACTGATCAGATACATCAGGTGCATACTTCGCAGACCGAATTTTTCCAGCTGTTCGTTTTTGTATTTCTGCAGGTTTTTCGCCACCTTATCAATGGCAAAGGAAAAACGTGCAAAACGCTCTTCGTTTGGCTGCATAGGGAACTCCTTTGGGTGAAATTGACAAGTCAACTTTTTAAGTATAGCATACAAAAGTTGACTTGTCAATATCTGTGCATAAATATCCTGATAATTGTATAAGAAAAGTACGTTTTTTTCAAAAAATCGCAAAAAATATCCCCGGCAATCCGGACAATGGGATCGACGATCTTTTATTATATGTTATAATGGACATGGAGTGGATATTTTTGTGCGTATTCCGTGTTACCTCCAAACTGCCGGCATACAAAATCGAACTGTCCACACTTGCCAAGGATCAGGATTTTGACGCTTATGTAAGAAGGTCTTTGACCGTCATTCGTTCCAATACGGTGATTGAGGGTCTTACACATTACATTGAAGAAGGTGCGATCGGTGTTCCTCACTACGGCTTCCTGATCTTCGAAGACTGCGCCAATATAACGGTTAAAGATACCAACATCACAGCACGTGCGGATGGTTCCGGAAAATATGTTTCCAACTACGAAATGAACCTTACCCGCGTAGCCAATGGCACATTCATCAATCTGATCCAGATGAATGATTTCAATGAATACAGCACCATGGGCTCCAATTACTGCAAAAATCTTGTTTTTGACGGCTGCAGACTGAACCGGATCGATGCCCATGCGAGTGTAACCAATCTGACAGTACGAAACTGTGAGGTCGGATTCAGCCGTATCAATGTAGGCGGCTTCGGTACGCTGCTTGTGGAAAATACCACATCTCACGGCAATCACTTTATTACCTTCAGAGGCGACTACGGCGGATCCTGGGACGGTGACGTGATCATCCGGAACTGCACATGGATTCCCGAGGAAACAACCGAACCGCTGGAAATCATGGACGGCAGCAACCCGGAAACCTGGGATTTCGGCTACGAATGTTACTTCACCCGTACGCTGACCATCGACGGCCTGCATATTCACAACAGTGAAGAAAACCCCACGGTATACGTATTCACAAACCCGGCGCCTTACTACAATGACAAGATTACATACAGAGTGTACAAGCATAGTATCAAGTACCCATACATCATGCCGGGGAAGGTGGAAGTCAGCGGTGTTACATACGAATATACAGCCGCAGACGGTACAGAACAGCTGGCTATCAGTCCCAATATGTATATTTTTGAAATAGGAAAGACAGAATTCTATATTGACGGTGTACAGCAGAAACTTAACAACTGACCGAATGGGAAGCCAAACTCGGAAAATAAACCGGCAAAAGGGTACATAACCGAATAACAAATGGGGAATAGCTTGTCCGATTGAGCTATTCCCCATAAATTTTCCGAAAAATTTTCCGAAAAAACTTGCAAATTCACTACAACTATGGTATACTATAGCAATATTAAAGCAAATCCCCCATCAGAACGCCAAGAAGTACTATGAGCAGACTGAGGTCTGCTTTTATATTTTATACGGAATCATCTTTTTCAGCCGGCAGAGTATACTGTATAGTATCCGGCAGAAAATCGCAGCCCGGAGAAAGGAGCCGCCCATGACTTTAGTCAGTTATATGAACAGCCAGTTTGATCTGATGCAGAATCTGGATTTTTTCATCAGAATGATTGTGGCCTGCCTGTGTGGTGCGTGTATCGGTTTTGAGCGTACCAAACGATTCAAGGAGGCAGGTATCCGTACGCATATTATCGTATGCTGTGCTTCTGCCCTGATGATGGTTGTGTCCAAGTACGGTTTTGCGGATCTGACGAGTATCGAAGGTCTGGATTTCAGCGGTACCAAGGGTGCGGATGCTTCCCGTGTGGCATCCCAGGTTGTCAGCGGCATCAGCTTTCTGGGTGCCGGATTGATTTACAAAAACGGAAGTACTGTAAGAGGTCTTACTACTGCCGCTGGTATCTGGGCAACTTCCGGTATCGGTCTTGCCATCGGTGCAGGTCTGTATCCCCTGGGTTTGTTTGTAACGGTTCTGATCGTTATTTTCCAGATCGTTATGCATAAATTCACCTTCGGCGCGGATTCCTATGTAAACAACCAGCTGAAGATCAAAGCCAGGGACAGTGAGCAGTTCCGGAAAGAATTCCATGAACGGGTTGCTTTGTGGAACGCGCAGATTATTGACACAACCATTACCCGTCATGTGGAAGGATATGTTACATATGACGTAACCCTGCGTATGTCCCACGGTCTGACACTGGAAGAACTGGACGACTTCATGGCGTGCAGTGACGAGATCATGGACATCAGCGGTATGCGTGTTGGCTAAGAATATGTGGGAGAACTTCGGAGAGAGGTTCTCCTTTTTTCTTGCTTGGCATGTTTTATGAAAAAGTTATTGCAAAAACGAAAGGGATGGTATACAATAATGTCAGAGAACAGCAACAGCTTGGTTCGGCAGGAGGAACATATGAAAAAATTCTGTATATTTCTGCTCATTGCGGCAATGGTACTGCCCCTTTGTGCCTGTACTTTCGGTTCTGTACCTGCAGACGGCGGGGAACAGACCGTGACGGAAAGTGAAGCGGTTCCGGAAGAAACCCGGACTCCCCATCAGGTACCGGAAGATCTGGATTTCAATGGAGAGACTTTCCATGCGGCGTTCATCGGGCATTATTCCGGTTCCACCAATGACGGTATGTATTTTGCCAACGAAGGATCCCCGGATAATATGGAAGCGGCTGTATATCGCCGTACCCAGAAGGTCAAAGAATACCTGAACGTGGAGATTACCTATACCGAAGAAGTGAAAAGCGAGGAATACCAGGCTCTGTTTCGGGCGGGGGATGACCTGTACCAGCTTCTGATGCTGTCCATACCCGATGAGAACCGGTATCAGGAAGATATGCTGTGGACAGCGTACATCATCAAGCCTTATGTGTCCCAGGGATACTTATACAATCTGGATACACTGCCGTATGTGGATTACACGGCGGATTGGTGGAATAAGGAACAGATGGATGTGCTGCGGCTGGGGAAGAATACCTATCTGGGCGTATCGGACTTTACCATTACCCATCCGGCAGCCATAATTTTCAATAAAGACATTGTGGAAGACAACAATCTGGAAAATCCCTACGATCTGGTTTACGCAGGGACATGGACACTGGATAAATTCATCGAAATGGCAGCCAGTGTGGTCAATGACGTGAACGGTGACGGGGAATATGGGGAAGATGATATTGCCGGTCTTCTGATTGGCGATCAGACCCAGTATACCAGCTTTTTTCCCGGCTGCGGACAGTTTGTGACCCAAAAAGGCGAAGACGGCAGAATAGAGCTGGCATTGAATACGGAGAAAACGCTCTCCCTGTTTGACAAGCTCGTAAGAATCTACGAAACCAGGGGACTTGCCTGTTACACCGCTGTGGAAGATCAGCAGAAATATTATGAAAACGGAAAAGTTCTGTTCATGCCCGGCTTTGCTGCCTCCATGGAAGACATGACGAACACGGAGTTTGACGTGGGAATCGTGCCTTTCCCGAAATATGACGAGGAACAGAAAGAATATATGTCCCTTGCCTGGGGCGGAATGATGGGCGTATCGGGAATCATCCGGAATCCGGAAATGGTGGGCGCGGTACTGGAGCTGCTGGCGTGGGAAAGTGACAATCTGGTTGTACCTACCTATTACGACGTACTGCTGAAAACGAGATATGCCCATGATCAGGAAACCAGGGACATGATGGATATTCTGTTTGATTCCGTCGTGTATGAAGTGGTGGCGGCATATTTTTCCATGAGTCCCGGTCTGTGCGAAATGTTCTATACTCCCATCCAGCCGGCACGGTTCGGACAGATGAATTTTGCCGCATTCTACAGAGCATACAAAACACCGGCGAAAAATCAGATCGAGGATTTCTATGAAGTATTGGATGCAACGGAAGGGGTAACGGATACTGCTGCGGAATAAAAAGCATACGATCCGGCATATCCCGGAGCTGGTACTGTAATTTTTGATAAAATGTGAATATTTTGTAAATATGTAAATGTTCTATTTGCAAATTCGATAATTTATGCTATAATAATACGATTGCACTGACATACACTCTATAGATTATGTGGTGCGGTTTTATTATGGAAAAGGCTGTCACTTGACTGCCTGAATAAAGACTTTGAAAGGATGCATTACACATGGAAATTCTGTACGAGAATTTGCTGCAAATGGATTGGCGTTATCTGGTAATGTGGGTTATCGGCGGCGTACTGATCTATCTTGCCATCAAGAAGGACATGGAGCCTACACTGCTTTTGCCGATCGGCTTCGGAACAATTTTGGTTAACCTCCCCAACTCCGGTGCGATTGACCAGCTGCTTGCCAGCGGCGAAACGGAACACGGTGCTCTGACGACTTTGTTCAATGCCGGTATTGCCAATGAGCTCTTTCCCCTGATTCTGTTTATCGGTATCGGCGCAATGATCGACTTCGGTCCCCTGCTTTCCAACCCGAAGCTGATGATCTTCGGTGCAGCAGCACAGTTCGGTATTTTCTTTACCCTGTGCCTTGCATCTATTTTCTTTGATATCAACGACGCAGCTTCCATCGCTATCATCGGTGCAGCTGACGGTCCTACCGCCATCGTTGTTGCCAACAAGCTGAATTCTCAGTATCTGGCACCCATTATGGTAGCGGCGTATTCCTACATGGCACTGGTACCCATCATCCAGCCGCCGGTAATCAAGCTGCTGACCACCAAGAAGGAACGTATGATCCGCATGGAATACCACGGCAAGGAAGTTTCCAAGCTGACCAAGATCCTGTTCCCCATCGTGATCACCATCATTGCCGGTCTGGTTGCGCCTGCTTCCGTAGCACTGGTAGGCTTCCTGATGTTCGGTAACCTGATCCGTGAGTGCGGCGTTCTGAACTCTCTGTCCGAAACCGCACAGAAGGTTCTGGCAAATCTGATCACCATTTTCCTGGGCATCACCATCGCATCCCAGATGTCCGCCGAAAAGTTCCTGAACCTGGATACTCTGCTGATCCTGGGTCTGGGTCTGTTCGCATTCATCTTCGATACCGCAGGCGGTGTACTGTTCGCCAAGTTCCTGAACCTCTTCCTGAAGAAGAAGATCAACCCCATGATCGGTGCTGCCGGTATCTCCGCATTCCCCATGTCCGGCCGTATCGTGCATAAGATGGGTCTGGCAGAGGATCCCCAGAACTTCCTGCTGATGCACTCCATCGGTGTAAACGTATCCGGTCAGATCGCTTCCGTTATCGCCGGCGGTCTTATCCTGAGCTTCTTTATGTGAGTGAAAGGGGTAAATTGATATGAATCTGAATTTTGCTGCATTTGTTGCTAACCTGTATTATATGGGAATCGGTATGCTGTGTATTTTCGTGGTTATCGCAGTGATCATCCTGTCCGTATTTGTACTGGACAAGATCAGCGGCGCGATTGCCAAGAAAGCTGCCGAAAAAGAAGAAAACGGACAGAACTGAGGTTTTGTCAAAGTATAAAAAGACTGCAGTTTCGTTTGTCTCAGGATGAACGAAACTGCAGTTTTTTGAGTTGTTATACTGTATCGGGAATCGCCGGTTACTGAGGATTTTCCGCCGCCAGCCGGTCCAGTTCACGCATTTCGCTGATCTGGAGGGGAAGTGCAAGAATGAACGACAGCATATCCGCGGCAGGCTGTGCCAGAAGAAGCCCCCATATATCGAAAAACAAAGGCAGGATCAGTACGCAGGGAATAAACATGATCCCCTGTCTTGCCATGGCGAGAAGGGAGGCTTTGTACACTTTCCCGATGGTCTGGGTCATCATGTTGGACATAACCACCCATGCCATGAAGGGGAAGGTGACAGCCTGACAGCGCAGGGCAAGAATACCGATGGAGATGACCTGCTGGTCTTCCTTCTGGAACTGAGGAATGATCCACTGGGCGCAGACAAACAGAACAACAGCGAAGATCAACAGGAAAATCGAAGCATATTTCACGCAGAACACAAAGGAACGCTTTACTCTGCTGTACAGCTTTGCGCCGTAGTTGAATCCGCATACCGGCTGGAATCCCTGTCCAAAACCGATCAGCGCGGAAGAAGCAAACATCATGATCCGGGACACAATTCCGATAGCGGCAATCGCAGAATCCCCGTAATTTCCGGCGGAGAAGTTGAGACAGATGCTTGCCACACTGCCGAGTCCCTGGCGGAAGAGGGAAGGCGCACCGCCTTTGCAGATCTGAACGAAGTAGGTCATATTGGGCCGGAAATTGGACAGCCGTATCTTCAGACTGTCGCTTTTCTGCATCCCGACCAGAAGCAGAACGAAGCTGACGAACTGGCTGATGATGGTGGCAATCGCCGCACCGGAAACGCCCATATCCAGAATAAAAATGAAGATCGGGTCGAGCGCGATATTCAGAACCGCACCTGTGGCAAGTCCGATCATACCGAAAAACGCATTGCTCTGGAACCGCAGCTGGTTGTTCAGTACAATGGAGGCACACATATAGGGACAGCCGATCAGGATATAGCGGATGTAATCGGCGGCATAGGGGAGAATGGTGTCGGTTGAACCGAGGAGTTTTGCCAGGGGATTGATAAAAATCAGTCCGGCAGTCATAATGAATGTACCGACAATCAGCGCGGTAAAGAAACCGGTGGACGCCATTTCTTCGGCATTTTTCAGGTTTTTCTTCCCCAGTTCCCGGGAAATATAGTTGCCGGAACCGTGGCCGAGGAAAAAGCCGAATGCCTGTATGATCGCCATCAGGGAAAAGGCAACCCCTACCGCACCGGTGGCACTAGTGTTTTCCAGTTTCGCAATGAAGAACGTATCCGCCATATTATAGAAACTGGTGATGAGCATACTGATAATACTGGGTACAGCAAGCTGGCAGATCAGTTTCTCCGGCTTACCGGTGGTCATGCGGATAAATTTCTCGTGCTGCTGTCTTTCGTTTTCATCAAGTTGGGTGTGTTCCATAATGATCATCCTTTCGGGGATATCCGCTAAAACAGAATATTTATTATTCTTATTATATAGGAAATGCCCGGTATTGTCAAGTTTTGGGGAGAACAGCACCCGAAGATTCACAGCCTCAACTTTGTTTTTCTACCCATCACCCCCGATTCTGATACAGAATATCTTCACATTCCCCAAGGGGAAACAGGATCATATTCTCACTGTCCATATCCTCCGCCCACATATCCACCGCTGTGATCCGCCGGTTGTGATAGGTGGTGTAGTAATAGATCCCCCGACTGCCGTTTGTGCAGGAGATGTACTGCGTATGGGACATACCCCCGTTTTCCAGACGTACACACCCTTTCTGCTGTTCAACAGAGGTCATAATATGGAATATCTGTCCCACATTTTCCTCCTCCGATGTGCCGGAGAGTGTATTGTGCCCCACAAACGCGGCACGTACAAATCGTGAAGGGGAAGTCCCATCCCCCGGCAGACCCAGCGCACCCATGCCGCGGCTGTAAGGGGAGAATGCCATCCCATCGGCAAAACGGTTTTCTGCCGGATAAGGGGACAGTCCCATGTATTGCGTCAGATGAAACATCTGCAGAGGGAAGGGCGGATTGTTGGTCAGCACACCGGCAGGATTGTCGTGTATCTGTATGCCGTCCGCCAGAGATTCCACCACCAGGGAATGCTCGCCGTCACTGATGAACCAATGCAGGGGAGAGGGCGGCAGATCTTCCCGGAATGCCGTATCCACAATATTGATCCGTGTAAGGGCAGTACGGACTTCCTGCAGGCATCCGCAGTGACTGAGCAGCCAGGGGATCACCGCAAAAGAGGGAATATTGTCCATACCGGCAAGAGGCTTCCGGTATACGGCATTGTTTTCAAACAATAACCCGGCGGCAAATACCCCTTTTTCATTCACCCCATCGAAAAACAGCGGTACCCCATCCGACGGCATCCCCATTCCGAGTATGGCATAGGAAACCGCGGGGGAATCCATATGTCGGAAACAATGCCGGAACCTCCGGGGTGTCATGACGGGCTGAAAAGGATAAACATGATCATAGTCCAGGGTCCTCCCGAAATAACTGTCGGTGAACCGTTTGGCAATAGCTGTACACATATATACCTCACATTACGGGTGTTGGATAAGAAATAGTATTGCCGATGTGCCGGGGGATCATGTACAGGCGGAGAATAAAAAAAGAACCTCGTCCATAACAGACGAAGTTCCGTAAATATTGGATTCAAATCAACCGTTCACCGTTATACAGAAATCCCTCATCCAGAATTTCCACAACCGGGAAATCCGCTTCACAGTATGCGGGACTTCTTTCGGGACTGGGGATGTTCACAAACCGGATACCCCGATGGAGCGCATGACGGAATGTGTGATGATGCCCCTGGAATACCGCTTCCACACAACCCGATTCTTCCAGAATATCACAGATTTCCCTGTGGTTCAGCACATGGTACCATTCTGAACAGTATTCGTCGGGATCAAGATAGAAATTGCCGTGGGTGAACAGAAAGGTCCGCTTTCCGTCGGCGAGAAGCGCTTTCAGCCAGTGTACCTCTGCGTCGGATAATTTCCCGTAGCGCCAGTCAAAATTATTGGCGCTGAAATGGCTGTCGTCCGGATTATAGGCAGAATCCAGTATCACAAACCGGATATCTCCAAGAGAGAAGCTGTAATAGGTGCGGTCTGTCTGCAATATTTCAAGCATATCTTCCAGTGTGAGCTGCTGGAATTCGTGATTCCCCATGACGGGATGTACCGGAAAACCGTAATGGCTCCATGTACGAACCACGGTCTGTATCTGACGGTACTGCTCGTCTCTGTCGGCTGCGGGCTGGGCGATGTCCCCGAGGCATACCGCAAAGGAAACCTCCTTCTCCGCAAAGCGCGCCAGTCCTTTCTTCATATCGTCAAAAGTCCGTTGGCTGTAACCCCTGTTTTCCGATTCCGGCAGTGCATAATGCAGATCGGCGAACAGTCCGAACCGAATTTCCATATTGAGTCTCCTTGCATGGATTTATTTTAAAACAGTAAGACTTTGAAAGCCAAAACTTCAATCGACGGTTGGTTTTAGATTTGTTCCGCGTAGGTAAAGTCTTCCCAGGGGAGGTTTACCGGCTTCTTTTCGGTCAGAATCTCATCAATGTGCATGAGAATGGGGAAGTCGGCGGCGTCCAGCGTACCGTTTGCGGCATTGATCTTGATGGCACGGGCAACACGACGGGCAACCACCAGGGATTCCAGCGTAACGCCCTTCAGTTCTGCTTCCGCTTCGTCAATATTCAGACCGCGTCCCAGCAGAATACCTACCAGACGGGTACGTCCGCCGTATACGGTAACGTACAGATCCCCCACACCTACAGCCAGATTATTGAGGGTCATTGCACCCTGGAATTCCAGCAGACGGTACATTTCCTTCATGCTCTGCCCGAAAACCGCTGCCTGGGAATTGAAGTGCAGGGGACTGTCTTCACCGAATTCCTTCTGATTCAGACCGATGGTGAGGGCGATGCCCAGGGCATAACCGTTTTTCAGAGCAACCGCACTTTCGATACCGGTGATGTCGGTGGTGATGCTGATATGATAGTAATCGGTGGTCATGATCTCTTTCAGACGGGCAAGAATCTCCAGATCCGCGCCGCAGAAACTGACTTCGGTCTGGTCGTGGGCTACAAGCTCATAGCTGGTGCAGGGACCGCCCACCGCATTCAGGGAAATCTTCTTGCCGAGAGCATCCAGCTTCTGCTGCCAGTAGGCGGGATAGGTGATCAGACGTCCGTCCGGGGTGTCCATAAGTCCCTTGGTTACGGTAAGAACCACCATACCGTCGGGCAGAATGGGAAGAATCTTTTCCGCAAACCATTCCACACCGAAGCTGCTGACACCGCCGATTACCACATCGGTACCGGGAAGCGCATCGCCGATTTCTTCGATCTGATAGAAGGAGATCCCCGCCGGAAAATCCTTTTCGAATTTGGGATGTCTGCCGGTTGCACGGCTGGTTTCGATAATATCCCGGTCCAGATGTGTGCCTACGATACGGACTTCGTGACCGTTTTCTCTTGCGGGAAAGGCAAGTGCGGAGCCCATCATGCCGGAACCGATGATTGTAATAACTGCCATAGATTTTTCTTCCTTTTAAAAAAGCGAAATTTTTACAATACCATTATTATAAACCGAATCCCTGAAAAGTGCAAGGGGATGACGGAAAATTGATAACTTCGATTTTATTACCTGTGTATTTGTAAACTTTTTTACATTCTTGTTATGGTACAATAGATAAGTAACAAAGGAAATATAGAAAAGACAACTCAAAAAAGGTAAGATGTAAGCGACCAAACCAACATCAAGCCAAAGGAGTTGTCTTTCCATGAATAGTATAGCATCGAAGTATCGGTTTTGTC
>JAFUKI010000104.1 GCA_017467815.1 Clostridia bacterium
ATTTTGACATCCACTTCACCCAGCTGTGTTTTTACGGTCTTTTTCGAGTATCCGTTGCGGTAGTTTTTGCCCTTGCCGGGTTCTGTATTTTCCGACGCGTGTCCGCTTTTTTCGTAGCCCAGCGTTTCTTCCAGTTCGGCTTCCATCACCTGCTGGAGTACGTCGCTGAACAGGTCTTTCATACTGTTCATGATGTCTGTGGTGCTGGTGAAGTGCTGGCTGTTTACGAATTCCTTCAGTAATTCTTTGCTTGCTTTTTCCATGAAAAATACTTCCTTTCAGATGTTGCTCATGCTTTGAGTTTCGTCTGATTGGAAGTATTTATTCATTGGTTTACACAGAATTTTCGGCGGTCTCTCATTCTGCTATCAAATCAGCGGGAAAACGTCATTTTGTCAGGTTCTACACCGCATTTCATTGCATGAAATGCAGGAAAATCGCGTTTTTGCTAAATTTTTCTCATTCCCACTCTCTCTACAACGCCGAAAGTTAAACAAATTTGTTTAAGTAATATAACTTGCAGTATCTGAGGTGGGACACATTATTCATCAGGCATGGCTTGCTGATATGTGGTTGCCGCATAGTTGCCGGGTATGGTTATTCACGGTCAGCGACAGCGGAGTTATGGTATTTGTATTATATCATATTTGGGCGTGGTTTTAAAGATGGCACGGGGATTTTCGTGGAAAAGAATGATGCAGCCGTTATATATCAAGTACTTTTTGCTCAATTATCGAATCGGAATTTCAGAAATCGAAATTTTTGTGTTCTCCAATCCATAATATTTCAGGAATTTTTTCAATTCAATTTCATTTTGGATACACATCGGGCCAAGTATAATCTCTGGAATGAGGGATGAGTTCCATATTTCGCTAAGATTCAGATTGTGATAGCTACAAATTCCCCTTGATGTCATACAAAAATGTTCTTGTTCAATTTGTATGCCACTAATGGAAGCTGAATAAATAAATTCAAGAAGCACATGACGTCGGTACTGCCGTTTGTGCTCATAGTGTCGATACCGTTGTTGACGGCGATGAACCGACAGCCAATGGACGGGAAAAGATAATCGGTGTACTGACCGAATTCGATGTAATTACGACCAAAACGTGATAAGTCCTTGACCACGATGCAGTTGATTTTCTTTGCCTTTGCATCTTCAATCAGACGCTTGACCGCGGGACGGTTGAAGTTCGTACCAGAGTACCCGTCGTCACAGTAGCAGTCGATCTCATTCCAGCCACGTTCACTGACGTACCGCTGAAGCAGTAACTTCTGATTTTCGATGGAGACGGATTCACCGTCGCGTTCATCGTCGTTTGATAATCTGCAATAGATGCCTACATTGTATGTTTTCTCCATATCTTTGTTTTACCTCCCGATGGGAACATACCCAATGCGGCGATTGGCTCTCTTGCATGAATATTATACCACATAGAGAATCGCCGCACAAGGATGTCACCGATTATGCCGTTGCCGCCGTCTGCGGTGAATCCGTCATAGCACGGCGGATGACGAGAGATTCCAGCGTTTTACCGAGGTCTTTTTCGCCGGTGAAAATGCTGGTGACGCGGTAGAGAGTGTTGCCGATCTTGACTTCTCTGTATGATGTAACAGGTGCGTTCGGCTGCTGTTTTACTTTTTCCATGATGGCATTTCCTTTCTGCATTTTGTTGAATTTCAAAGGCATAAGAAAAAGCTGACAGCGGTGTTCGGGGGCATATAGTGTAAATGCCCGGTGGCTGTCAGCTCTTGATTTATAACTTTGAACTTTACGCAGGTATGTACCGGCTACTTATCGGACTTCCTGCGTTTTTTCTTTCGCTTCTTCCGTTTTGAATCAGACATGGACTGCTGTTTCTCAGCTTCTTCACGTTCAACGTTTTTCAGCGCAAGATACGCAGTCATATCCAAATACCCGGAAGAATTGAATTTGTCTGACTTTTTCATTATTAGTGCCTGAACAAGTTCAGGGGAGGTTCACCTCCTTCCTGATAGAATTTTCATCTCCCGCATGACTGCCTGAAGCTGTCGGCACTCGTACATCCATTGGAACCTCTCACCCTATCGTCTGCGACGGTTGTTATCACGCTCGGACTGTAGCTGGTGGGGAGTCTCAGCTCATTGTGGTTATCGCCGGTCGGTGGCTGTCCGATTTTACCGAAGTTGTGAGCAGATGTAATCTGCCATCGCTCTCATCATAGATGGTCATGGCGCACATTCGGACTGGCTCGCACAAAGAGTTCATTATCCGCGGGAGGTATTCAGTTTTCAATGAGCCTTGCTGAAATTTTTCAGCGTCGCGCCGGACGGGGTTAAACTGTTACCGTGCGGCGTGGAGAAGAAACAAAACTTGTCCCTTCAAGTGGTAGCCGGTGAGAAAGCGTTTTTTATTCCATTTTTCGAAAATTTCTCAGAAATTTTTTCGCTTTTTCAAAATTTTTGCTTACTGTACCTTGAACAATACCTAAACGCTCTGCTACCTCTTTCTGCGGAACCTTTTCATAAACAATCAATGTGACGAGTTCCAGTTCTTCAGGCGTGAGTTTATGTACCAGAGCAATCAGCTCCGGTGAATCCAGATCATCGACCCACCAATAGCGCGCCTGAAAATCAGACATTGTTATTTCAGTGGAAACTGCCGACAGAAATTTCCGATTCAGCGGCGAGGTGCCTACCGGATCATCTTCCGGGAATCCGTCGGGGAATGACTGTGTGTGTTCCCGTTCGCGCCGCAGACTGTTAAACTGCGCCAGATCGAACAGGTACATCTGGTGAATCTGTTCCTCTGACATTCCTGCCGCATGGTATTCTTTGGCAAGTCTTTTCTGTTCTTCTTCAAATTTCTTTCGTTCATAGCCGTTATTCCATGGCATGATTCTGTCCTCCGATTTGAATTTGTTTGGGGTTGAATCAAAACAAATCCGGGCGGAGAACGGCAGCGCGGCTGTGATGACAGCATAAAAAAAGAGCGGCAGCCTTTGCGTTTTGTTGCAAAAGCTGCCGCTCGTCTATTGGCGGAAATATTCAATTTTGGTTCCTCCGAAGTTTATGATAATGGCAATTTGCTTTTGCCATTTCAGCATAAATCGGGAGGTGTTAACCGGAATGTTGCTGTGAACGTTAAATAAATGTTACATCAAAATATTTTTCCGGAGGCTGTGACAATCTGTTACATAGGGTGTTAAAAATCTGTTACAGGGCTGAATTGTGGATAATCATGCTGTCTTGCTTCAATTTTTCGATCAAATCAGCGTAATCTTCATCAATAAGGAATTTCTTCGCTCGTTCCAGGGTTCCGCGGGCTATTTCCGGGGCATTCAAATGGATGTAGGCAAAAATGAGCCAGTAATACGCATTTTTATTCCCGGATGCGATATGCAAGGATTGCTCACCATATTGCTGGATACTGCTGTATTCGTCGTATTTTGAAAATGCTTCCAGAAGCAGGTTGACAGCGTTGATATACTGCAGATGCCAGTAATTGGCATCCTGCATCAGCCAGTGTGCGCCGGAAGCGGATTCCAGAATATCACCGTGATACATATTGACGGCTTTCTTCAAATTATCAATTTTTGCCAGGTTGGAATTGGTTGCAAATGCGGCTGCAGTACATTGATTGAACATCTGTATGTCCGTTTTGATGACATAATTCTCGTTCAGCATATATCCGCCGTTTTTGGGTGAAACGATCAGGTCGGATATGACGGGATAATTTTTTCGAACCCGGCTGATCTGTGTCCGGAGATTTCCCGCCATTTTTTCGGCGTCGGTTTCCAGATTATCCAGAGTAAATCGTTCAGCGATATCCCTGGATGTATACAGCTTATTCTGATTCAGAATCAGAAATGTCAGCAGCTGAACTGCAGCAGGTGCTCCAAGCATTTTTTCCGTGAATACAGCCTTGGAAGTAACAATCTTTACTTCTCCGAAAAGGTGAATCATGACTTCATTCGGTTTCTCTATCTCATCAGATGTATATGTCATGGAAAGCATTTCCGCTGATTTTTTATCATTGATACTTGTCAGCATGACATAGGCGAACATCTGCAGCATGGCACTTTCTTCCGGTGACATATATTGGGTTGGATTCCGGACAACCATGAAGCCGGTAGGACGGGGAAATACAGGAACTGCCAGAATAGACTTCGCTCTCAGCTTCCGGTACATTTCATATTCGTCGGGATCACTTTTTCTGATCTCTTCGGCATCTGAAATAAAGACCGGCTTACTTTCATCCATTGCTTTCATCCACCGTTTCATGCAGTCGATGGATTCAAATTCTGCCATCAGCTTACGGGTCTTGTCATTTTTACTTGGATTATACCACCGATACGGCGACCATACACCCATAACCGTATCAACATCAAGAAAACCTGACCAATCCGCACCGTAAAATTCGCAAGCTCGCTGCAGGGTTTTGTCAATGATTAACTCCACATCATCCGTATTGTGGAGTTCTTTTTCCAGTTCCACAAGCGTATCGACAAAGGCTTTATAAAATTTGTATTCTCGGGAATCAATCTCTGACTCCTGCAGTCTGCGTTTGTACTCATCCAGTTTCGACCGGTAATCCAGTTCAATCTTTTTCAGCCCATCATAATCCTCAACAGTCAGAATCACATAGTTCTTACCAAGCAGTCGTTGTGCAATCCGTTTCCGGATTCTCATACAAATACTCATAATCACTACCTCTGATAACAAAAAAAACAGCACAAGTCACCTGCCATCCCCCATAGGCCGGCAGCCTTGTGCTGTAATATACATCCGAAACGCAGCCAACCTATGTTGTTCTACGTCGTACGATTATGCGGTTGGATTTGGTATGCGTGGTTATCCGACCGATAATCGGATGTCTATCCCGCATGATTCATCACCTTCTGATTCTATATCATTCACTGTATTTCCTGTTCATTATCATCGAATAAATCACAGTCGAAAAACTGTCTGACGGATATACCCAGCCCATCACAAAGTTTCTTGATGGAAACCACACCGGGATTCTGGCTTTTTTCGTTCAGCATACTGTACACGGTGGAGGGAGTGACACCGGAAATGGTTGCCAATGCGTTCACTGCGATTTTCTTCTCGTCGCACAACTGCAGTATTCGCTTTGCAACGGCTTCTTTGGTTTGCAATGGTATCCCTCCTTCTGCGATTTATCGTTCATTATAATTTTACACCATAGCAAATAAATATGTGTGCGATATATCGCAGAAATGTGATTTATGTGATATATTTACGATATATCGCATATTGTGCGGCATATAAGTAACAGTCATCACAGGTTCCCATTCCGGCAGTAAAATATATAAGAAATCATTACTGCATGGAGGGACCACAAAATGCAAACCTACGCATACATACGGGTCAGCACCAGAGAACAGAACGAAGACCGGCAGATCATTGCCATGACGGAATTCGGAGTCGAGCGTTCGAAGATGATCATCGAAAAACAGTCCGGCAAGAATTTTGAGCGTCCTTTGTACCGGAAACTGCTGAAAAAGCTGAAGCCGGGCGACATTCTTGTGATCAAGAGCATCGACCGGCTTGGAAGAAATTATGAGGAAATTCTGGAACAGTGGAGAATTCTGACAAAGGAAAAGAAAGTCGATATTGTTGTGCTGGATATGCCGCTGCTTGACACGCGGAACGGACGGGATCTAACGGGAACGCTGATTGCTGATATCGTTTTGCAGCTGCTTTCCTACGTTGCCCAGACTGAGCGCGAATTCATAAAACAACGCCAGCGTGAGGGAATCGATGCGGCACAGGCGAGAGGAGTACACTGCGGACGGAGTGCCATGAAACGACCGGATAATTACGAAAGCGTTTTCAGCCGCTGGGTTCATGGAGAACTGTCCTGCAGAGCGGCAGCCGATCTTCTTGGAGTATCGCACACAACTTTTCAAAGGTGGACAAAAAAAGACCGGCTGACAGAAAAATGACCTTCTGCAAGCCGGTTATCACGGACAAAATTTGTGTTGTTTCGGACACAAGTTACGAATTAGGAATAAATTGGAACAAAACCTGCACCTTTTGTGCCGGAACGGGAATCCTGGTTGATGACATGAATCCTTCCCCAAAATCAATATTTTTATACAGAATATATTATATCACTTTATCTGTTTTTTGTCAACGAATTACCGGCACAAAAGGTGCACCTTACGCACCACTGTTCACAGATCACATGAAACTCATCTCCTTTCAGCATACGCAAAGCAGAGGTGGTTCATGTGATTTCTTTATTTTCCCATAACGAAACCGCATACAATGCCGCCGAAGAAATGCTTACGGAAACCGGAAAAGCGGCGATCATACACCCCACGGGCACTGGCAAATCCTTCATCGGATTCCGCCTGTGTGAAGACCATCCCGATTCCGCAGTATGCTGGCTCTCTCCTTCCTCATATATTTTTGAAACACAGATTGAAAATCTGAAAAAAGTCACCGGCGAATATGTACCGGAGAACATTACGTTCTTCACCTACGCCAAGCTGATGCTCATGAGCGAAACGGAAATAGCAGAGATTCAGCCAGACTACATCATTCTGGACGAATTTCACCGTGCAGGAGCTGAAATGTGGCAGGTCGGCGTGGAAAAACTTCTGAAAACCTACCCGAACGCCCAGCTTCTCGGACTATCCGCCACCAACATCCGCTATCTTGACAATCAGCGTGACATGGCGGACGAGCTGTTCGACGGCAATGTGGCATCCGAGATGACCCTCGGGGAAGCCATCGTCCGCGGGATTCTGCATCCACCGAAGTATGTGCTGTCGGTATTCTCCTATCAGAAGGATTTGGAGAAATACCAGCGCAAGGTCCGTCAGGCGAAAAACAAAGCTGTCCGTGATGCGGCAGAGGTGTATCTCGATGCCCTGCGCCGTGCACTTGACAAGGCTGACGGTCTGGATGAAATTTTTGCAAAACACATGAGTGAACCTCATGGAAAATATATCGTCTTCACCGCAAATGCAGAGCACATGAGCGAGATGATCGGCAAGGTGCCGGAGTGGTTCGGGAAGGTCGATAAGCGTCCGAATGTCTACTCTGCGTACTCCGACGATCCGGCGACTTCTCAGGCGCTTGCCGATTTCAAAGCGGACAACAGCGACCACCTGAAGCTCCTGTTCTGCATTGATATGCTCAACGAAGGCGTTCACGTGGACGATATCGATGGTGTCATCCTGCTCCGTCCGACGATTTCCCCCATTATATATAAACAGCAAATCGGCCGCGCGCTGTCAGCGTCAAGCAAAACAAACGCGGTGATTTTCGATATCGTCAACAATTTCGAGAATCTGTACAGCATTTCCGCCATTGAGGAAGAAATGCAGATTGCCGTCAATTACTACCGCGACCTTGGTGAAGCGGATGAAATCGTCACCGA
>JAFUKI010000013.1 GCA_017467815.1 Clostridia bacterium
CTCCCAACACTTTTTTACTGCTTATGTGTGCAGCCGGCTTGTTATAACGTCTACGGCAGACCGGAACTGTCGGATTTTTGACGGAGAAATCAACTCCACGGCGCTTTTTACAGCAGCACCGCACGCATTTCGATACGTTTTGCTTACAACACGCTTTCAAAAGGATTACTTACGTGAAGGTCCATAATGCACTTTTCCAATTCACAAAGGTTACTGCGGCGAGTCCGTGCATTACACAGGTGTATCAAACCCGAATGACTCCTGATAGCATAGTGCTAACTCCCGGTGAGAACCGGAACGCTCTGGGCTTAATAGCTGTTTATCCTCGCCCAGACGAGCGCAGACTATCTCTGCATGATATATTATAGCATAAAAAGATGAATTTGTCAAGAGCTTATAACAAATTTATCCGCTTATAACGGTTTACCCGTTCATGCTATAAGCACAAACGGATAACCCGTTATTTTCCAAGAAAAGGGAGAGAACCAGCGCCGTCACCGGCACTCATTCTCTCCCTTTTCTGGATGGAGCCTGCAGCCCCGTCCGTCTGCACCGCTGAAGCCACCGCATCAGCGGCAGCCACACCGGCGCATTCGTCCGTTCCTGTTGGGGGAATTCCCCCAGCTGTCTGCAGACAGATTTGTGTTTATCACGAGTATGTTCGAATGCTTACCTCTTCATGATACGCATGTTATTTTCCAAGTTCTATCATTCTTGTTTGCTGCGTAGATGCACAGTTCATCATCACTATTGTATGTGGAAATTTTCACTTCTTCATCATCATTCCACTCAATACCTTCTATTCTAGTACCAGGAATTGTATCGCTATAATGAGGATAACTATCACAGATATATTCAAATTCTCCTGTTTCGAAATCTAAAACATAATATTCTCCCGCCAAATAATTGCCAGCGCTATAGTTATCTTTATTACTCCTTCGAACAACAGCAGCAGACAGATCTTCATTTATGCTAATCAGTTTATTCAGATAATAAATATGTTCGTGTTTACGAGCAAGTGCGATCTGGTCATTTTTTTCTTTGCATAAGGATTGAACGCCGCTCATATAATACCCTACTTCAGTAGTAGGATCATACACATACTCATCATACAGACCACAACACAGTACTGGTATATAGATATACTCATTCAGTAAAATCGCATTTTCTTTAAATATAATTATTTCGTTATAATCAATTCTGTTTTCAAAATCCTCCGTGGGAACCACTTGAATGGTGTTTGTTGAGCTTCTCGCACTACGAAAGCTCTCCCATTCATGCAGCGAATCAACATCTATTGATATTTTTTGATCTTCTATCAGTACTTCGATTGTGGTTGCGTTAACAGGTGCGTTCTCACACGAACTCACCACGATCAACGCTGTTAACAACAGCATCATCATTCTATATTTCATCTCTACACATCCAATCAATATATGTCATATAGTTCAACATCCCACAAAGCTGTGGGATGTTGAACTAATTTTCATTTTTAATCCTACTTACATGCATCATCAACAATGTAGATTATAGTACTCATGACAACGCGATAATAGTTGGAATTCTTCTCGTACTTGAGATAACAACCGTGCCATCATTTGTCGCACTTGTAGAGTCGCCGCCATCAAGATAAATGCCAAAATATCCACACCCATGCTGTTTTAAGAACATTCTTATGTCATACATCGTACATTCTTCACATGTCGCTATAATAAAATCTGTTGATTGGTAACTTCCGCCAATATATCCAATAGCCGTTCTTGCATGATAAGAAGGACTTCCACAACAATCACGCCACTTCCAATTCAAGTTGAACGTGGATTTGTTATCATAATTAGAGTTGCTGAGCTCTAAATCCAACCCACCAATCCCCCAATTAATATCAGACAACGTAATATTCGAGTATCCATCCCCAGGTCCAGCCACACTATTTACAGGTAACTCCCCACCATTTCCAAAGAAAATCAATGACTCCGTACCTCTCTTATCAATCGGATCCATCAAGAAATCAAACGGTCGAGTATGAGCAGCATCTTCGTAATTTATATTGCATCCATTAATAGCCCATGTACTTCCGTCTATCGCAAAAGCATTAACTGTGTTATTGATTCCATTAAGAGGAAATAACACGCCGTTTACAGCAGTATCTACGCCCCAATTGGCAACAGTACTCCCCTGGTTGTTCCTTACCATGCTTAATACGGAGATATCTTGGTTGCTTGCAGTCCACCAACGAAATGTTCTTGTTTTTGAAGAATCCCCTGCAAGAGCAAGAGTCTCGCAGAAATAACTTACAGACATACACTATATCCTCCTTTTTAGTTTCGTGTCTCTTAAAGCCGCAAAAGCGCATAGACACACTTATCTTTTTAGTCGTGCATCTATGCGCCATTCCCAACAATCTTTATTGGACATAATATCGACAATCCCAGGTGTTCATGCATCCAATAACGCATATGACTGCACTCACATCTCAGTTCTAACATCATATCTCCGTCACCTCTTTCCTATACGTGCGAACTGATCTCTCGGAAAAAGCGAAGCCAGAAGACATTTATCCTATTGTCGTATTTATTATACCAAATTCAACCAAATAATGCAATTAACGCACCATGTATTTTTCGTTAATATTTTTTGATTCTATTTTTGTTGGATTTATAGCAGTTTAATGATTTCGCCCTCATCGTAATATTCTCCCGCAGGATCGTCCGTCTGCGCTACTGCAGCCACCGCATCAGCGGCAGCTACACCGACACATTCGTCCGTTCCTGTTGGGGGATTCCCCCAGCTGTCTGCGGACAGCTCCCCCTTTTATATTGGTTTATTATAATTTCAATTATTATACTTGAAGTTATAATATTGTTGTGGTATACTCCCCCATTTATCTCCTAAAAAGTTATTCGGCTACACTCCAATCATGGAACACTACTCTGCAGCGCAGGAGGGCAATCCCTCTTGATCGGAACATCGTGACGCAAAACAGCACCGACACGTTGAATGTCGGTGCTGTTATTTTTTCACATACGGATACACCCGTATAGATGTGCGCCATTCGGTTCTTACTTGTTCGTAATTGCCGCCCATATTCTCTGTAGAACTCCATACTTTTTCGTTTCATCACGAAATTCTTCTTCAAAATCTGTTTCTACCGGTTCCAGAGGTTCTTTGTGTTCTACATCCATCATCTGCTGTCCTTCAATCAGCGTTTCGGCAAGAGCTTTCTGCTTTTCTGCGTTCTGTCCTGCAGCCAACGCTGCCTGTGTTTCAGCAAGTTTTGCGAGAGTATCGAGAAGCTGCCGATCCTTCTCCCTGTTGTGCTCACGCTCTTTCTCAAGCTCCTTGTTCAGAGATTCGATCATCGTGTCCTGACGTCTGATCTGTTCTCTTAAAAAAGCTACTTCATCCGATGATTTTTCATCTGCATGGGGTTGAATAGGTTGTTCAACCGGGTTGAATGGGGTTGACAACTTTTCGCTTTCAGGTTGACAACCGGGTTGAATGGGTTGTTCAACCTCCATCCCATAGAGTTCCGAAAGCGCTTGTGTTTTCAACATTTTCTGCCCATCAACCACAACCACATAGGGTTGAATGGGGTTGACAACCAAGTTGTCAACCGGGTTGTCAACCTTATTCAACCTCTTATAAATCGACTGTGGTGATTTTCCGACCAATGCAGCAAATTGCTGTACGGTCAAAAGTCCGTCCGTATGTAATTTTTTCTCATTTTGCTCCATCTCTGTACCCTCAGTTTCCATCGTTTATTCTTCACATCCCTCAAAATCAAACTCAAACGCCTTGATACCTTTTTCTAACAATTCAGGTGATGGAACGACTTTAACTCGAAGTCTACCGTTTTCCACCACAACTCTGCGTTGCGGTTCTTCCTCGCGTCTTTGTTGATCAATCTCAGCACGTATCATATCATAATATTTGCCGACCGTATGTCTGTTTATTTTTAATGCCTCTGCAATTTCCGTTTTCTTCCTAACTTCCGGATGGGCAATCATATAATCACGAATAGTCTGTTCTTTGGATGGTCTACCATTACCACTCCGCCAATCAGTACCGTCCACTTCATCATTCGCTTTTTGAATGATTCGACACCATTGTAAATGCTCATCCTGTTTTCTCCAATTCCGTTTGTTAGAAGGAATCGGAATCCCGGAATACTTGGCAATATCAGCCCGCGGGAACGTCACAAAATTTTCGTTGTACATCTCAAGAGCCTTGACAACATCCTCGACGGTGAACCGGTTGGAATCTTCATAACTCATATCGTCAAAAATTTTCATAAGCCTATCCGCATCACGCCGCAGCTCATCTTCATCAATACTGCACTTCACAGCATAGATGGCCAACGTCATAATACCATAGAACCGATGACCGACGTGGATCTCCGTCTCGATCTTCCTCAGCCACCAATCGTACAGATCCCGCTTCACCGTCCACCGTCCGCGCCGTTCGCCGCGAACCACACGCCGCTCATACCATTCCGGATACTTCTTTTTGGCTTCCTCGATGGACAGCGTTCCTTTCTCCAAAATCCCGGTCACACGCTGAAGATCACCATTCGTGTCCGGCACATACTGTAGTAAATACTCAAGAGACACCGGATCACCGTACCGATACGCCACAACAGGATAATCAAGCCCCAGCTTTGTTCCGCTGCCAACCACGCGGAACCCCTGTAGAACACCCTGAACCTGCGGTTCCTCGATCTTGGAAGTAAAACGGTTCCAGATTCTACGTGTCAGAACATACTTCAGTTCTTTCAAAAATTTCTGATTCTGCGGATACATCGCTACCGGAGTCTCAAGGACATAATACAAGTGAAGTCCCGTTCCGCTGTTTACAACAAAGGTTGCTGCCGGTATAAAACCACGGTTCATCTGATGGAAAGTATCTCTGAGCTGAGGCATATCCACGCCATCCAGATCGAACGTAATCGCATACAAGTACCGGGCATATTTACCGGCTCTTGATTTTCCGAAGTAGGACACAGGAGACATAATCGCAAACTCTTGCCCAATCAACTCATCAAGCTTCTCGTGCCCATCGTTGATCACATAACGATGAACTTTACCTTCTGACTTGACATTCATACCAATGCCATTTCCACGCCGTTCTGAGCCGTTTTCAGCCCCTTCAGAGCTCTCTGGAGCCTCATGGACAGATATACCCACCCCGTTGCCTTTCTCGTCCTCATAATGCCCCTTACGCTCGAAAGAGCCGACAGGAAAGATCTCACGATAGAACGCATGAGGTTCGATCTGCTCATAATGAGCATCCAACCATTCGTTTTTCTCAAGATACAACGCCCGCTGCTTCTGAATATACGGGCTGACTTCCATAATGTCCTGCATAAAATCACCTCAACGTGCATACACTGTCTACAAGCAAAACTGACCGTAATCAATACTCACCATACAAAAACCGCTTGCCGGAGCCGCCACCGAACTGCCCATGAAGCGTAAACTGCTCGCCCGAAGTTGAGCATCCGCCGGCACTTTACCACAGGCTGACGCCTGCGCTGCGCGCCGCTAAGGCGGTGGAAAAGTACCGGCATCCAAAGATAGTGCATCGGACGATAGAACCGCTATACTACTCCAACGGCAACACAGGAGATCTTCAGACGGAGCATAAGCTCCTGCAGATCACCAACAACATCAACCTACAGAGGTTCGGGCTAACTGTGCAAACTATGGAAAACTCTGACGAGTTTACCACAGTTCACACAGTCTTGACGCCCTGGCAACGATGAAAAAATGAAGAACCCGCTGCGGCGGGGGAAAGGGAAGGCGGGGAGCAAAAGACTAAAGCAGAAAGTCACCTCCCCGCCTTCCCCTCGGATTGACCTATTGAAATGTGCAAAACTCTAACGAGTTTCACACAATTCAACAGGCACAATCCTCACCCCAACCACCCCTCCGACTTTCTGTCTTATCTAAGAGAGAAAGAGAACTCACAGGGAACACCCTATATAGGGGGCGTTTATTATCAATACATTTTTTAGCCATTTTTGCCCTATTTTTACCCACTGAACCATCCTGCAGCCACGCCGGAGATCAGTGGGAGTTTATTATCAATAGGTTTTTGTGCAGAGCTTTTGACAGTAATATTGTACCACACTTGACATAATTTTTCAAGAGGTTTCGAGAAAAAGATGTACACGAAATGGTACATTTCTCTTGACAACCGCCGCGATGTACGCTATAATGTACATACGGAGGATTGATACTATGCTGAACATCAATATAACACATTTCAGGAAAAACATTTTCGATCTGCTCGAGCAGACGATCCGGTTCAATGAACCTATCAACGTTACCACCAAGAACGGCAATGCCGTTGTTCTGAGCGAAGAAGATTACAACGGTCTGATGGAAACGCTGCACCTCAGTTCCATCCCCGGTATGAAAGAGAAGATCGTGGACGGACTGAAAACCCCGCTGTCCGAGTGTGTCCCGGAGAGCGAGGTAGAATGGTGATATGTACTCCATCGTCTACACAAAGAAAGCTGCAGCCGACATTGCGAATCTGAAAGCGGCGAAGCTGGACACCAAAGTAAAAGCACTGATTGAAATTCTGCGGGAAGATCCGTACCGGACACCGCCTCCATGTGAAAAGCTGCAGGGAGATCTTCAGGGAGCTTTCTCCCGCCGGATCAACATCAAGCACCGGCTTGTTTATCAGGTGTACGAGGAAGAAAAGACCGTAAAAATTATCAGTATGTGGACTCATTACGAATTCTAAAAGCAATGCCGCCTCCTTTTCGGGGGCGGCATTTGTATTTCGATCACAGCAGTTCCGTGCCAATATTGTCCAGAGGTTTTGTGTGCGTGATAATGATCTCCCAATATCCCGCCTTTGCGTTAGCATTGAAGATCTTCTCCACGATGATATTGTAATTTCTCCACGTCGCGCACTGCCGATCTGCAAGCATTTCTTCATACTTGCCATCATATTCACCCTCAATACCAAGCCGACCGATCATCCAATCCCCTTGTTCATCTCTTGCAAACAGTTCCTGCGTTTCGGTCATTACCTGTTCTGCGGTAAAACTCACGACGTAGGGTGTCTGGATCACCGTTTCCCATAGGTATACTTCAGCTATATGATCCCTGTTCTTTTTGTACTTGTATTTCTTCTGCCGGGAAGACAACACCACATATCCAGAGCGTTCTTTCTTCGGCTTGATACCTCGATCCGCGTTCGCACGTTCGCGGGCAATCCGCTTGAAGTCCTGGTTCAACCCGATCTGATATTCCTTGCCCGCCCGTTCCGTCTCTATTTTCTTTTCCAGTTGTGCTATTTCCTGCGCTGCGTCAGCCTGAATTTTCTTAACTGCTTTCTCTGCGTTCGCTGCAGACGCTGCGGCCGCACGTGCCGCTTCATCCTTTGCACGTTCCCCATCGTTTATTGCATCACGAATCCGCTGATGCAGCTTATTATACTCATTCAGAGTCAGAATCACGTGCGTACACTCCGGATCAGAGCTTCCGCCGGCCACTGTTTTGTAGCCGACCATTGTTTTCTTTACAAATTCGCTTATAACGGTTCCTCCTGTCTTATAATCCTCGGATGTAATTGTTCGCCACAACCTCGATCCGGTTGTGGCCGAGAGCCTTACTGCAGATCAGCATGGCAGCCTTGTCCAGCTTGCGCCCTGCTTCATCCTTGCGGCAGACATATACATCTCCTTGAAACTTTCTTCCGGTTCCTTTGTTCACCCGGTCATACGGAATATCTTCTATTGCCCGCGCATGAGCCTTGTACATTTCTGTTGCATACTCCGCACGGTATCCGTGAATGTCAGCGTTCTCGCTGACGTGCTGCCAGACCTTTTCCTCCGGCGCTGTGTTCTTCATGCGTTCGATGATCTGTTCCGCATTGGCGCCGATGATGGGACTCATGCGAACTCTGCCGCCCTTACCGTTGCGAACATGGGTGAAGTATTCACCCTGGAACATCCTGGTGTCC
>JAFUKI010000105.1 GCA_017467815.1 Clostridia bacterium
ATTCATCTACTTTACACTCGGAACCTTCTGTGTCAGTCTGGCGGCGATCAAGCAGGTTTCGGCTATGGCTTTATTGACCAGAGCGTTTATCCATCTGGAAAAGCGGCACTGGAAACGATTCTATCTGATCGTGATCATAGCTGCTCTGGTTCATACCTATGCTCTGAGCTTCGCAATTCTGCCGTTCTTTACTACGAGAACATGGAAAGCTGCGACGTACATACTGCTGGGCGGAACACTTCTGGTTCTGTACAATTTCCGTGATGTCATCTCCGGCTTCATGGAGGAAGCGAATGAGCTTGGCAAAACTCTGGCTGACTATGAGGTGTTTGACAGCTATACGGTTAATGTACTCCGAATTCTCGTGTACCTAGTACCGCCGCTGATCAGCTTTGTGTTCCGGAAATGGCTGTACAGGGATTCCTCGCCGATAGAGAATGCGCTGTCCCATATGACCGTCATCAGTTTCTGCTTCATGCTGATGGGCTCGCAGGCCGGCGCGAATATGTTTGCGCGAATGGCGCATTATTTTGAAATCGGTACGATCTGTGTCCTGCCGTGGCTGGTGCAGAAGCCGTTTGTCCGGGACAGTTACCGCGTGATTGTGTCGGTGGCGGTAGTTTGCTTCAGTGTGTACTTTGTGTATGCGTATGGGGTGAATAGCAGTTTTGATGAGGAATACCGGGCTGCAATCTTATTTGCCGATTATTTAACTTATTAATGAAAAACATCAATTCACCTACTCTGATCCTCTCCCTCGACTTCGAACTACTCTGGGGAATGCGTGATGCACACAATACCGCCGACTACGGCACCAACGTACTTGGCGGACGCGCAGCAATACCGACCATGTTGAACCTGTTCCAATACCACGACATCCACGCTACATGGGCAGCGGTAGGTTTTATGTTCGCCGAAACCACAGATCAGCTTCGCGCATATTTCCCAGACGAATCCGCTTTACCTGCATATGAGAATTCAAAGCTCTCGCCGTATCCCGCAATGTCGGAAATAGCATCTTCCGATCTCGCGTATTGGTTCGCGCCGGAGCTGATCCGTCAGATCGCGGAAACACCAGGTCAGGAAATCGGCAGTCATACATTCTCCCACTACTACTGCCGGGAAACCGGGCAGACTGTGGCTCAATTCGAAGCCGATATGCTCGCTGCCAAACGGATTGCAGAGGACAAGGGGTACAATCTCACCTCCGTTGTTCTTCCGCGGAATCAGTGCGAACCGGAATATACCGCAGTTCTCGCAAAATTGGGCTTCACTGCATACCGTGATGAAGAAAATGACTGGATTCACGAAAAAATCAGATTCCGTCCTCTGATGCGGATACTGCGTCTCATGGATGTATATATCCCGCTGACGGGACAGGGCGGTTACATACCTCAAATCGAAAACGGCATCGTGAATCTTGTCGGTTCACGGATGTATAAACCGTATTTCAAACCACTTGCTTTCATGGAACGACTGAAAATCCGCCGTATCAAAAAGCAGATGCTCCATGCGGCGAAAAACGGATTGACCTTCCATCTGTGGTGGCATCCTCACAACATCGGTGTGCGGACGGAATTCCACCTGAAGCAAATTGAAGAAATCCTCGACTACTACGAAATACTTAAAGAAAAATACGGAATGCGCAGTCTCAACATGAGAGAAGCAACGCAGGAAGTTCTGGACAGGTAACATGTATCAATTTTACTATGCGGATCGATCCGTGCCGCTGAATCGCGGAGAATGCAAACTGAATATCCGCGACCGGTTCCAGATCACCGCGGTTCGTCCTGCTATGTGGGAGGAACACTGTCTGGAATGTGCCGCCCCCACCTGCTTTGAAAGCTGCGTCCATTATCAGGCGCGGAGTGATGGACGGTGCAAGCGTTTTACAAACGGATTGTATACCTTTGCAGACGAAAAAGCCTGCTGCGGACAGGGTGTCCGTGTGAAATTCCGTAAATGGGGCAATATGATGACCGTGCTGTTTCCTGCGATGCTGACCGAAGAAGATTACCGTAAGCTCTGGAAGAAGAATGAAGAAACCGGAAAACTGCTCCATGCAGTAGAATCCAGTAAACTTCCCCGTTCACTCCGCTGGCAAGGAATCCGCATCCCGGAATATCTCCGCCGCAGAAATCTGCGGAAGCTGGCCGGGCTGGATAATACAGCGGACGCATTCCTGTTCCATGCATACAGCTATAACGAAGAAAATTATCGGCTGATCGTTGAGATTTACAACGATCATACGCCTGTTTATAAGACCGCTGTTTCTGTTGATCCCGGTGAAAATATGGCGGTTGTGGGAAATCTTCCGCCGGAATGTTCCATGGCGAATAATCTGGTGAAGGTGTACCCCGAAAACAATCTGGAAGCCGAACTGGATATTCTATGGTGCGACTTCGTACAGGGAGAACCTGTCGTAAACGAACAGCCTGCCCCGCAGGTTAAATGCGTTGTCTGGGATCTGGACAATACGCTGTGGAGCGGCACGCTGATTGAAACCGAAAATTCGGATATGCTTGAGTTGAAACCGGGCATTCGTGAACTGATGGAAAAATTGGATGAGCGGGGTATCATCCAGTCCGTTGCCAGCAAAAACGAGTATGATGCCGCTATGGCTGTTCTTGTTAAACTGGGTGCTGCGGATTATTTCCTGTATCCCCAGATTCACTGGAATCCCAAGAGCGGCTCCATTAAAGCAATTGCTGAAAGTTTGAACATCGGTATTGATACTTTTGCGTTCATTGACGATACCGCATTCGAACGCGAGGAAGTACGCAGTACCTATCCGCAGGTGCGGGTGTATGATGTTACAGAAATCGCAAGTCTGCTTCCAAGACCGGAATTTGATGTGCCCGTAACCGCGGAAAGCAAAAATCGGCGTGCCATGTACCGTGCGGAAGAAAAACGGAACTCCCTGATGAAAGCCGGTCAGACCGACATCGTGGAGTTCCTAAAAAAATGTAATCTGCGGATTCACCTGTTTGAACCCATAACGGAAGAAGAAAAACTACGCTGTTATGAACTGATCGTACGCACGAATCAGCTGAACATGACCGGACGGAAGCACACGGCGGAGGAATTTGCGAACGTGCTGAACCGGCCGGAGCACAGGAATTTTACCTTCTCCTGCGCTGATGATTTCGGTGAATACGGGATTGTGGGATTCGGGCAGTATCGCGTGGAAAACAAAACACTCATGTTCACGGAGTTTGCCATGTCCTGCCGCGTTGCCGGAAAGTTTGTGGAAAGCGCGCTGTTTGCGGAGCTGCTCAGACGGGAGAGCTGCACGGACGGACATTTTGATGTGGTGAAGACGAAGAAGAATGTGCTTCTCCGGCAGACGCTGGAGGAAATTGGGTTTGCTGTGATTGGGGAAAGTGCAGAATTGATGGCATATAGATTCAATTCTTCCTTGATACATCATGAAATCGTAAAAATTGACTGAGTACTGAAAGGCATCGGGTGTTGCTTCATGGTTCTATTTATACGAGATAACGAATGCTTTGAACCCAGAGTTCAGAATTACCTGCGATACTATAAAGATCATAATATACCGTATCATGTGATAGCCTGGAATCGGAACGGAACTGCTCAGCCGGATGATAACGTAACTTTTTTCCAGAACAGAGCCGAATACGGAAAGAGAATAGCGAACATTCCTAAGAAGATTGGGTGGATGTTCTTTGTAATGAACGAAATCTGGAAGAATCGCAAAGAGTACACGACAATTCACGCTTGCGATATTGATGCTATATTGCCGGCACTGTTTATTGGTAAAATCATCAGGAAAAAGATAATTTTCGACATTTTTGACTGGATCAGTTCCCTTACAGGAAAGGGAGTGGTGTATCGGATCGTTGAGTGGCTGCAGAATTTCTGCTACAAGCATTCCGACATGGTAATTCTCTGCGAAGAAGAGCGAAAAGAGCAGGCGAAAGCAAAGAATGACAATATTCTGGTGATTCCCAATATACCTGACGGAAAAACAGAATTTGATCAGAGAACTCTTGATATTACCGAAAAAGACTTGGAAAATTATGATTTTGTCGTCAGTTATGTAGGTGTGTTTGACCGTGACCGCGGATTGGAGAATCTTGCAGAAGCGGTGGCACAGTGTCCGCATGTGAAGTTGAATATTGCAGGATTTGGTGTGCTTGACGGACTTATCAGAGAATATGCCGATAAGTACCCGAACATTACCTATTGGGGACGTGTTGATTATGCAGTCGGCCAGGCAATACAGAAAAATTCGTCCATGATATCTGCAATGTATCATTTGACAAGTCCTCTCCACAAGTATGCGGCACCC
>JAFUKI010000106.1 GCA_017467815.1 Clostridia bacterium
AAATCCCAAAAAAGGAGAAAAAATTAAGGAGAAAAAAATCCCAAAAAAAGGAGAAAAAATTATGGAAATGTTCCCGTACACATCGCCGTCCGCCGTCGGCTTGTCCGATAGCCTGACGGAAGGAATCGACAAAATGGCAAAAGAAGATATCGAAAACGGTGAAATCGTCTGCGCAGCAGTCCAAGTGGTCTGTCAGGATAAAACCGTGTATAAAAAGTGCCACGGATGGGCGGATAAAGAAAAGGAAATCCCCCTGAACGAAAACCATATCTTCCGTATGGCATCCATGACCAAACCCATCACCGCCGTGTGTGTCCTGAAACAGATGGAAGCCGGTAAACTGGATCTGGACGATCCGGCAGGAAAGTTCATTCCGGGTCTGATGAATATGGAAGTTGCCGAACATGACGCGGAAGGAAAATTTATCGGTTCCCATCCGTCCCCCCGTCCGCTTACTGTACGGGATCTGCTCTCCCATTCTTCCGGTCTGGATTCGGGACCGTGGAGCGATGGCTTGAATTGTGACGTCAATATCTCTGCCAACGGTGTTTTGCGGGATATGGCGGAAGGATGTTCAAAATCCCGCCTGGGCTTTGATCCGGGTTCTATGGGAAGCTATAGCTGGCTGGTAGGCTTTGATGTTCTGGCACATATCGTGGAACTGACTTCCGATATGCCGTTTGCGGATTTTGCCGATGCAAATATTTTCCGCCCCCTGGATATGAAAGATACCTGCTTTGTGCTCACGGATGAACAGTGGGAACGGGCGGTGACCATGTACAGGATCTCCGATGACAAAAAAAGCGAACCGCTGCATATGTATGACAGAATGATCTGCACAGGTCCCGCTACCTATCATTCCGGTGCCGCCAATGTGGTGTCCTGCCTGTCGGATTACAGCCGTTTTGCCAATATGCTGTGCAATGACGGTATCAGCTGCGGCGTACGGATCCTGCAGGAAGATTCGGTGCGTCAGATGCGCTCCCGTCAGGCATATTTCGGAAGACCCGGCGAAGACGAAACGCTGGCATGGGGACTGGGCGTACAGGTTGTTCTTACGGATAACGGAAAACTGGCTTGCCGAAAAGCCGGCACATACGGCTGGTCCGGCGCATTCGGAACCCATTTCTGGTGTGACCCCGCCCGTAAGCTTTCTGTGGTATACTGCACCAATATGCTCGGCGGCGCTGAGTCCGACAAAGTTACAAGACGGCATATCGAAAAGGCTGTATTTGAAAATATGTAAAGATGCAGAAAAACGGTACTTCCGCCATTCTTTCGGGAATGAGCGGGGTACCGTTTTTGTATGTATGCTTTTAAACAGAAACATAATGCAGCCGGATAGCTTTCCTGACAACCTGCCTTTTCCCCCCTTGCACACAGATGGAAAACATGATATAATGAACACAGTAATTTTATCCCACCGAAGGAGGTTTTGTCATGCTCCATTTTATCACCGGCCGTCCGGGCAGCGGAAAAAGTACTCTGCTGCTGGAAAAACTGACCGCCCATCTGTCCGCAGGCGGGAAAGCGGTGCTTCTGGTGCCGGAACAGCAGGCGGTATTCTGGGAGACCCGGCTGGCGGAAACTCTGCCCCCCGAAATGTGGCTCCGGCTGGAAGTGACCAACTTCACGCGCCTTGCCAATACGGTGTTCCGTATGTACGGCGGACTGTCCCTGCCGCGGATCGATGAAGGCGGACGGGCGCTGGTGCTGTGGCGTGCTATGCTGTCCGTGTGGGATATGCTGAAAGTGTACAGCCACGGGGCGGACGGCAGGGAAGACAAAAATATCCCTTCCCTCCTTTCGGCTGTGGCGGAATGCAAACAGAACGGCGTTTCCCCGGCACAGCTGGAACAGGCGGCGGAAGCGCTGACGGAAGAAGGCGAATGCGGCAGTTTCGCCGACAGACTGGGGGACGTGTCCTTAGTGTACAGCGCATATGAGTCCCTGCTCCATGAGGAATATAACGACAGGGAAGATATTATGTCCGGTCTGTGCCGGAAGCTGGAATCCGCACCCTATTTCCGGGATAAAGCAGTGTTTGTGGACTCCTTCTATTCCGTAACCGCCCAGGAAATCCGGATCCTGCGCACCATTGCCGCATCCGCTTTGTCCATGACGGTCACCTTTGCCTGCGACAGAAATGACACGGGTGAGATCCCCTTCCTGCGCATCCGGAAATTCCTTGATCAAATGGAAGGGATCGCCGCCGATACGGGGAAAACTCCCGCCTATACCGAACTGACAACGGACAGACGCCACGGAAATGCCCCTGCCCTTGCCGCTGTTTCCGCCGGTCTGTTCCGATACGATATGCCCCTGCCTGCCGCGGAAGAACTGCCCGATGATGACAGCATACGGGTCATCCGCTGCGGGGACAGGTATGAAGAATGCGAAGCCGCCTGTGCCCTGATCGAGGAAAAGATCCGCGCCGGATGCCGGTACCGGGATATTGCTCTGGTGGCACGGAATATGGACAGCCTCAGAGGTATTCTGGATACCGCCATGGAACGGCACGGGATCCCCTGCTTCCTCGCCGCATCCGACCCCCTTGCCCAGAGTCCCGCAGTGCGTCTGGTGCAGTCCCTCCTTGCCATCGAAGCCGGCAGCTATAACAGAAGGGATTTTCTGCGGCTGATCGCAACGGGACTTACCCCCCTGACCGATACGGAATGCGACTGCTTTGCGGCGTATACCAAAACGTGGAATATCCGGGGACGGAGAATGTTCTGCGGCGAAAGCGAGGACTACCGCTGGAGCTGGAACCCGGACGGGTATCGGATCGAAATGTCCCGCTGGGGAAAAGCGTGTCTCCGGTATGCCAACAGTGCCCGGGAGAAAATCGTTCCCCCCGTTGCCGCATTTTCCGCCATTTTCGCCGATAAGAGCGCACCGGTGGAGGAGATCTGCCGGGGAATCGTTGCGTTCTGCCGGGAGATGCAGGTGTATGAACGGCTGGCGGAACAGGCGCAGGCTCTCCGCAGAGAGGGAAAACGGGAAGAAGCGGACAAAACGGAACGGGTATGGCAGACCATCTGCGATGCCCTTGACAAAATGGTGGAAATACTGGGAGGTACCAGCCTGGAAGCAGGTCGTTTTTCGGGTCTGTTCGGTCGGGTGATCGCCTCCATGGACATAGGTGCCATTCCTACGGGCATGGACGAGGTTCTGATGGGATCGGCTAATGGGGTGCGCTTCGGGGAAGTCCGTCATGTGATCATGCTGGATGCCTGCGAAGGTATTTTCCCCGGCAATCCGGGCGACAACGGATTTTTCAGGGACACGGACCGGATCTTTTTGGAAGGCGTGGGCGTGAATCTGGGCAGTGACCGGGTTGAGGAATATGTGGCGGAGGAATACTGGATGTTCTACCGCACCGCCGCATCCGCTGTGGAAACCCTGAGCGTGCTTTCCCCTGCTTCCATTGAAGGGGAAGGATATGCACTCTCTCCCGGTGCGGCGCGGTTATTGGCAATCAGCGGTAAGGAAGCGGTGAACTTCCGTGACCTGCCGCCGGAGAAACGGATATACCATCCTGCCGCAAGGGTACCGATTACCTCTGCCGAAATGAAAAACGCCATGGAAGCATTGCGGAATAAGCCGTTCTTCCATGAGATGGGTTTGTCGGCGGATGAGGATGCCTGTGATCCTGCCTATTCCGCCGAACTGTTCGGGAATACAATGGGTCTTACCCAGTCCCGTCTGGATCGGTTTTCCTCCTGCCCCTTCGCTTACTGGTGTACCTACGGCATGACGCTTCACGAAGAAGCAAAGGCGGAGATCACCTCCCCGGATATCGGCAGTTTTGTCCACGCGATCCTGGAACAGTTTTTCCGGATGACCGGCGGACGTAAATACCCTTTGCCGGAAGAGGAAACCAAGGCGATTGCGGAAGAGCTGATCGGAGCTTATCTGTACCGTCTGGGCGTGGGCGAGGACAACGGCAGACTGACCTACCTGTTCGGCAGACTGCGGCGGAATGTTATGGTATTCCTGGAAGCAGTGATGCGTGAGTTTGCACAGGGAAAATTTGCACCTGCGGCATTCGAGCTTCCCGTGGGACTGCCTGCGGAAAAGGGCGGGGACAGCGTAAAACCGGTGGCAGTCACATTGCCCGACGGCACATCGGTGGTCCTCCGGGGCATCATCGACCGGGTGGATACCTATACGAAAGAAAACGGAGAAATGTGCATCCGCGTGGTGGACTACAAGACCGGCAGCCGCAGTTTTTCTCTGGCAGAGGTACGGGACGGACTGCACGTACAGCTGCTGATCTATCTGTTCTCCTTATGGAAGAGCCGCGCCCCCCTGCCGTTTGCGGACAGCGAAGCACCGACAGCCATTATCCCGGCAGGTGCTGTATATTTCAATGTAAAACCGGGCGAAAAGAGCGCAGACGCACCTCTTGACGCCGAAACCGCCAGGGAACAGGCTATCGACGGCATCACCCGAAGCGGCGTATACCTGAAAGATGAAGAAGTTCTGGACGCCATGGACGCCGGCTTATCCGGAAAATACGTCCCGGTAACCCGAAAAAAAGACGGAGGCTTGACCGGCCGCGCAACTTTGCAGGACCTGGAGCAATTCGGAAATCTGTATGGTCAGATGCGGGAAACCGTGGAAAAAATCGCGGGAGAAATGAAAAACGGCATCTCCTGCGCCACCCCCAAAACCCGCAACGGCACATCCCCCTGCTCCTACTGCTCCATGCGCCCCGTATGCAGAGTCAGATGAGGATTTTCACAGAATCCTACTGAAGATATAAAACCTATTTGGCTTCAGCAGAACACACTGAATTCCAAAACAAAAGCCTTCACCATACCTAAATTGGGTATATCAGACCCATTTTCTAAAGTTTTTTGAATGGGGTGCCGAAGAATTACTTCGTAAATCTTCTGAAACTTTTTTTCAAAAAAGTTCCCCCGCAAAACACCCCCAAAATAAAGGAGATAACAAATGGCTAAATGGAAGATCGTTGCAGCGATGTTGATTTTTGGGACTATTGGGGTTTTTGTGCGGTTTATTCCTTTTCCTTCGCCGGTGCTGGCGTTTTTTCGGGGGAGTGTGGGGGCATTGTTTTTGCTTGGAACCATGTATCTTTCTCATAAAAAACCGGATTGGTCTGCCGTAAGACGGAATCTGGTTCTGCTGATGGTCTCCGGCGGGGCGATTGGCGTGAATTGGATTCTGTTGTTTGAAGCATATCGGTATACAAGTGTTGCAACTGCAACAGTCTGTTATTATTTGTCGCCGGTGATCGTGATGGCGCTGTCGCCTTTTGTATTGAAGGAACGGCTGACGGTGCGGAAGGTGGTCTGCATTGGCGGTGCGCTGATCGGAATGGTGTTTGTTTCCGGGATTTTCGGGGGACAGACGGGAGAGAAAGACGGCGTGGGGATTCTGCTTGGCTGCGGTGCGGCGGTGTTTTATGCATCGGTTGTACTGATGAACAAATTCCTGCGGGATATACCGCCTACGGAATCCACCATGGTACAGCTGGCATCTGCGGCGGCGGTGGTACTGCCTTACGGGATCATCATGGGTGATTTCGGAAAAGCGGCGGCATCGGTGACGGTGACTGCGGCGGTGCTTACGGCGGTGGTGGCGCTTGTCCATACGGGTATCGCGTACCGGCTGTATTTCGACAGCATTACGGATCTGCCGGGACAGACCATTGCGCTGTGCAGCTACATAGACCCGGCGTTTGCAATCGTGCTGTCCATGACACTGTTGGGGGAAACGATGGATCTGCTGTCCCTGTTCGGCGCGGTGCTGATCTTAGGCTGCACCATGTTCGGTGAACTGTCGGGTTCCCGGAAGAAATAGAAATTGCAATATCATCATACAGAAAAGGAGTTTCGTTATGGCTATCCAATATACACCGGCGCAGCGTACCGCGATCCAGTACGGGCGTGGGAATCTGCTGTTGTCTGCGGCAGCCGGGTCGGGAAAAACGGCTACGCTGACGGGAAGGATCCTGCATTTGCTGGAAAGCGGCGAAGCGTCCCTGCCGGAAATGCTGATCGTTACCTATACACGGGCGGCGGCGGCGGAACTCCGTGAGAGAATCGGCTCCGGGATTCTGGAAGCTGCCAAAAAGAACACCGGCAGAAAAATGGCGGAAAATCTGGCGGCTGTGGGCAATGCGGAAATCTCCACCATCCACAGCTTCCTGTACCGGAATCTCCGTCCCTATTTTGCCTCTCTCGGCCTGTCCCCGGATTTCTCCATCGGGGATGAAGCGGTCATGGAATCCCTCAGACAGGAAGCCATGCGGGATACACTGGACGATTTCTTCGACAGATCCGCCGGGGAGGGGATCGGCGCGGACTTTATTGCCTTAGCCGATGCACTGTCAGGGGCAAGGGATGCGGCATCTTTGGACAAAACCCTGTTGTCCATGGCAGCCCGGATCACTGCGGCGGGTAAAACACCGGCGGTACTGCTGACCTATGCGGATGCCATCGAAGAAGGGGCGAAGAACGGCTTTTTCACCATGCCCCAGAGCGAACCCATCAAAAAACGCCTGCTCCTGCTGACGGATCATACGGCAAAAGGCACCGTGTACTGCCTGAACGCCTTCCGGGATACGCCCAAAGTAATGGAAAAATACGGAGAGAGCGCAGAGGAGCTTCTGGCGTATTGCGCATATCTGGAGAAAACCGCGGCGGAAAACAACTATACCGCACTGCGGACAGCTCTGCAGGATTTTTCCCTGACCAAACTGAAAAACCTGCCCGCCAAGGACGCAACCGACGCATCGGTATTGTTCAAGGACATCAGAGATACCTGTAAAAAAGAAATCGCCAAGCTGGCAGACCGGTATTTTTCCTCTCCGGAAGAAGTCCTTGCCGATACCTTATTGCGGACTGCCGACCTTCTGCGGAGTGCATCCGTGGTGTTGGACGGGTATTTTGCCGCCTACCGGATGAAGAAATACAACCGCAGCCTGCTGGACTATAATGACTTAGAGAGCTTCGCCCTGAACTTGTTTCTGGATGAAAACGGAAATCCCACCTCTGCGGCAAAAGAAGTGGGACGGAAATACAAATATATCTTTATTGATGAATATCAGGATACCAACCGGGTGCAGGACGCCATTTTCCGGGCGATCTCCGATCATTCCACCCGGTTCATGGTGGGGGATATCAAACAGTCCGTGTACCGTTTCCGCGGTGCCGAGCCGTCGGTATTCTCCCATTACCGGGATATATGGGACACAGTCGCTCCCGATGGGGAACCGGATGGGGCATTTGCGCCGGATGAGGGACGGTGCCTGTTCATGAGCGAAAACTTCCGCTGTGACGAGACGGTGGTGGATTTTGTGAATCTGGTATCCGATGTGCTGTTCACCAGCGGCGGCATTCCCTATACGAAGGAAGATGCACTGGTGTTCGGCAAGAGCGGCGGCGGAAATGTACCTGCGGAGATCTGCCTGATCGAGAAAAACCGCCCCGATGAGGAGGAAAATCCGGAAACCGTCGACCCGGAAGCGGAATATGTAGCCAAACGGATCGCGGATATGCTGGGACAGGAATCCATAGACGGTGTCCGTCCCATCGTACCGGGGGATATTGCCATCCTTCTGCGCAGTCCCGATACTTCCGCCGGAGAATACCGGACAGCTCTGGCAAAACGGGGCATTCCCGTAACTTTGCAGAACACACCCCTGCTGTTCACCTCCCCCGCGGTTCTGCTGGTGCTGTGCCTGCTTCATACCGCGGACAATCCTCTGTCGGATATCTACACCGCCGGACTGATGCATTCTCCCCTGTTCGGCTTCACCACGGAAGATCTGGTGCGTCTGCAGCGGTTCGGGGGTGAGGTGCCCCTGTATGTGCGTGTGAAAATGGCGGTACTGCCGGAAGAAGAATGGGCGTTCCCCACGGATGCGGAAGAAGAACCGGACGAAGCAGACGGTATGTTTGCTGGAGAAGAGGACGAAACCGGACTGGAAGCAGACTGGGGTACTGCCGCAGAAGAACCGGCGGAAGAAAAAACGGAAGAAGCTCTGCCGGACGAACTGCTTGAGAAATGCCGGCGGTTTCTTGCTGCTGTGGATGCACTGCGGACGGGCGCCAGAGGAATGCGTGCGGATCGGTTTTTGGATACAGTATACCGGGAATACGCCCTGTATGAGCTGCCGGAGATCCTGGAAAATGCGGCGGAGCAGGGAAACCTGCAGGCACTGTACGAAATTGCCAGACGGTACGAATCCGGCACATTCGGCGGTATCGCAGGCTTTCTCCAGTATATCGAGGAGCTGAAAGGGAAGGAAAAAGAAAAAATGCCCGAGGCAGACGGCGGTGCTGTAACCATACTCAGCATCCACCGTTCCAAGGGTCTGGAATATCCGGTGGTGTTCCTGTGCGAATGTGCGAAAAAGCGGAACACCAGGGATGAAGAAGGGGATATTCTGTACGATGCGGATCTGGGATTCGGTATGCGCCTGCCCGATCCCGGCGGACTGGTACGGTGCGGTACGGCATTGCGCAGCGGTATCGGGGAAAAGATCCGGCGTGACGGCATCGAGGAGGAAATGCGTGTTCTGTACGTGGCTCTGACCCGTGCCAGAAACCGGCTGATCATCACTGCCAAAATGAAGGATGCGGAAGGGGCACTGGAAACCTACCGTCAGTATGGGGAGCTTGTCACCCCATGGCGGATTGTGGACGGGTCTTCCTACATCGACTGGATCCTGACCGCCGTCCATCATCACGGATTTTCTCCCTGTTATACGATCCGCACGGTGGATTACCGCACAGGGGAAGAAACCCATGCGGAGACGGATGCAGGGGCAAAAGAAACGGCAGACAGCAGTGCGCTGACGGAAAAACTGCGGCAGAACTGCGATTTTGTCTACCCCTACGCCTATCTGGCGAATATACCCGCCAAGCTCACCGTATCCGGTCTGTATCCCACGATCCTGGATGAAGAAGATACACCGGACGAAACACCCCTTTCCCGGATACTGGATCCCAGGGACACCGGAGAAACTGCGGAACAGAAGGAAAAACCGATCCCCCTGCCGCGGTTCATGACGGGCATGACTGACACCGTCACCCCGGCAGACAGAGGCACGGCGACCCACGTATTTCTGCAGTTTGCAGATCTGGGGGCGCTGAAGGAAAACGGTGCGGAAGCGGAACTGACGAGACTGACGGAATCCCACTATATCACGCAGGAAATGGCGGAGAATGTGTATACGGATCAGATTGAGAAATTCCGGCAGAGTGAGCTGTTCAGAAGGATGTGCAGTGCCGGGGAGATTTACAGGGAATTCCGGTTCAATGCGGCAATGGATGCCTCCCGGTTCACGGGCAGCGGGGAACTGGCGGAAAAGCTGACGGCGGATGGGATCAAGCTGACGGTACAGGGGGTAGTGGACTGTGTATTCCGGGACGAGAGGGGGTATCTTGTACTGGTGGACTACAAAACGGATCATCCCTACAGAGAAGAATACCACAATCCTGCTCTGGCAGACGAAAGATTCCGGAACCGGCATGGGGAACAGCTGCGGTATTATAAGGAAATCTGTGAGAAGATGTTCGGAGAAGAGATAGGCGAGACGATTATCTACAGCACCGCCTTGGCGAGAGAGATTTTGGTGTAAGCACATCTGCCAGCAAGAAAGTTTTGATCCAACTTTTTCAAAAGTTGGCAGGGGTTGAGGGGACAGCGTCCCTCATCGAACTCCGCAGAGTTCGAAACACCCAGGGCTTCAAAAAAAGTTCCTTTTTTCGCTTCCTTTTTTCCTCGCTAAAGGAAAAAAGGAAGAACAATACTTTTGCAACAACAAAAGTGCGTGCCGCAAATTACGTTTTATATCGTAAATGCAGCACGCACTTGTACTATATACTACCACTCAGCAAATTATTTCTGATTGGGTATCTTTTTTGTCGTTTTATGCAGGATAATCAAGCCAAAGACCAGCAGTACGGGGAATCCGGCAGCGGCGAATAAACCGGTTTTCAGATTACCGCCGGTCATATCAGCCAGACTGCCTGCCATTGCGGGACTTACGGTAGCACCCAGATCTCCCGCCAAAGCCAAAAATGCAAACATGGCAGTACCGCCCCGGGGACATTTCTGTGAGGAAATACTGATCGTACCCGGCCACATAATGCCAACCGCCGTTCCGCATAACGCACAGCCTGCCAATCCGAGAATCGGCTGGGAGGACAGAGAGGCGAGCAGATAACAGGCGGTACACAGTATGCCGCAGCCCAGCATGACTTTGGTTAAATCCAGCTTCTCACTGAATTTTCCGTACAGCATACGGGATATGCCCATAAACATGGCGAACAGACAGGGACCTGCCAGATCACCGACGGTTTTGGAAACGCCGAGCGCCGATTCGGTAAATGCGGATGCCCATTGTGCCATCGTTGCTTCGGATGCACCGGAACATACCATGAGCAGTATCATCAGCCAGAATACAGGCAGCCTGAGCAGCTGTCCGATACGCATACTGTCTCCGTCTTCCGCCAGCCGTTCTATGGGACATTTCACAAAATTGAAAGTGTTGAGCAAGGGAACCAATGCCCAGATGCACGTCAGTATTTTCCAGTTTTCAATACCGAATACGGTGAAAAAGAGGGTGGAACCCAAAATAACACCCATGGCGCCCCAACAATAGAAGGAGTGCAAAAGACTCATCATGCCATCTTTGTTTTCAAAAGGACAGGCTTCTACAATGGGACTTACCAAAACTTCGATCAGTCCGCTGCCGATGGCATAAAGCACAACCGCAATCAGAATCCCGACAAAAGGAACGGGCAGAAGATCCGGTAAAATCGCCATCGACACAAGTCCCAATGCGGACAGAACCTGGGACGATGTTACGCATACGCGGTATCCGATCCTGTCGGCAAATCTGGCGGCGGCAGAATCAACGATCAGCTGCGTCAAATAGAATACCATGGGAATCATGGCAACCATTTCCAGCGTGACGCCGTAGGTGTTTATGAATGTTATAAATAATAGCGGTACATAGTTTGCGGAGATAGCCTGTGTTACAAAGCCGAGATAGCAGGCTATCAATGTCTGTCTGTAATTTTTCTGTTCTGTCATGATGATTCCTTTCAAAGTCAATGTGGTGGTCGACTTATATTATATCATCACGGAAAAGGGAAACAAAGACACAAAAACACCGAAAATAAGCACTATTTACCCACGGTTCCCATCTGACTCGGGGCATATCCGAAGGTCTTCTTAAACTGACGGCTGAAATAATTGACCGAATTGAAACCGCAGGCATAGCTGATCTGCTGAAGGGTCTGGGTTTTTTCGTTCAGCAGTCTGCACGCTGCCTGAAGCCTGTACTGAATCAGTGCTTCGATGGGAGAACATCCCATATAGGTGTGGAAACAGCGTCCTGCCTCACTGCGGCTGATATTGGCGGCTTGTGCAATATCTTCAAGGGTCACAGCTTCCGTGTAATGCTCTGAGATGTACGTCAACATCTTCTGGAAACGTATCTGACTGTTCATATGGACACGTATTTCTTCCGATTTCGGCAGATCGGCAAAATGAAGGTGTAGATATGCAAATATACGGTTCAGATCGCGCTGGATCGTCATTTCATAACAGGACTGTTTTTCTGTAAATTGGGTATATATATCCCGGATCAAGCCGTTTACCTCATTGTGACCGGGGTTTTCCTTTCTGAATACGATAAAAGGCAGGGAATCACACCGGGCAATGGGGTGAATGTATTTCTGAAAAAGCAAACTCGTTTCCGGCGCGATCAGACTGCCGGAGAATACGATATTGGGCATCGGATCCGGATCAGTGCCGGATAACTGCCGGATGCCGTGCAGCATATTCCCGTTGACAAAAACACTGTCCCCCGGATGTAAAGTGATGTGCTGATGGCCTACCTGATAATCCAAAGTGCCGCATACAGCCGTTGCGATCTCGAAGTCCGGGTGCCAGTGCATGGGACCTGCCCAATTCGGCAAAGTAACAAGCTCATCGTGAAAATAGGAAATGGCAAAATCCGTATCGGTATGCGGTATCTGTTCCCGCAGCTGATGATCAAGCAGTATAGGCATATTTCCCTCCGATTATTTGTTTGAAGCATTCGAAACTATGAAAAAAGGGCACGAAACTATTATCCGAAACCCGACATCCTTAAAACAATCTAATATCTCTGTTGCAAAACCCTTTTTTCAAAGTTTTTGAAGTGAGAGGGGGTGCAGGGGGAGAGAGAAGCTTTTTTCAAAAAGTTTCTCTCTCCCCCTGCTTAATACAACCCCCTATCTCTGCATCCCGGAACCGCGTTTGACACGGAGCATGGCCATGGCGCGGGAGAGGGCGATTTGGGTTTGGTGGTATTCGACGAGGCTTTGTTTCTGGCGGAGTTTTTCCATTGCCTGTTCCCGTTCTTCTTCGGCACGGACTTCGTCGATGTCTTCGGGGCGTGCGCAGCCCTGGGTGAAGATCAGAACTTCGTCGGGACGGACTTCGATGAATCCTTCCGCGGCATAAACGGTCTGCCATTCGTCATTCTGCTTGAACCGCAGTTCCCCGATCTCCAGTGCCGCAAGAAGAGGGGCGTGATCCTTCCAGACGGTCATTTCCCCATCCGCCAGCGTGCAGGTCACGGCTTCCACCATGCCGGAGAAAAACTGCTGTTTCGGTGTCAGAACTTCACATTTGAATTCAGACATATCAATCTCCCATCTCCGCTGCTTTCACTCTGGCTTCCTCGATGCCGCCTACCATAAAGAACGCATTTTCCGGAATGTCGTCCGCTTCGCCGTCTATTACCTGACGGAAACTCTCGATCGTCTCCGCCAGCGGTACAAAACGTCCTTCCACACCGGTGAATGCCTTGGCTACGGACATGGGCTGGGATAAGAATTTCTGCAGCTTTCTCGCACGGTATACAGTCTGCTTGTCCTCCGCGGAAAGCTCATCCATACCCAAAATGGCGATAATATCCTTCAGTTCCGCATACCGCTGGAGACATTCCTGTACCCCCCTTGCCACACGGTAATGCTCCTCACCTACAATATCCGGCTCCAGAACACGGCTGGTGGACGCAAGAGGATCCACCGCAGGATAAATACCCAGCTCCGCAATGTTTCGGGAAAGCACCGTGGTGGCGTCCAGATGGGTGAAGATCGTAGCAGGCGCCGGGTCGGTCAGGTCATCCGCAGGCACATATACCGCCTGTACGGAAGTGATGGATCCGTCCATGGTGGAGGCGATCCGTTCTTCCAGTTCCCCAAGCTCATTGGCAAGGGTGGGCTGATACCCTACCGCGGAAGGAAGCCGTCCCAGCAGTGCGCTGACTTCGTTCCCCGCCTGTACAAAACGGTAGATATTGTCCACAAACAAAAGCACATCCTGATGCTTTTCGTCCCTGAGATATTCCGCCATGGTCAAAGCGGACAGGGCAATGCGCATACGGCTGCCGGAAGGCTCGTTCATCTGCCCGAAAGCCAAAATCGCCTTGTCGATAACGCCGCTTTCCGTCATGTCCCGCATCAGTTCGTTGCCTTCTCTGCTTCTTTCGCCTACTCCGGCAAATACGGAATAACCACCGTGGTTGACGGCAACATTGTGGATCATTTCCATGATCAATACGGTTTTTCCTACCCCTGCACCGCCGAACAAACCGATCTTACCGCCCTTCGCATAAGGCGCCAGCAGGTCGATGACCTTGATGCCGGTTTCCAGAATGTCGGTGACGGGCTTCTGCTCGGCAAGAGTGGGCGGTGTGCGGTGAATGGGCATGGTACGCTGGGCGTGGATCTCGCCTTTGCCGTCAATGGGTCTGCCCAGTACATCCACAACACGGCCGATGACAGCGTCCCCTACCGGTACATGGATACATTCCCCGTCGGAGTGTACCCCGGCACCGCAGCACAGACCGTCCGTGGCTTCCAGTGCAATGCAGCGGATCATATTTTTGTCCACCTGACCGGCGACTTCCATATGATGCTCGCTTTCGTCACACTGCATCAGGGCGTGTACCATGGGCATGACGCCGTTTTCAATACGCACGTCCAGCACAGGTCCGCTGATACGTACGATGGTTCCTTTGGATAACATATAGCAATCGAAGGGGATATCCCCTGCTCCTTACATCAGCATTTGTTTTAAATCGCCTTTTCCTTGATGCTTTCCGTAGCCGCGGCGATTTCGGAGATCTCGTTGGTGATCTGCAGCTGACGGGTCTGGTTGTACTCGATTTCCAGCCGGGCGATCATCTCATCCGCATTGGCGGTGGCGGTCTGCATGGCGTTCATGCGGCTGGCGTGCTCGGACGTGGAAGACTGGATCAGCGCGTTGAACAGTGTACCTACCATGAACTGGGGTACCAGCTTCTGGAACACCACTTCCGGCGAAGGCTCGAACAGAATCTCGGTTCTGTATTCGTATTCCACGGATACATCACGGAAGTCCGCTTCCGAGATGGGCAGGAGCTTGATCATGACCGGTTCCTGCTGCATGGCATTTTTGTAGTGGGTGAAGATAACGAATACCTCATCCGTTCCCCGGTTGGCAAATTCTTCGCACAGAATATCCGTCATGGTTCTTGCGCTGTACATGGAAGGATTCTGAATAACGCCGCGCCAGCAGTAATCCGGCTCAATACCCTTTGCGCGGAAATGTTCTTCCCCCACAATGCCGATTACCGCAAGGCGTTTTTTCTTGTCGGGGAATTTTGCCATCTGCTCCTCGGCGAAATGGAGAAGCTGGGTGTTGTAGCCGCCGCACAGTCCCTTGTCACTGGAGATCACGATGAACAGACAGGTGTTGTCATGCTTTCTGCCGTTCAGGTAGGGGTGGCGGATCTGCCCGTCTGTGTGGATGATGATGTCCTTGATGGTGGCACGCAGACGTTTCATATATTCCAGATTGTATTCGATTCTCTTGATGGTCTGGCGCATACGGGACGCGGACAGCAGGTACATAGCGCCGGTGATCTGCCGGGTCTGCCGTATGGCTTTGATGTGATTTTTGATGGCGCCGGGCGTTGTCATCGGCTGCTCCTCCTGTTTATGGGATTTGAATCATGGGAAAAATTACAGATTCCCTGCAAATTCCGCCGCCCATTCCTTCATCACGGATACCAGCGTTGTCTGAACGGATTGATCCATATCCCCCGTGGTGTCAATGATCTTCAGGGCACCGGGAATGTGGGTCTTGCAGTATTCCAGCAGGGAGGGAATGGCTTTCTGCATTCTGTCCGAAGGAATTATGTCGAAAATATCGCTCTGGTTTGCCAGAAGCAGTACGATTTCTTCCGACAGAGCGTAGGGTCTGCTCTTGGTCTGCTTGAAGATGGCGGTCAGCTTTTCCCCTTTTGCCAGCGTCCGCTTGGTGTTTTCGTCCAGATCGGACCCGAACCGGGAGAAGATCGCCATTTCCTTGTACTGCGCCAATGCAATACGCAAAAGCCCCGATACCTTGCGCATTGCCGGATACTGCGCCGCACGTCCTACACGGGATACGGACAGACCGGTATTGATCGCCGGACGGACACCGCTGTGGAAAAGCTCGGATTCCAGATAGATCTGCCCGTCGGTGATGGAGATGACGTTGGTGGGGATGTAAGCGGAAATATTGCCGCCGGTGGTTTCGATAATGGGCAGGGCAGTCATGGAACCGCCTCCCTCGGAATGGGCCATACAGGCGCTTCTTTCCAGCAGACGGGAGTGGAGGTAGAATACGTCCCCCGGATATGCTTCCCGTCCCGGCGGTCTGTGGAGCAGAAGGGACATGGTACGATAGGCTACGGCGTGCTTAGAAAGATCGTCGTAAACCACCAGTACGTCCCGTCCTTCCTTCATGAATTCCTCGCCGATGGTACATGCCGCATAGGGAGCGAGATACTGCATGGCGGGACTGTCTGCGGCGGTGGCGGCGATGATGGTGGTGTATTCCATGGCGCCGTTCTTTTCAAAAGTCTGGGCGATCTGGGCGATGGTGGAAGCCTTCTGCCCGATGGCACAGTAGATGCAGATCACATTTTTGCCTTTCTGGTTGAGAATGGCGTCCACAGCGATGGTGGTCTTGCCGGTCTGTCTGTCGCCGATGATCAACTCACGCTGACCCTTGCCGATGGGGATCATGCTGTCGATGGCGAGAATGCCGGTGTCCATGGGGGTATCCACGGGGCGGCGGGAGATCAGACCGGGGGCAGGCCGTTCAATGGGGGCATATCTCTGGGGTTTGAAAGGCTTGCCGTCGATGGCGGTGCCGATGGGACTTAAGATCCGACCCAGTACATTGTCGGATACCGCCGTATCCACCGGATGCCCCGTGGCGTGTACCATATCCCCGACACAAACCGTGTCACCGGGGTTCAGCAGTACCGCACCTACGCCGTTTTCCTCCAGATCCAGAGCGATACCCCAGATGGTATCGGAAAAACGCAGCAGTTCCCCGTAGCAGCGTCCGGGCAGATTGATGACCCTTGCCACATTATCGCTGATTTTGGAAACGGTACCGCACAGTTTTACCTGACCGGCAGGTTCAAAGGCGGAAACTCTGTCAAAAAGACTCCGGGCGAAATCGGTGACAGTATCGGAAATGTTCATAAATTCAGCCATCACATATCCCCCAGCATCCATTTTTTCAGTGCCTGCATCTTCCCGGACAGGGAATTGTCGTATACCTTACCGTCCACTTCCGCAATGAATCCGCCGATCAGCTCCGGCTTTTCCTTTACGGTAAAGACGACTTCCTGCTGCAGCAGATCGCGGAAGGAGGCGCAGATTCCGGCAACGGTTTCCTCGGAAGTACCGGGCGCAACCTGAAGAATGGCTCTGCTCATCACTTTTCTCCTTTTTCAGCGGTCAGACGGTCGAAGAAACCTTCTGCCAGCCGTCTGTTGTCGTCGTCGGTAATGTTCTTTTCCAGCAGGCGGGAAGCGATCTGCATGGACAGATCCACAACATCCTTCCGGGCACTCTCCAGTGCGTTGGCTTCGGCACCGGCGGCTTTTTCATCGGATTCCCGACGGATTTCTTCCGCTTCGGTCCGGGCATCGGCGAGGATTCTGTCCGCTTTTTCCAGCGCTTCGGTTTCCTTGGCTTTTGCCTGTTCCAGAATTTCTCCTGCTTTGGCTCTGGCATCCTCTTCACCCTGACGGAGCAGAGAGGTGTAGGCTGCCTCACCCTTTTCTTTTGTTTCTTTTGCCTGTTCCAGAAGTTCATCCGCCTGTACCCGGATTTCCGCTGCTTCTGCTTTCGCGGCATTCAGCTTTTCTTCACGGGATGCGATAAACTTCTTGACCGGCTTATATACCAGCATCCGCACGATCACATACATTACCGCAATGTTGGCAATGTTGATAATGAGATCGAAGGGGATGTTTGAAAAATCAAGTCCGTCCATGGATCTTCTCCTCTGTAATGTGATGTGAAAATGGTTCGTGGAATACCATCACACGGAAGTGGCGAGGATCAGAGCGATAACGAATGCGTAGATCGCCGTGGATTCCGCCAGAGCCAGACCCATCAGCAGAATGGAGTTGATCTTACCGGATGCTTCCGGCTGTCTTGCTACGGCTTCCGTTGCCTTTGCGGTTGCGAAACCCATCATAATACCTGCGCCCAGTGCGGGAAGAAGTGCCAGTGCTGCGCCGATTGCGTTCATTGTATTTACCTTATACCGGTTTTGTCTCCGGTATCCTTTCTGAATATAAATATAAAAATGAAATCGTGTGGTTATGCTTTTGCTTTTTTCTCTTTTTTGTGATACCCTTCTCCCTCACAGGCTTCGTTGATGAAGGTCAGGGAAAGGGTGATGAAAATGTAGGTCTGGATCAGGGGGTGGAACAGGTTGAAGTATAACCCGGCAACGGGAGCAACCCCGAACATATATCCGCCCAGCGCCCCTTTCAGCAGTTCCATAACGATCAGCCCGCCCAGCATATTACCGAACAGACGGCAGGCAAGGGATACGGGAACCGCGATATCCGAGATGATCCGGAAGGGGAATACAACGGGCGTGGGACTTGCCATACCCTTGATCCTGCCGGACAGATGCTTTTTGCGGATGCTGTAGTAATTGATCAGGATAAAGGTGATAAGCCCCATCCCGAAGGTTACGGTAATGTCCGATGTGGGTGCGCGCAGTCCGAACAGTTCCGCCGATGCACAGCCGACCATATACAGCGCCAGTGCCATCAGGTAGGAGGACAGACAACCCGTATCGGCTTCTACATTGCTGTGGGTGTACTTGTCGATCCACTCCACGGCAAATTCCATGACCAGCTGTACTTTCGTAGGCTTATCTTCCGAGAATTTCGGGACGCAGAAGATCCGGAACCACAGAGCCAGCACCAGAATCACGCCGGTAACACCGATGGCGATCAGGGATGTCTCCGCGAAGGAAATGCCGAATACCTCGGTCCGGGGGGAGAACATCTCAAATTCCACATGGATGCCCTTGGAACCGCCCAGCAGAATATTGCAGACCGTGCCGAGGAAGAACCAGCCCATAAGGATAACGCCGATAAAGAACAGCTTTTTTCGTTTTTTCGCTTTCGGATCTTCCGGATGGCTGTCCGCTTTGCTCTTTGACAGGAAATACCCGATCAGGCAAACCACGGACAATGCCGCCGAAACACCTAAAAACAGCATATTTTTCATAAACTTTTGTCACTCACCTTCCGTCTTTTCATTTGCATCGGAGGGAGGTTGAACAGCGGAGGCGGTACACTCTCCCTTGCGGCACAGCAGGGAAACGGCGGCGAAAACCATCCCGATACCCATCCCGACCGCATATCCGCAGCCTGTGAGAAGTACATCCTCTCTGAAAACCGTCAGTGCCAGCGCGATCAGTCCGCCGTATAAGCATAGTTTGACAAGGAAAAAAGGAAATATCCGCCCTTTCTGTATCCCTGTTATCCGCGCGGAAATGATGCGGAGCAGGAAAAACTGTGCCAGACCGACAACACTTCCCGCAATACAGCCGAGCATCGTTAAGCCTCCTTTCATCAGCCTTTGACCCGATTTTTGAATGGATTTTGATTAGATAATAGTATAGCACCAAACGTAGGGAAAATCAATGTAATTTTTCACGGATTTTACATGATTTGCGGGGGCAAATGTGTGAAAATTTATTGCGGCTTGGATGAAATTCACATGATGTGTGAATAAATTGACATGGAATGTGAATTTTCAGGCTGTCCGGGGGAAGTGAGAGACGATTTTTCCTGAAATCCGGACCGCTGCCTTCCGCAGGGGGGGACATTGTGTCCGTGCAGGTTCATGGTGTGGCGGTTTGTTGGTTTCATATTTTCAAAAAGTAAACGACGCTGCCCCCGTCAAACCCCGTATGGTACTTGACAAAAAGCATTTAATTTACTATAATAATGAAGAACAATTACAGTACAAAAAGGAGATACCGCCTTGCATCATGAATTCGTGAGAAGCGGCGATTTATTGAAGGATCTGGAAGCGGCAATGCCGTGCTTGTCCAAGGGGCAGAAGCGGATTGCGGCGTACCTTCTGGAGCATTATGATAAGGCTGCGTATATGACGGCATCGGCACTGGGAGAAGCGGTGGGCGTATCGGAATCCACAGTAGTGCGGTTTGCCATCGAGCTTGGCTGGGATGGGTATCCGCAGCTGCAGGAAGCGGTACGGGAAACGGTTCGCGTACGGCTGACAACGGTACAGCGTGTGGAAGCAGCCAATGACCGTATACCGGAGGATGAGATCCTGAGCACCGTGCTGACCGCGGATGCCGAAAAGATACAGACCACTTTGGATACCATCGACAGAGAAGCCTTCCGCCGCAGTGTGGATCTGATCCTGGGTGCAAGACATATCTACCTGATGGGTATGCGCTCTTCCGCCATACTGACGGAGTTCATGCACTACTATTTCTGCTTCCTGTTCGACAACGTCCGGCTGATCCGACCGGCAAGCGGAAGCGAAATTTTTGAAAGACTGATGAAAGTGCGCTCCGATGATGTGATTATCGCCATCAGCTTTCCCCGGTATACCACGGGGATCGTCCATGCTGTGGAATATGCCAAGAATACCGGCGCGAAGGTTATCTCCATCACCGACAGCAAATCCTCCCCCATCGTACCCTTTTCCGACGAAGTCCTGATTGCCCAGAGTGAAATGGTTTCCTTCGTGGATTCCCTGGTTGCACCCATGAGCATCATCAATGCGCTGATCGCCTATATCGGCAAACGGAAACAGGGCGAGATCTTGGAAACCTTCGGCAGACTGGAACAGGTGTGGCAGGAATATAACGTATATACCAGTTCGGCGGACGGAAACAAAGACAAAATGCCGCCGCTGTAAGATTTTGCCTGCAGTCATTGCGGCAAAAACATTGATTCTGCTTTATTGTGGAGTGTTTATGACCAATATGCAAAACCCCACTGTGTTTGTGGTGGGCGGCGGTGCGGCAGGGATGATGGCGGCATATATGGCAGCTGTATCCGGTGCCGCCGTAACCTTGTTTGAAGCCAATCCCATGCTGGGAAAAAAACTGCGCATCACCGGTAAGGGCAGATGCAACGTGACCAATAACTGTACCCCTGCCGAATTCCTGGAAGCCGTTACCCGGAACCGGAAATTCCTGTACGGCGCCGCTGCCGGATTCACCCCTGCCGACACCATGCATTTTTTTGAGAATCTGGGTGTACCTCTGAAAACCGAAAGAGGACGGCGGGTGTTTCCCGTGTCCGATAAAGCGGCGGATATTGTGAATGCTCTGGAGAAGGCAGTGGTTTCCGCCGGTGTTGCAGTACGCAGAGGATGCAGAGTAACGGATGTGCGGCCGGAAGGGGAAGATGCCTCTCCCGCGGTGAAAACCGGCGGCGAATGGATCGTCTGCGATGCCGTGATCCTGGCAACCGGCGGCGTGTCCTACCCCGGTACAGGTTCCACCGGCGACGGACATCGTATTCTGCGCGCCCACGGCGTTCCCGTTACCGCTCTCAAACCCTCCCTTGTACCCATCGAAACCGCCGAGAAAACGGGGGATCTCATGGGTCTGACGCTGAAAAACGTCACCCTGACCGCAAAACGGGGGGAGAAAACTGTGTATACGGAACTGGGAGAAATGCTGTTTGCCCATTTCGGATTGACGGGTCCTCTGGTTCTGTCCGCTTCCGCCAATATGCAGGAGGGGGATATTACGGAGTACCGGCTGTTTGTGGATCTGAAACCGGCGCTGTCCTTCGCGGAACTGGATCACCGGCTGATCGGGGATTTTACCAAATACAGCCAGCGGGATTTCTGCAACGCGCTGGATGACCTGCTGCCGAAAAAACTCATCCCCTACTGCATTGCCCAAAGCGGCATTCCGCCCCACACGAAAACCGCAGCCATCAATAAGGTTATGCGGCAGAAGTTTGCCGGACTGCTGAAGGAACTGCCCTTCACCCCCACATCCTTCCGCCCCATTGCCGAAGCGATCGTCACCTGCGGCGGCGTGGAAACCAAAGCGGTGCATCCGAAAACCATGATGATCAAAAATCTGCCCGGCGTTTTTGCGGCGGGTGAACTTTTGGATCTGGATGCCTATACGGGAGGATATAACCTGCAGATCGCCTTTTCCACCGGATATCTGGCGGGTCAGGGCGCATCTGCCTATGTTTTTGCAAAAACGGATGTATAAATTTACCGGAATATGGTACATCATATAGCAGGCTGATTCTGAAAATAAGGAGTACAAAATGGATATAAAGAAAATTCGCATAGCACTGGACGGTCCCAGCGGTGCCGGAAAAAGCACCATCGCCAAAGAGATCGCCGCCAGACTGGGCATCGTATATGTGGATACCGGGGCGCTGTACCGGACTGTAGGACTGTGGGTCATGCAGAACGGTGTTGCCCACGACGATACGGAAGGCATTATTGCCCTGCTTCCGTCGGTGGAGATCGAACTTTTGTACCGGGACGGTGAACAGGTCGTTCTGCTTCACGGAGAACCGGTGGGCAACAGGATCCGTACCCCTGAGGCATCCATGTATGCTTCCGCCGTCTCCAAGATTCCGGCAGTCAGAGAAAAGCTGCTGGGACTGCAGAAGGATCTGGCGGCAAAGGGTGGCGTGATCATGGACGGCAGAGACATCGGAACGGTGATCATGCCGGATGCGGAGCTGAAGGTATTTATGACCGCCACTCTGGAAGAAAGAGCGAAACGGCGGTATAAGGAACTGTGCGAAAAGGGCATGGAAACCACCTATGAGGAAGTACTTGCCGATATGGAAGCCAGGGACAAAAATGACAGAGAGAGAGAAAGTGCTCCCTGTGTACCTGCGGAAGATGCGGTGCAGTTTGTCAACGACGGATATACTGTGGAAACATCCGCGGATTATATCATAGATTTGGCAGAAAAACGGTGTAAAAATACAGCGATCTGAACAGATCTGAACATATGGAGGAATAACATGGGTTTTTATCGAACCATGTATGCAATATTTGCAAAACCGATACTCCGGCTGTACCGGGTAAAGGTGGAAGGGCTGGAGAATGTGCCTGCCGAAGGATGTATTCTCGCCTGCAATCATACGGCATTTTCCGATGTGCTGGTGCTGTCCGCGGCGGCAAAACGGCAGGTGCGGTATATGGCGAAAAAGGAACTGTTCAAAATCCCCCTGCTGGGACGGCTGATTGCAGCGCTGGGTGCCTATCCCGTAAACCGGGGCGGTGCGGATGTGGGCAGTATCAAGCGTACCATCGGACTGCTGGAAGAGGGTGAGCTGATCGGGATCTTTCCCCAGGGAACCCGTCACGGCTACGAAGACCCCCGCAAAACGGAAGTCAAAGGCGGCATCGGCATGATCGCCTATCATACCAGATCTGCGGTTCTGCCTGCCTTTATTGATAATAAAAGAGGAAAAACCGGTATATTCCGCCGCAATGCCGTCATTTTCGGGAACCTGATCCCTTATGAGGAGCTTGGTTTCACAGACGGTGGGGCAAAGGAATATATGGCTGTGTCCGAGGAGATCTTCAGACGGGTATGCGCCATCAAATACGGCGAGGATACCGTGCTGACACCCCCTGAACAGGAACGAGCCGGAAAACGCGGGAAGGAAAAAGCGGAATGAATATTGTCCTTGCCGGAAATGCCGGTTTCTGTCCCGGCGTACGCCGTGCAGCCGATACACTGGAAAAAGCACTTGCCGAAGCACAGGGCACGGATACAAAGGTATATACCTTGGGCAGAATCATCCACAATGACGAATACATACGGTATATCCATTCCCTTGGCTGCGGAGAGATCACCAGGGATGATGTGGACAGCCTCATCCGCCGGGCAGCGGAGGGGGAGAAGATCGTTGTCGTGATCAGAGCTCATGGGGAGATCTGTCAGGTTCTGGATAAGCTGTATGCCTGCGCGGAAAAAACGGAAACGCTGACGGTGCTTGACTGTACCTGCCCCTATGTGAACAGAGTGCGCCGGATCGCAGAGGACAATTCCGGAGACGAACGGGTGTTCCTGCTTCTGGGAAGTGAGAACCACCCGGAAGTGGAAGGAATTATGAGCTGTGTGCGGGGGGAAGGGTATGTTTTCCCGGATGCGGATACCCTGAGATTGTGGATTTCGACCAATGAGCATGGTAATTTTGGTGAAAAATCCATAGCAATGGCCGCGCAAACCACACAGAAATTATCAGAATGGAAAAAATCTATAGAAATTCTCAAAAAGGTATATACAAATGCCGAAATTTTTGATACAATATGTAATGTGACTGAAAACAGGCAGACAGAAGCCGCCCGACTTTCAATGCAATCGGATCTGATGGTCGTTATCGGCTCCCCGGACAGCTCTAACTCACGGAAGCTGTACGAGGTTTGCAGAGAGGGCTGTCCCCATGTGCTTTTCGTAAGCAATGCGGCACATCTGAGCGGAATGGAAATTCCCTCTGACCTGCATCAAGTTTCAATAACTGCCGGAGCATCGACTCCGGATAGTATAATACAGGAGGTATATAAAACCATGAATGAGCAAGTAGAAAACTTTGCCGAACTGCTCGAAGCATCAATGAAAACTTTAAATACAGGAGACATCGTCGAAGGTGTGGTTACATCCATATCTCAGAATGAGATCCATCTGGATCTGGGCGCAAAGACCACCGGCGTGCTGACACACGACAAAGCAACCGACGATCCTTCTGCAAAGCTTGATCAGCTTTACAAGGTCGGCGACATCGTTAAGGCTAAGGTTGTTAAGGTAAGCGACATTGACGGTCTGGCAACCCTGGACAAGACCCGCGTTGACGCTGAAGCAAACTGGATTTCCATCGTTGAAGCAAGCGAAAAGGGCGAAATCCTGGAAGGCAAGATCGTTGAAGCGGTTAAGGGCGGTGTAATCATCTCCCTGAACTCTGTAAGAGTATTCATCCCCGCATCCCAGACCGGTGTTCCGAAGGACGGCGATCTGACCACCCTGATCGGTACCGTACAGAAGGTAAAGATCATCGAAATCAAGGCTGACCGCAAGAGAGCATACGCTTCCATCCGTGCCGTACTCCGTGAAGAAAGAAAGGCTAAGGAAGAAGCATTCTGGGCAGCAATCGAAGAAGGTCAGGAATTTGACGGTGAAGTTAAGAGCCTGACAACCTTCGGTGCATTCGTAGACCTGGGCGGCGTTGACGGTATGGTACATACCTCCGAACTGTCCTGGAGACGTATCAAGCATCCTTCCGAAGTTGTAAGCGTAGGTGACAAGATTCACGTATACGTTAAGGGCTTCGACCGTGAAAAGGGAAGAATTTCTCTGGGCTACAAGAGCGAAGAAATGCATCCCTGGACAATCTTCACCTCCCAGTATCAGGAAGGTGACGTTGCAGATGTACGCATCGTAAGCCTGATGCCCTTCGGCGCATTCGCAGAAATCGTTCCCGGCTGCGACGGTCTGATCCACATCAGCCAGATCGCTGACCACAAGATCGCAAAGCCTGAAGAATGCCTGGAAATCGGTCAGGTTGTAACCGCGAAGATCACTGCAATCGACATGGAAAACCGCAAGATCAGCCTCTCCATCCGCGCTCTGCTGGAAGAAGCTGCTGAAGAAGAAGTTGACGACAGCTACGCTGACGAAGCTGCTTCCGACGAAGAATAATTTGTATTAGAAGATTGGGGAACAGAGGTTGATGCTTCTGTTCCCTGATTTTTTCTATGACGGGATTCCATATATTTCCGAGAAAACGGTATGTGAGAGTACATAATGAGGTATATATGAAAAAATTGCTGATCCTATGTTTCCTGTCCCTGTTTTTCCTGACAGGCTGCGGATGCTTCTCCGGGAATTTCCAGGATTATGCCGGTCTGCCGCGATCCGTGCCCGTGTATGGGTCAGACGGGATGGATCCCATTGAGCCTATCGTGGAACTGAACCGGCAGGTGCGGTTTATTACCCACGGCGCCGGGGAGATCGACGGGTTTGCCGGATCCAACAGCAGGGAAGCGCTGGAAGGGGCGTATGAGGAAGGATGCCGGTTTATTGAGCTGGATTTCAACTTCACGGCTGACGGCGAGCTTGCCTGTATTCATGACTGGTATACACAGTATTCCTCCGCCATAACGGATAATGTTCCCCTGACCGCGGCGGCATTCCGGGACTGCAGGATCTATGATGCCTATACCCCCATGCTCCTCGACGATGCAGCGGCATATCTGGAACGGTATGACGATTTGTATATCGTAACCGACATCAAGGACGACAATATCGCCGGACTCACGTATATTGCGGCGAAGTATCCCCATCTGCGGGACCGGTTTATTGCCCAGATCTACAGTGAAGATGAATACAGTGTGGTATGGGATCTGGGGTTTGAGAATATCATTTTTACCCTGTACCGGCTGGACTGGACGGCGAAAACCGATGTGGAAAACCTCCGGAAATTCGCAGAAGAACATCTGTTGTTTGCCTATACCTTCGCATCCCAGCTGTGCGACCTGGACGGATATACGGAAGATATGCTTACCTGCGGTGTACCCCTGTATGTGCATACGGTGAACGGAGAAGCCGAACAGGAAAAATATTTTGCCATGGGAATCTCGGCAATTTATACGGATGAACGGAAAAACGGCTCCGAAAACCCTTCCGGTGTACACCCGGCGGCGTGAAAAGATTTCCCAAAAATAGAAAATGATCCAACGAAAAACCGGAAAATTGCCATATTTTTGTTGAAATGCATATAATTACTGCATATTCACAGGCTTTTTTGGATTTTTCTTACTTGACGAATCCTGCATAATCAGGTATAATATAACTTGGGTACACAGGGGATTTGTGAAAACGGATGAAAATTACCCCGGTGTGTGCCGTATCTGCGTGCTTTTTCCGCAGATCATAAAATGATAAAGGATGATTGTGGGAAAATACAGATTTCTGATGATAGAGATCAGCTGTTTCCCACGCAAAAATTTCTTTCCAAATGGAACCCTCCATTTGGAATTGCCTGACGGCAACCGAAATTTTTATTTCTATTTGTTTCGTCGCATGAATGCGACAGATGGAGTTTAATATGAAACGAAGCGCTATGCTTCTCTCTGCTGTACTGGCATGCCTGATGCTGGTTCAGCCTGCCCAGGCGGTTGTGCCGACCCGTGTGGTTTCCGCATCCGCACTGCGAAATACTCTTGCAAAATCCACCATTTCTTCCCATGTCCAGACCGGTCTGACCCTGACGGCGGAAGAAGCTGCCATGCGGCTGTACTATCTCCACCTGATCACCGGTACCGGTACAGCTGTGAACGGCTGTATTTCCTTTGACCTGGACCGCGACCTGACCCGGCTGGAAGGTGCGGTAATGGCGGTACGGCTGATGGGTATGGAACAGGATGTTGCTTCCGGCAGCTATACCCATCCGTATAACGATGTTCCCGAATGGGCAGGGGCGTATGTGGGGTATCTCCACAGCTGCGGACTGACGGAGATCAACCCGGAACTGCTGTTTTACCCGGATGCACCCATGTCCCAGGAGGTATTCATGAGCTATATGCTCTATGCGCTGGGATACCGGATCGCCGAGGGGGATTATTCCATTCTCAATGCATCCGCCCTTGGGGAATATGCAGGTATTGCGGTAAAGAGTGAGGACGAACCCTTGACCCGCGGAGATGCGGTTATGGCGATGTACAACACACTGCGTACAACCATGAAAGATTCTGCCCATATGCTGTCGGAGAAACTGGCGGAAAAGGGCGTGATGTCCCATTCCGACGCGGTGTTCCTGCTGTGGAGTATGGATGCGGCGGAAACACAGGCGTATATGGAAGCGGTGGGCTACACGGCGGAATGGATCATTCCCGACGGGTACTACACCATTCGCTCGGCGGAAAGTGCGGACAATGTGCTGAACGTATTGTCCGACGGACCGAACAAGGATTATGAAGGCATCGGCGTGACGCTGTGGCACGGAACGGGGGATATAACCCAGTCCTTCCGTCTGGAGCGCACGGAAAGAGGTACATATCTGATATACGCTGCCTGCAGTAAAGGCGGATTCAACCGTGTGCTGGGTACGGGCAGGGATGGAAAGAACGTGGGACTGTACCGTGCGGTGTCATCAAATGCACTGGAATTTTCCATCCAGGGGTCTGTGGACGGCACATGGACGATTCAGGCACTGACGAAGAACGGAGACAAATATCTTTCCACAGCGGCGCTGAGCAGAGGTGCGGGCATTCAGCTGTCGGAGGAAAAAACAGCGGCAAATACCTGGGTTATTGAAAAACAGGGCATCATAAATTCCGCCGGACAGGATCTGGCGCTGTTCCCGGCACAGACGATGCAGATCACCCAGGGCGCCTACGATACCTATTCCCATATGAACCAGAACGCTTTGGATATGCAGCCGACCAACAGTATGGCATTTGCGCCCTTCAATGCGAAGGTAGTGGCGGTGAATCCGGGTTCTGTAACCTGCAACGGGGTATGGATCGAAAGTATTGACAAGGTGCGTTATGCGGACGGCAGTTATGATTACATGACGATATTGTTTATGCATGACAACGATATATCCGATCTGACGGTGGGACGGGTGCTGACCCAGGGAGAATATTTCTACCAGAACGGTACAGCAGGCATATCCTCCGGTGCGCACATTCATGTAGCGGTATACCGCGGCAGATATGATGCAGACAATATGAAATACGGTTCCGGTGATGTAGATGCGGAGGACGCATTCTTCGTACTGGACGACACAATCATCCGCAACGATTACGGCATCGACTGGAAGACAGTCAGTGAAGCGGACTGATGCTGTAAATCTGTACAGTGACTTTTGGGAGAGCCGCTGTATTTCGGAAATTTTTCCGGGATACGGCGGTTCTTTTTTGTGGGAGAAATTGACATTTGGGTGCAATGATGATACAATAGACGCAGAATAAACATCCGGGAGGAATACATACTTGGATCGCTTTGATCTTTTTGTATTGATCATAGAGTTGATCAGCATTACATCCTACGCCATATCCGGTTCCATGGCAGCTATCAAAAAGGGAATGGATACCTTCGGGGTAGTCATGATCGGCGTGACCACATCCGTAGGCGGCGGTATGATCCGGGATATAATATTGGGTATAACACCGCCGAAAATTTTTTTCAATCCCGTATACGCCATCGTTGCCGCTGTGATCTCCTTAGCCACATTCCTTGTCATTTACAGATATGCCAGGAAGAATTCGGAAGAATTTCATATGAACCGTGTCATGGATGGGATTCTGTTCTGGCTGGATACGATCGGCGTCGGGATTTTTACCATGGTCGGGATCGCGACTGCGTACGAGATCTCCGATGCGTGGAACGGTTTTCTGTTATGCTTTGTAGGGGTTATCACCGGTGTGGGCGGCGGTATCATGCGGGATATTCTGGTGGGAAACCGTCCCTACATTTTCGTAAAGCATTTCTACGCCTGTGCCAGTATTATCGGCGCCATTGTGTGTATTCTGCTGTGGCAGATATCCGGACGTATCATTGCCATGCTGACAGGTGCGGGGGTGGTCGTAATTCTGCGTCTGCTGGCGGCAAAATACCGCTGGAATATGCCCCATGTACCGGGATATGATCCCGAATAAATGAACTTCACATAAAAAGGAGAAGCAGTTATGGATTTTACATTGGACATCAACCGTGACGGAGAGATCCGCATTCTGCAGCTGAGCGATCCGCAGATCATGTATTATGTCAACGACAAGGAAACGGACCGTGAGAAGAATGCATACCGGTATATCCGGGAATTGGTGGCAAAGACAGATCCCGATCTGATCGTATTGGCTGGGGATATTGTATACGGTATGTTTGACAAAGGCGGCGCAGCCCAAAAAGAGATCAATGCTTTGATGGACTCTTTCGGCATTCCGTGGGCTCCCGTATACGGGAATCACGATTACGAAAGCGACATGGGTCAGGAATGGCTGAACGAGCAGTACCGTCAGGCGAAGTATGCCCTGTACACCAAGGGGGATGTACTGGGGGACAGCAACTACACCATCGGCATCCGGCAGAACGGGGCATACATCAGAGAGCTGTGCATCATTGACTCCGGCGCATGGACAAGACTGAAGCTGGAGCTGCAGGAGGAAACCAAGGATTGGATCCTGCGCAATGCGGGGGAAGCCGGTCTGCCCACCTTCTTGTTCTACCACATCCCCACAAAGGATTTTGAACAAGCCGCCATCGAAGCCGGATACATGACAGAAGAAAATCCGCATTTTGAGATCGGCGTGACCGTCCCGGCGAAAAACGGAGACTTTGGCAGGAAAAAAGAAGGTTACGACGGCAGGGACGTTTGTCTTCTGCCGCAAATGAAAGCCTGCCACGTGGACGGAGTCTTTGCAGCTCACAGCCACATACTGAATACCAGTATCCTCTGGCAGGGTATCCGCTTCACCCTGGGTCTCAAGACCGGTACCTACGACTATCATGACAAGGATGCCCTCGGCGGCACACTGATCCGCCTGAACGGAAGAGAATTTACGGTTGAACATCAGTACTGCGAAAAAAGATGATGTCTGATGAATAAAAAAGCAGGGGGAGGGAGAAAAACTTTTCGATAAAAAGTATTTCTCCCTCATGAGATTTGCGAAGCAATTCTCAACTGCCCACCCTCCCTCTTTTCAAAAAACTTCAAAAAAAGGATTTGCAACAGAAATATTAGATTGCTTTAAGGGATGCAGGTTTACAGATAACAGTTTTGTGCCCTTATTTCATAGTTTTTGAAAAGTTAGGGGTTTGGGGGAAGGAAAACTTTTTTCAAAAAGTTTTCCTTCCCCCAAAAAATTATATTTGCAACAG
>JAFUKI010000107.1 GCA_017467815.1 Clostridia bacterium
ACGCTTGTGCGTTCCAGTTTGATCATAATCTTCTCCAATATAATGCAGTATATAAAATATATTGTATAACAGACGGTAAAAAATGTCAAGGGAGATGGCAGAAATATCACCCTTCGATCATTTTTATCAAAGTTCTTCCCGTTTCACACATATATCGACAGGCTTGGGCGTGAAGGGAACTTGGCATCTGTTTGAAGCATCTGTCCGCTTCAAAGGTCAGATGACCGCTGTAGTTGATGTCCCGTAAAGCATTGCATATTTCCGTCCAGTCAGTATCAAAAAGGAAGGGCAGTGAATGCAGATCTTCCAAACCATCGTTGTCATGTACATGAAGTGCCGTAATGCGTTTCCCGCCCATTTTGCGAAGAACATCGGCGGCAGAATACCCCATCAATTTACAATGCCCGGTGTCCAGACATCCGGTAAAATGCCTGTCGCCCAGTGTGTCCAGAAGGTGCATAAACAGGTCCGGATTTCCGCAGGTACCTACAACAAATTTGCCGTCCTTGCGCCTGAAAATATTTTCCAGTGCAGCTTTCACCCCATGTTTTTCGCACAAATATTCGATGGAACGGAAGTACTCAGTGTTGACCCGTATTCGTATATCATCCTCAAAATACCAGTTGATGGGGTGAATGATCATTGTTTCAATACCCAGTACCTCTGCAACTTCAAAGCAGCGCCTTATTATAGGGATCATACGTTCTGTGTATACAGGATCATCAGGATCCATAACGGGATAGGGTGCATGTGCCTGATTGATCTTGATACCGCATTCATCTGCGGTCTGTCTGATCTCTCTGGCAAGTGCATACCAGTTGTCACCGTTTATAGGGTGCTCCGGATCCGTCATATAGCCCATTGTATAGTCCACTGCATCAAAACCGCTTGCGGCAAACATTCTGATGGCACCGCAATCTCCGTAAACTTTAGCAAACCAGTTCATGGATGTGGACAAAAGCATATTGTTCACCTGTACTTTCCAAAGCGTGGAAATTCCTTTCAAAATGCAGTGATCTTACATGGAATATTATAACACAAAATAGTTTTCGATGCAACCAAACAGATAAAAAGTATAGAGAAACAAAAAATCATGCGTTTCTCTATACTTTACAGTGAAAACCAGAAATTATTCGTACTCACGTACCCGGAAACCGGCACCCAGTTCTTCCGCAATGCTTCTGCATCGCTCAATATCCTCCGGCGGAATGGTGCCTTCCACCACAGTGAGAACCACCGAGGGCACATATCTGCTGACATCGCGGGCAAACTTCAGAACACCCACATAGGTATCCTCACCGAATTTCGGATGACAGAGTTTGTAATAGGTATCTGCATCCGCCGCATTCATGCTGATGGAAACGGTATCCACCAGTCCCTTGAACATGGGCGCGGTGTCTTCACCGAGAATCAGGGAAGCGTGTCCGTTTGTGTTGATACGGATGGGCGTGTCGGTAAGTTCACGGATGTACCGGCACAGAGTAAGAACATCGTACAGACGACAGGTGGGCTCGCCATATCCGCAGAATACGATCTCATTGTATTTGTACAGATTCTGGGAACGGAGTTCGGCAAGGACATCATCCATTGTCGGTTCTTTTTCCAGTTTAAGCTGGGCAAAAATCCCCGTACCGTGATCCCGGATACAGAAATTGCAGCGGTTTGTACAGTGGTTTGTAAGATTGATATACAAACTGTTTTTGATAACGTAAGTTAATACCATGGTGAGCCTCGTGAGTGATTGATGAAAATGAATAGAATAACCGGATTGGATTATTCGGTGATCCGGAATAACCGACGGGTATTTGCAATGGTGACAGCAGCGATTTCTTCCGGAGTTACATTCCGCAGTTCCGCCACAACCTCAGCTGTGTAGTGGAGATAACCGGAATGATTCAGCTTGCCGCGATGGGGGACGGGAGGAAGATAAGGCGCATCCGTTTCCACCAGAATTCTGTCTTCTGGTACGATCGCGCAGGCTTCCTTGACCTTGGCGGCATTCTTGTATGTTACCGGGCCGGAGAAGGAGATATACCATCCCATATCCACAAGCTGACGTGCCATCTCTGCACTGCCGCTGAAACTGTGGAAGACCCCGTAAGCATCCGGATGCCGTTTGAGCATATCAAAACAGTCCCCGTGGGCATCTCTGTCATGGATGATTACAGGCATATCCAGTTTTTCCGACAGACAAAGCTGACGCTCAAAGAACCAGGCCTGTCTTTCACGGTCCGTACCGTCGTAATGGTAGTCCAGCCCGATTTCTCCGATAGCCACTGCTTTGGGATGCGCAGCCATAGCTTCGATCTCGGCAATCGCACCTTCATCGTTTCCCAAAGGAATTCTCTGTGCATCGCCGGGATGGATGCCTACTGCTGCGTAAATAAAATCGTAACGCTCCGCCAGCGCCAGGGAAGTGCGGGAAGAACGGACACTGGCGCCGATGTTGATGATGCCGCATACACCGTTTTCGTGTACATGGGCGATTACCCCATCCGTGCCGCCGGGAAATTCTTCCGCGAACCGTTCATCGTCATAATGGGCGTGGGCGTCAAACAGAACAAGGTTTTCCGACATTTTACCGTACTCTTTCACCGAGAGGCGTATCTTCGGACAGGAATACTACCCGGATGGTTTCTTCGCCGGAAGCCAGGATCATACCGTTGGATTCGATACCGCACAGTACGGCAGGCTTCAGGTTGGCAACCACAATGATCTTCTTGCCGATCAGATCTTCCGGCTGGTAGAACTTGGCGATACCGGAAACTACCTGACGCTTTTCATAACCCAGATCAATCTGGAGTTTCAGCAGCTTCTTCGCCTTCGGTACCTTTTCGCAGGCAATAATCTGAGCAGTACGCAGTTCTACATTCATGAAATCTTCGATGCCGATAAGGGCGCATCCTTCGGGCTTTTCCATAGCCTTTTCCGCTTCTTTGGCAGCCTTTTCAGCCGCTTCACGTTCAGCCTGGATTTCAGCAAGGAGCTTTTCTTCGTCAATACGTGCAAAGAGAGGTGTGGGTTCACCGACGGACTTGCCGCTTTCCAGAGCGCCGAAGGTCAGAGCAGTATCAAAATCTCTGATATCGGTACCGATCTGAGCGAAAACGGAGTCGGCTGTCTGGGGAATCAGAGAAGTCAGCAGAACACCGCCGATACGAATGGTTTCCAGTAGGTTATACATAACGGTCCGGAGTCTCGGCATGGTTTCTTCGGACTTCGCCAGAGTCCAGGGAGTGGTTTCGTCAATATATTTATTGGCACGGCGCAGCATGGTGAATACATCCGCGCAGGCATCCGCAATATGGAAGGTGTCCATATTCTTGCAGAAGGATCCCACAGCACTGCGGCAGGCTTCCTTCAGTTCCGCATCGGTTCCTTCTTCTGCACCGGGTACGGGAATTACACCGTCAAAATACTTCTTGGTCATGGCAACGGTACGGTTTACCAGGTTGCCGAGGTTATTGGCAAGGTCGGTATTGTAACGGCTGATAATGCTTTCGTAAGTGATGGAACCGTCGTTCAGATAAGGCATTTCAGACAGAGCATAGTAACGCACGCCGTCTACGGAGAAACGTTTTGCCAGTTCGTCCGCATAGATCACGTTGCCTCTGGACTTGGACATCTTGTCCATACCGAAGTTGAACCAGGGATGACCGAAAATCTTCTTCGACAGGGGCAGATCCAGTGCATGGAGGAAGATGATCCAGTAAATGGAGTGGAAACGCATGATGTCTTTGCCGATTACGTGTACATCACAGGGCCAGTACTTGCGGAAGGATTCCGGCTGTACTTCGTTGGCGGGATCGTAGCCAAGTGCGGTGATGTAGTTGCACAGTGCATCCAGCCATACATAGGTGATGTGCTTGGGATCAAAGGGAACAGGAATACCCCACTTGAAGTTGGAGCGGGAAACACACAGATCCTGCAGACCAGGCTTCAGGAAGTTGTTGATCATTTCCTTCTGACGAGCTTCCGGCTCAATGAAACCGGGATGGGATTCCATATATTCCAGCAGCCAGTCCGCATACTTGGACATCTTGAAGAAGTATGCTTCTTCCTTGGCCTTCTGTACTTCACGTCCGCAGTCGGGGCACTTGCCGTCAGCCAGCTGTGTATCGGTGAAGAAGGATTCACAGGGAGTGCAGTACCAGCCTTCGTATTCGTCCTTGTAGATATCTCCCTGATCGTACAGCTTCTGGAAAATGTGCTGGATGGCGGTTTCGTGGTAATTGTCGGTGGTACGGATGAACTTATCGTGGCTGGAGTTCATGCATGCCCAGACTTCCTTGATGGTACCTGCCACACCGTCTACAAACTGCTTGGGGGTAATACCGGCATCGGCAGCCTTGGCTTCGATCTTCTGACCGTGTTCATCGGTACCGGTACAGAAATATACATCATAGCCGCGCTGTCTCTTGTATCTTGCCACAGCGTCCGTCATAATGATTTCGTATACATTTCCAAAATGAGGCTTGGAGGAAGCATACGCAATCGCAGTAGTTATATAATACTTTTCATTATTGCATTTGTCACACATAATCTATCTCCATCAAAACATTCAATAAAATTATCTGCAGCGACCGCCGGCAGCCCAAACGCCTTCCAGTACGGGATCTTCCTTATTGCTTACCAGCAGAATGTCCGCACGCAGACCGACTTCCAGAGCACCGCACTGATGGGTAATGCCCAGCATGGCAGCAGGGTTGGCGGATGCGTAGGGAAGAACTTCTTCCAGTGTCTTACCGGTAAAGCGCATACAGTTGCGTACACCGTCAAACAGATTCAGCGTACTGCCTGCCAGAGCGCCTTCTTCGTTTACCGCACGTCCGTTCTTTACAAATACATCCAGACCGGCAATGCTGTACTTACCGTCACCGGCACCGGCAGCTTCCATGGAGTCGGTGATCAGAAGCATCTTGTCCGCTGGTTTCAGACGGCTTGCCATTTTTACGATGGCAGGATGCAGGTGTTCACCGTCACAGATGAATTCCGCATAAGCTTCATCCAGCAGGAGAGCAGCGGAAGTAGTGCCGGGTTCTCTGTGGTGGATGGCGCGCATGGCATTGAAGGTATGGGTGAAGGACTTAACCCCACCGGCAACTGCTTCGGAAGCCTGTTCAAAAGTGGAGTTTGTATGTGCCATGGAGCAGGTAGCACCCATGCTCAGCGCAGTCTTGAGGAAGGATTTATTTTCATCCAGTTCAAACGCTGCGGACAGGTGAATCGGCAAGGGGAGCAGCTTGTTCAGCAGACCGGTCAGTTCTTTGGGATCCAGAGGCGCAAGCAGCTCTTCTGCATGAGCACCGCGTTTTGCCATATCCAGATAACGACCTTCCATGTGGATACCGGCGATGGTGGCCTTACCGGGGGTTACTTCACGGTTGTTGTTGATCATATCCGCGGCAGTGTACAGGGCATCCATCGGACGGGAAGCAAGGGTCGCCATGATCGTGGTAGTACCTACCTTGGCGTATTCTTCACGCATATGGTTGATGCCGGCTTCATCGGTATGGTCGAAATCGTGGCAGTTTCTGCCGTGGGTGTGGGCGTCAACCAGACCGGGCAGCAGATACTTTCCGCCGCAGTCAATGATCTGGGCATCCGCGCAGGCAGCAGTCAGACCAACACCGATAGCAGCGATCATACCGTCGCGAACCAGAAGATCAGCCGCATAAAATTTTTTGTCGGCAGAGGAGTATATATTGGCATTTTGAAACAGGATTTCCATAAAAACCTCCGTGTGAAATAAATGTATTCGATTTGTTTATAAATAATAAAATAAGCATCCAGAGACAGAATATACATACAGTAAAACCGGAAAATGGACGCAAAAATGCTATATATCAAATTATAACAGAAAAACGCCTGTTTTACAAGGCGTTTTTTATGTGCGAATTCAACAGGATACATTTGCCTAAAATACTGTTTTTTACATAAAGTAGATGAAATCATCGTTTTTCTGTTCAAAAAGAGGACAAAACGTTTGTTCAGTCCTTCCTGTTTCCCCGGAAAAAGATGGATTTACTTGTTTACCGCATCATATACAACGCTTTTGGGAACACCGCGTTTTTTTGCGCAGGCTTTGATGGCTTCCATCCGGGACATTCCTTCCGCTTCAAAAGCCGCTACGTGTTCTGCAATATCCTCCGGGTAATCCTGTACACCGGAAAGTGCGGTAAAGCCTTCCACCACAAGAACATATTCGCCCCTGGGATCCCTGGTTTTGTATTCTTCAATCGCCTGGGAAACAGTGGTGCGGAACACTTCTTCGTTCAGCTTGGTCAGCTCTCTGCACAAGGTGATTTTCCGGTCACCGAAATGGGTGAGAAAATCTGCCAGAGTCTGTCTGAGATGGTGTGGGGCTTCATAGAAGATCATGGTCCGGCGTTCTTCTGCCAGTTCGGCAAACCGTTCTCTGCGGTCCGTTTTGTTTCCGCTGAGAAAACCTTCGAATGTAAACCGCCCTGTGGCAAGACCTGACAGGGTAAGGGCGGTGATGGCGGCACAGGCACCTGGAATGGATGTTACGGGAATCCCCCGTTCTGCACATAAGCGGACAATATCCTCGCCGGGGTCACTGATGGCAGGGGTACCGGCGTCTGTGATCAGGGCACAGGATTCGCCCTTTTCCAGCCGATCTGCAATGATCCCGCCTCTTTCCCGCTTGTTGTGTTCGAAATAACTGATCAAAGGCTTGGAAATTCCGAACCGTGACAATAAAAGTCCGGAATTCCGCGTATCCTCGGCGGCAACAAAATCCACTTCGGAAAGCACTTTCAGGGCACGTTCCGAGAGATCTGCCAGGTTTCCGATAGGCGTGGCTACCAGATACAGGGTTCCGCCGACAATGGCGTTTTTTTCACCGGTTGTATACATATTTTTCTTCGGATAACTCATGTTTTCCTCATTTTAAAGTAATAATCATTTGTCTCTGAACAGATGCGCCATGGAACAGGTATCGTAGATCTGCTCCATTGCCGGGGTATAGACGCGCTTGGCATCATCGGCATAAATAATCAGCGGCGGCGCAATTTCCAGACCGGACGATGCGCCTTTTTTGGCTTCTGTCAGCACTAGACAGGGCGGTGCGCTGAGGGAAGGGTATACGAACAGCACGCGCTTGGGTTCCAGCTTCGCATCCCGCATGGCACATACCAGATCCGCAAACCGTTCCGGACGGTACACCGTATAAAACCTGCCCCCGTATTTCAGAAGACGGGAAGCCGCCTGACAGAAGTCCCAAATGGTGCCGCACTGCTCCCGTCGGGCAATATTCATGGCATTTCCTGCATTGTCCTTACCGGAAGCGGCTTTCATGTACGGAGGATTGGAGAATACCATATCCACCTCGCCGCCGCATATTTCCGCACCTGCATCCCGTACATCCCCGCAGACTACGTTCAGACGGTCCGATAATCCGTTCAGCTCTCCGTTCCTGCGGCAGAGCTCTGCATAGGCATCCTGGATTTCCCAGATCGTTACAGAACGTGCCTTGTTCTTCGTCAGACACAGCAGGGAAATGATCCCCGTACCGCCGCCCAGTTCCGCCGCCGTCTGGTTGGGATTGGCACGGAGCATAGCGGATAGAAGATAGGCATCGGTCCCGAAGGTAAGTCCGTCGGTTTTCTGGATCAGGCGGAGGTTTTCATTGACATAATCCAGTCGTTCATTCGGTTGTAATGTACACATAAAATCTATCAATCAATTCCATCAGAAAGTATTGGTCATTTCAGAATACAGGAAAGGGGAGAGGCATATGTAAAAACCTCCCCCCATTTTTCCCGTACAAATCAGTATGCTCCGGAATAATCGGAATTATTCAGCAACGGGAGCATCAACAGGACATACGCCTGCGCAAGCGCCGCAATCCAGACAGGTATCAGCGTCGATAACGTACTTGCCGTCCTTTTCAGAGATAGCCTCAACAGGACATTCGGATGCACATGCACCACAAGCGATGCAATCATCAGTAATCTTATATGCCATTGTGTTACACCTCCATTAATTAAGATACTTCATTCTATCACAAAACAGCGAAAAAAGAAATAGGTTTGCGAAAACTTTTTTAAAATATTTGCGATTTTTATGATTTTTTCTGGATAGTCACCTGATCACGGTGGAATACTTTGATTGAATCGCTCTGCTTGTCCCCGAAACGAACCTTGATGTAACCGGTCAGAGGACTGGTTTCACAGACGGTTCCGATTCCTTCAGGCGTCTTTACCGTAGAATCCACAGGGGGCGTACGGCGGATCTCTTCCTCGTAGGTTTCATGCTCATACCGCAGACAGCACATAAGTCTGCCGCAGGTACCGGAAATTTTGGAGGAATTCAGAGAAAGATTCTGTTCCTTTGCCATTTTGATGGATACCTGCAGAAAATCCGACAGGAAGGTGGCACAGCAGAAAGGTCTGCCGCATACGCCAAGTCCGCCCAGCATTTTTGCTTCGTCACGGATACCGATCTGCCGCAGTTCAATACGGGTACGGAAGATGGAAGCCAGATCCTTGACCAGTTCTCTGAAATCCACGCGGACTTCGGCAGAGAAGTAGAACAGCAGCTTGCTGTTGTCGAAAGTGTATTCCGCGTCGATCAGCTTCATTTCCAGGCCATGTTCACGGATCTTTTCCTGACAAACGGCAAAAGCTTCTTTTTCCAGCTTCAGATTGGTTTCATACCGTTCTGTGTCATCCGCTGTGGCTTTGCGCACGATGGGACGAAGAGGAGGTACGATCTCCGTAGAGGGAACGTGCTTGTTGCCGGCAGAAACAAAACCGTATTCCATACCCCGTGCTGTTTCCACGATGACGGTTTCCCCAACGGTCACCTTCAGTTTTCCGGGAGCAAAGAAATAGATCTTTCCGGCTTCCTTGAAACGCACACCGACAATTTCCGTGGTTTCGGGATGGGAGTCGGATACCGGTATATCTTTGATGTTTTCTTTATTGTCCATGTACTGGATACCAATGCAATACCTGAATGTATCGCCCTTTCTGTAGAGAGTATATTCAAATCTGCCGCGCTTCCATGGCAAATTCCGCCAGTGACGCGTGCAGAGAACCGTTTGCCTGAATTCTGGCACAGGTTTGTTCCGTTAACCGATATAAAGCCGTCAGCCGGCTCAGGGCATACCGTCCTGCATGGGGCAGGATATCTTCCGACCCGGTGAAAAACAGCATGGGAACCTGGGCGTTCTTTTTTCGCACGATCAGATCCCGCAGAGCAGTCTGCACGTGGATCATGGCTGCCGCCGCTGTTTCACGGGACTTGGGCAGTTCTGCCTGAATTTTTACCAGGAAATCCGAAGTTTTTCCTGTGAAAATCCCGCTTAAGACCGTCATGGCAAAAGTACGCTGCAGCATGAGTTCCGACGCATCGGATTCGGAAAACAGAAGCGTTTTGGCTCTTCCCAGTGCGCCGCCGGAAAGAACTGCCGCGGAACGGAAGTATTCACTATCCCGTTTCTCAGCATCCGTACCGCCTTTTTGCGTACGCAGCCATTCCATGACCCTTTCCGGATAGAAAAGTTCCATGGAAAGTACCGGCGCACGGCTGCGGATGGTTTCCAGCAGTGCGGCTGCATCGGTGGTCAGCAGGAAGAAAGTAACAAATGGCGGCGGCTCTTCCAGAGAGAGAAGCAGTGCATTCTGCGCCTGCGGTGTCATTTTTTCCGCTTCTTCGATGATGTAAAACTTGCGCTCTCCATCGTTTGGCGTAATGTACAGATTCTGCCGAATGGTACGTATCTGTTCCACGCCGATGGTAGCCCGGCTGCCGCTGTTTACAAAGGTTACATCCGCGGAAATATCTCTGAGAATTTTCCGGCAGGAGGCACATTCCGTACAGGGCAGGGTATAACCGGTTTCCGTGCGGTGTTCGCATACCGAGGCGGCACAGCACAGTCTCGCGGCAGTGTGCTTTCCGCTGCCGACAGGACCGCTGAAAATGTAAGCATGGGACGCCTGACCGCTGCGAATATCCGTACCCAGTGTTTCTTTGATATATTTATTACCCACAAGGGCAGGGAAAATTTCGCCCATGACGTCACCGTCCTCGGTTAGAAAATAATTCGTGAATCCTGGCGGATTCCATATTCCGCCTTATATATTATAGCATATCTCCCATAGAGTTGTCAAATGGAATTCGCGGACAGAAATGGGGATATATATGACCAAAAAGTAAAAAATGGAATAAACACAAAAGAAAGGAGACGGGCGGGGAATACCTTGTCCGGAACAAGGAACCGCCCTGCCGAAAAGTATACAATGAGAAAATGGCTGAGCAAACATCCGAATGTAAGCGCATACTGTATTTTTTCCCTTTTGTTTCTGTGTATTGTATCCTTTGCCATGTACGGCATGACAGAAAAACAGCTCCGTCTTACAGGTGCTGCAGAAGAACAGCAGTTTTTCGATCTGTGCCGATCCCATGCGGAAAACGGTCTGGCATTGCTGGCAGAAAAACACTCTGCGGGAGAAGCGGCGCATGATATTCTCTCCGCGGCAGAATATCTGGAACTGTGCGGTGAAAATGGACTGACAGCCGCGCAGATCCTCCGTGAAAACGGTAAAACCATTCTGAACGGCGGCGAACCGGATAAAGAACTCACCCGTATCCTGGAAACCTTAACAGACGGAAGAATTCCCTATATTCCTCCCGAACCGGAAGAAGCGGAGCACACCGAAAGCCTGTGGAATCCCCGTCCGCTGATCCGCAGTGAACAGATGGAATGGGCGGAAAAATGCACGGGGGTATTCGGTGCCCTGACGGAAGTGAAGATGGCGGATGATGCCAGAACTTCCGTGTACGTATGCCGGAATCTGTATCTCGTTATGGCTGCCCGCGGATATCCGCTGGAGTTTTCCATTTATTTACCGTATCAGGGCAGAGCGTATGATGAGGAATCGTGCCGCCGGAATGCAATACGCTGGATCAAAACCAATGTACCCCGTGACATTCTGGGAACGGATGCGGAAATCGAAAGCTGTGAGGTACGGGATGAAGAATACAGAATGACGGTACGGTGCAGAAACGGTCTGATGGATATATATGTCCGGAACGATAACGGAAAGGTCAGCTGGTTTAACGGAAAAATGCTGGAGATCTGAATCCGGCGGAAAAACAGAATACAATAAGAAGAATCGTCAACTTTTTCACTTAAGGTTGACGATTTGGCATATTTGTGCTACCATATATAAAAGAGAAACACTATCCCTGAGGATTCATGAGGTATAACAGTATGATCACAACACTGACACTCAGCCCCGCATTCGATATACATGTTGGGATAACGGCATTTCACACAGGCCGCGAAAATCTTGCCGAAACAGCGGCACGGGATGTAGGCGGCAAAGGCATCAATATCTCCCGGGCACTTACAGAAAACGGTATTCCCAATACGCCTGTTGTGCTTGTGGGAAAGGAAAACGGTACGGATTTTGTGAACGGACTCCGTACTGTGGGACTGGACTGCCGTATTCTGGAATGCGAAGGCAGAATCCGGGAAAACATCACGGTCCATCCGGCGGAAGGAGAGGAGACCAGACTGTCCTTCAAAGGATTCTCCTGTTCTCCCGATGTACTGGAAAGCGTCGAATCCCTCATTGGTACAGGCGGTATCGTCACATTCACGGGAAGTCTGCCCGGCGGCATTACACCGGAAGCGGCGGAGAACTTTCTGAAGCGTCTGTGCAGTAAGGGTGTCAGAGTTGTGATTGACTCCAAATCCATCAGTCTTGCCACGCTCCGGCGCATCAGACCGTGGCTGATCAAACCCAATGCCGAGGAATGCGAAGCCTATTTCGGAAAAATGACGGAACAGCAGCTTTACCGCACCGCAGCAGAACTGCACGCAGAAGGTATCGCCAATGTAATGATATCCCTCGGTCCCGATGGTGCGATTCTTGCCGCAGAGGGAAAACTCTTTCGCGCACGTGTTCCGAAAATGGAGATTCGTTCCACAATCGGTGCAGGCGACAGCGCCATCGCCGGATTCATCGCCATGGATACCCCACCCGAAGAATCCCTCCGCCGTGCGGTTGCCTATGGTTCTGCGGCGTGTCTGCGGGAGGGTACAAATCCCCCGTTGGCAGGGGATATTGAACGAATATACCGTACCGTAACTGTGGAAGAAATTCGCTTGGGTTGCGATAAACGATAAACGATAATAACCAAAAGTGCTGTACATCAGGTCCAAAAGATCCGATGTACAGCACTTGCTGTTTTCAGTCATCCGTGTATTACTGAATACTCAGAACACAGGCTGAAGTGTCCGTGCCCAGGAAGGTGAAATGGGCGGCAGCCACAGTTACCCCCTTGGGAATGGTGATTTTGCCGGACAATATAAAGGAAGAACTTCCGTCATACTGCATGGTAACACCGTTGTTTGCGGTGACGTAATCTGCCATAACGATCTTTGAGGAATCATAGGATACTCTGGCGGTGAATTCCACGGTCACATCCTTTGTATCGCTTCCCGTGAATACAAGGGTTTTCTCAAAGTACTGATCCCCCTTTTCGGTTACGGTCAGTTCAGCGGTAAAGGGTTCGTCAGTCTGGGTATCGGAAACACGAACCTTGCATTCGGTCCGATAAGTACCGGATTCCAGTTGGATGGCTGCTTCACCGGGGGCAAGAGCGGTAACAACCAGCGTACTGCCCATGGACTTGACGGAAATCACAGAAGAATCGGAAACAGAGAACCGGACAGTCTGATCCGACAGCTGAGAGTAGATCCGGAGCATCTCGGATTCACCAACCTGCATATCCAGGGAATCGGGGGTGGTATACAACAGTTCATCCTTGATTACAGTGACATAGAAGGAGGTCTCCAGATCCTCAAAGAATATCCGTACCTTCGCGTCACCTGCCGCTGAGAAATCATAAGAGTATGTATAACCGGAGGTGATCTGCTGACGGATATCGTTTTCATATTCCGCCATCAGAACAAGACCGGCTGTGTCCAGCTTTTCACCGGACATATATACCATCTTATCCGGCAGAGTATGTACCATCAGGTTCAGCAGCTTTGCCGGCTTGACGAGTACACGGAACGTACATTCTTTGCCCATATACTTTACGGTTACCGATTTCTCACCCGCTGTGGAGAAATCATAGGTACAGGTAATGGAACTGTCGGGAAATTCAACCGTTTGGGTGGTGTTGTTTTCATAAACCGCCGTCAGAACCAGTCCCGTAAGATCAATTTCTTCACCCTGAAGATATTCTGTTTTGACAGGCGCTTTCTGAACAGCAATATTTTCAACAAACAAGCCTCTGACTGTGATCATAAAGCTTACGGATTTGCCGCCGTAGTTTACCGTAACGGGACAGTCGCCCATCATGCTTTCCATATCCACATCAATAGTCCAGCCGGAAGTGATGACATCCAGAGAATCATTGGCATAATAGGCACGCAGCTGCATACCGGTTGCGTCAAAAGTCTCTCCTGCATAATAGGAAAGCTTATCCGGATACCGCAGAAGTTCCAGATATTCCACCTTCTTTTCCAGAACCGTAACCGTAAAGGATGTGGAGAGAGTATCCAGTATGACCTTAACTTCCGCTGTGCCGGCTTTTCCGAAATTATAAGTTGTAAGAAAACCGCCGGTCAGCACTTTTACAGTGCCGTCACCATAGGTGATCTGTACCTCCAGTCCGGTATGATCCAGACTTTCACCTACATAATAGGTTGTTTTGGTGGGTTTGGATCTGATCGACAGTGTTGCGGGGGCTTTGCCGATGACTTCAACATGGAAAGAAGCCTTTCTGTCACCGAAGGAAACGGCAACGGTCTTTCTTCCGGTTGAGGAAAAGTCATAGGATGTGGCAAAGCCGGAAGTGATATTCTGTACCGAACCGTCCTCATAGGTAACTGCAAGCACAAGTCCGGCAGTATCCAGTTTTTCACCGGTCTCATAAGTCAGCTTTGCCGGTTTTTCCAAAATGGCAATGGAAGCCACACGCAGTTCTCCGCGGCTGACGATCAGCGTTACCGCAGAACCGGCGGCAAAATGATATTCCTTGTCGTCGCTGTGACCGGAATACCGGATTCTCAGTACCGTACCTTCCGGACTGGTACTGCTGTATTCTTCTTCAATAATACAGGTCAGACCCATATCCTCCAACAGCTTTTTCGCACTGTCAGCATTTTTGATCAGATCCTTGGCTACGGAAAGCAGCCCGGTATCTTCCACAGTCAGAAGAACCAGCGTGGAGGTATCGCCGTTTGTGCCGCTGAGGATGACTTTCCCCGCTGCATCGGTCCGGAATACACCGTCTGCGGAAAGTGTGCCTTCACCCTGCAGAACAGTCCACTGCCAGTTTTCATCCTCGCCTTCCACCAGTGTGGAGAGGGAAAAGTCTTTGTCAATCTGTGCAATGCCGGAAACCGTTTTCTGTTCCGGGTATTCCACGGAGATGGCCATGGCAATCGTTGTTCCGTCAATGGAAGCGGTGATCACTGCCGAACCGGAGCCTACTGCCGTGACAGTACCTGCACCGTCAACAGTAACAGCGGCGGGATTGGTGGAATAATAATGTACGGTATGTTCCGTATCCAGTTCCATCGTACAGGTATCCCCGATCCGGAGCGTGACTGTTTCCACATTGTTTTCAATAACAGGTCCTGAGTGAGCCTTGCCGTCACCGCTGACCGTCAGAGTGATAATATCCCCGAAAACAGCTTCGGTACCGCCGACAGCGGACTGGGCAGACACAAGCCCTTCACGGATATTGGAGTTATAAGAATACTCCGTCTTGACGGATAACCCCTTGGCATACAGCATTTCTCTTGCCTGTTCCAGTGTGCAGTACATCATGTCGGGTACATACGTTACTTCCGTACCCGCACTGACAACCACATAGCAAACGCCGCCTTCCACCCATTCTTCACCGGCAGAAGGATATTGCTGGAGAATCGTACCGGCAGGCACATCCTCTGCGTATACCTTGTCACGGATGAGAAGGGGATAACCGGACAATACGGGAGCGTATTTTTCACCGCACAGATCGGGCATCTGGGTTTCTTTATCGGAAACAGGCTCATCGGAAGATGCGGCAATTTTCAGTGTAACGGGCGTATCCGCCGTAACCACACTGTTCGCCGCGGGAGACTGGGATACAACCGCACCGGGCGCATATGTATTGTCACGAACTTCTTCCACCTGGATTTTGACATTCACAGTTCCCGCCGCATTGCAGAAGGTTGTGCGGTTCAATAATGCTTCAGCGGAGTCATAGGTCATACCGCTGAGATCCGGCATAACGTAGGCGGGGAAGGGACTGTTTACGAGAATATGCAGTACATCCCCCTTCTGTTCTTCGGCAATAACCATGCCGGGGGCATACTGCGTATTGCTGCCGGTACCGACGATCAGATAATCCACATCATCGTTTTCGGCAACTTCCACAACCGGGATGCCGAGCAGAGAATCACTTTCCCCCGTCGTTCCGGTGATCTGCTGCAGTACACTGACAAAAATCACAACACCGAGAACCAGCAGTATCACAACGCCGGCTAAGAGAATGGCAAGCAGTTTGATATTCAGCTTTTTGTCGTCCTCTTTGCCGTCCTTGTATTCATCCGGTTTGGGAGCAGACTTGGGAGCTGCTTCGGGCTTGGATACAGGCTGAGGGGCAGGTTTTGCGTGTCTTTCCTGTACCGGTTTTGCCTGCTGCTTGTCCGGGGATTTGGCTTTTTCGGCAGGCTCTTCCGGTATCTTTATATCCCCTGCGGGTTCAGGTGTGTCCTGCAGAAGTTCGGAAGGGAAAATAATCGTAGGTTCTTCTGATACAGATGTGTCCTCGGCGGGGGAAGGATCTCCGCCGGCAAAAAGTCCGCCGATTTCTCTGGTAACCGCATCTTCCTCTTCTTCCGGTACAGAGGTGTCTGCCGATCCCGCATTTCCCGGATACGCATTGTTTTTGGCACAGGCTTGCACCAAATATACAGAACCGTTGGCGGCGATCAGATCGTATATGGCGGAGCTGGAATCCTGAAAACGCTGTACGGCGCCTGCACGGAGTTTTTCACATTTTTCTTCAAAAATTTTCGGATCGGTATTTTCCTTGGAAGCAACAGAACCGTTTTTTCTGCGGACAGCACAGTCAATGGGAAGAAATTCAAACACTTCACAAGGCATCCGCAGTTTTTTATCAAAAGCATTATAAGCAATACCGGCTTCCGAAACAGCACGGGGATTGCCAAGCACATAGCGTCCGGCAAGTACGGTTCCTTCCGGTAATGGAACGGTTGTAATCTGGGACATATTGAACCATCCTTTCTGTCTGAACGATTATGGGGTACTGAATATTAGACGTCCGAAACCGGAAAAAGTTCACTCTGTACCGGAAACTTTTTCGGAATTTCCCCGTAGAAGCGGAAATATACAGACGAAATACCGCAGAGATACCGTATATTCCGGCATACCTGCGGTAAGGGTTTACTTTACAATTTCAAAACGGTATTCCTGCTTGACGCCGGGATATTTCTGACGGTCCACAGCGGACAAAAACATAACCATGGGACGGACATACATCTGCCTGCTGCCGTACAGTGCACGGTATACCATTACATCTTTTTCGCTTTCCGTATCCATAGCACAGCCGACGATTTCATACATATACATCAGCGGCTGCTTTTTTAATTCTTCTTCGGACAGCAGGGTTCTCTTGAAATGCTGCACAATGGTACCCGGTTTGAAATCTGCTGCTTTCTGCATAGTGTATCCTCCTGTTTAAATTGTTTTTTATATGATTTCCAGTGTCAGAACCGTCTCCGCCGATGCACAGCAGAGCATACCGTTCTCCGGTACATAGAGATTGCCGGATGCATCCCGATAGGTACGGCTGCCCGGAAGTTCCACTCTGACAGAAACAGGGGATGTGCCGGTAAGGGTGAACTTTGTGACAATCCCGTTTTTCCATTCGGCGTCCACGGTATATCCCCCTCTGGCACGCAGTCCGCGGAAGGAACCGTCAGCCAGATCCTCGGAAAGAGCAGGCAGCAGGGAAATAAACCCTTCGTGACTCTGCAGAACCATTTCCCCGATACCGGCTGCACCGCCGAAGTTGCCGTCGATCTGGAAAGGCGGATGGGTATCAAACAGATTGTCCAGTGTGGATTGGGTGAACAGAAGCCGGATATGTTCCGTCGTTTTGGCACCGTCCCTGAGTCTTGCGAATAAGTTGATCAGCCATGCACGGCTCCATCCGGTATGACCGCCGCCGTAAGAAAGCCGTCTGTCCAGCGTAACGCGGATGGCATCAAACAATTCGGGGGTTGCCCGGCTGATCTGTGTTCCGGGATACAGACCGAATGCATGGGATATATGCCGATGTCCCGGTTCCGCTTCGTCATAGTCCTTATACCATTCCATCAGCTGACCGTGTTTTCCTACCCGAAGGGGCGGCAGTTTGGCAAGCATTTCCGCAGCTTTTCTGCCGTCATCGGGGTTGATATTCAGAATTTCTTCCGTCCGGACGTAAATGTCAAACAGTCCGCCGATGATCTCCGTATCCATGGTGGGGGAGAGGGCGAGATATACGCTCTTTTTTTCTCCGTTTACATAAGTAATATACCGGTTTTCGGGAGAAGTGGAAGGACCGGAGAGCAGAACACCGTTCTCATCTTCAAATAAGGTATCCATGAAGAATAATACACACTGACGGATATATTCATAGGCAGTATCCTTCAGGAACTGTACATCCTTATGATACAGATAGTGCTCCCACATATGGTACGCCAGCCAGGCACCGCCCAGAGGCCAGAGTCCCCAGAGACCGTCCGCCGCTGCAGCAAAACCGTAAATATTGCTGACATGATGGAGTACCATACCTCTCGCACCGTAATTTTCTGCGGCAACCTTCTTACCGCCGGGCAGGAGGTACTGATTCATATAAGTAAACAGCGCATTGGTGCATTCGGAAAGTCCGGCTGTTTCCGCCTGCCAGTAATTCATCTGCAGATTGATGTTGGTGTGATAATCGCTGTTCCAGGGGGATTTCAGACCTTCCGACCAAACGCCCTGGAGGTTGGCAGGCAAGCAGTCCTCACGGCTGGAGGAAACCAGCAGATACTTGCCGAACTGGAAATAGAGTGCGATCAGTCCGCTGTCTTTGGCTTCAGGATCCTCTTTCAGACGGGCAATTCTGTCGGGAACGGGCATTTCTGACAGGGGATCTTCACCGAAGGAAATGTCGGATCTCTCCATCATCCCGGAAAAATCGGCAATATGTTCCGCAAGCAGAGCATCCCAGCCTTTTTCAGCCTTCTGCATAACCGCTGCGGATGCGGAAAGCAAATCGTCATACTTGAAAGAAGTGAAGGAAGCGATATACAGCACAACAGTACCGGCATCTGCGATTTTCACAGCATTTCCCTCGACCGAAGCCGTACCGTCCGTTTTGATTTTCACGCACACACGGAACTTGTTGTCACCGGTATCCGTATGACAGTCTGCAACGATATAATCATTGCTTACGTGCAGATTGTCTGTGTACTCCCTCTCGAAGGAAATGGCAGCACAGAAAGAGGAATCCGCTGAAAAACGTACAGCCATGATTCCGGCTGGGTGGGAGGCAAAAGCTTCTCTCCGCCAGCGGATGTTGTTTTTGGTATATTCAACGGCTGCAACACCGCGGATCAGATCCAGATCCCGGCTGTAATCCGTGCATTCACCGTCGTCATGCATCGCAATGTTAATAACACCGGCATATTCATAGGACTTGATCCGATAGAATTTCCCGTCCATGTTTTTTGTGGCATATTCATCCGCTTCCCATTCTTTTCCTTCCAGAAAAAGCCGGCGGATTTCATCCAGTTTTTCTTTGAAATCCGGGATCTTTGTGTTCATGGGACCGCCTGCCCAGATACTTTCTTCGTTCAGAACGATTTTTTCATTGGCAATGCCGCCGAAGAGCATCATCCCCTGGGAACCGTTTCCGAGAGGGGTAGCGTTATCCCACTGTCCGGCAGGATTGGTCAGATGTATACGGTAATTGTTCATAGAATTTTCCTCCTATGATAAGTCAGTCTTCTTTTTTCGTAATGTCTATGTGTGCAAGGGGATTTTTTTCCATAGCGGCTTCCATATCCGCATTGGCTACATGGGTGTAAATCTGTGTGGTATTCAGCTGTTCATGACCGAGAATATCCTTCAGTACACGGATATCCACCTGACCCGTCTGGTACATCAGCGTAGCAGCGGTATGACGCAGTTTATGGGTGGAATAGTGCTTGTACTCCAACCCGGCTGAGCGCAGGTATTTGTACACCATCCATTGTACCGTTTTCACGCTGATCCGCTGGTGACGGCTGGAAAGAAACAGGGCATTGTCCTTCGCGCCCTTTTCCGCAATCCGCAGAGGAAGATAGTCTCCCAGAGCCTGTCGGCAGGCATCGTTCAGATAAATAATCCGTTCTTTTGCACCCTTACCCAGTACGCGCAGAGAACGCAGATCCTGATCCAGATCGGGCAGACTGATTCCTGCCAGTTCCGATAACCGCATACCGCAGTTGAGAAACAAGGTAAGAATGGCATAGTCCCGTTCTTTGGTCTTGGATTCCGTATCCTCCTTAACCGCCTGCAGAAGATCTACGCTTTCCCCGATGGAAAGATGCTTGGGCAGATCTTTTTTCTGCTTGGGTGTTTCGATGTTGATGGCAGGGTTGTTGTCGAACAGCCGCTGATTCACTGTAAGATATTTATAGAAAGATTTGATCGCCGAGAGCTTTCTGGCTTTGGCTTTGGCGGCATTCTGACGGGCTGTATCGGTATAATACAGAAAATCATAGATCTGACTGGTCTGTATTCCGGCAAAATAGGGTGCATCAAAATGGGTGATATCCAGCTTCTGCACCTCTTCGGTATCAGGGGATATCCCGGCATCCGTTGCAGCCAGATAGCGCAGGAAGGTGCGGAGATCCAGTAAGTATTCACGGACTGTTTTTTCCGAGCATCCCTGGATGGACAGTTTATATGTAGCAAAGGAACGGACAAGTTGAGGATATCCGTCCAGATAATCGGTTTTCGGCAATGTAATCTACCTCCGCCAAGTGGTGTTTCTTATATTATAACGCAAAAGTATCTTTTTACATGGATAATTTGTAAATTTTCACTGAAATGTATTGTAATTCGTATAAAAAACCAATACAATATATCTGTATCCAAGTATTCGTTGTCGGATTTACGCACGGTAGATCCAAGACAACGAAAAGCAGAATGTTACCTACCCGGATTGTCAGAAAGGACGAAAACCATTTTATGCGTGAATTCTTCAGTGAAAACGGAAAAATTATAGTAAAGCTGATGCTGAACCAGTTCGGTGCGGCTGTTATGGGACTTATGATAACAATGGCTGCCAGCAGCAGTGATAACCTGATGCTGTTTGCCAGTATATTTGCCTCCATCTTCTATGTCGCACTTCTGTACTCGGTTGTCTGGGAAAAAGGCGGACAGGACAGAATCAAAGTGGACGGCGGCAGAGCGGCGTATAAACCCTTCAAAGGTTTGGTTATGTCCTTGATTGCGAATATTCCCAACTTTGTACTGGCTATTCTCATTGCAGTCGGCAGATATTTTGGTTCCACCGACGGTCCCTTCGGTTATGAATGGGCAGGGAATATCTATGCCATTTCCAATGCCATCGGACGTATGTGGAACGGTATGTACCTGGGACTGATCCAGACCTACATCCCCTTTAACCCCATCGCCCATTTCCTGGACATTCTTCCGGCACTGTTTGTGTGCGGCGTGGGCTACTACATCGGCTTGCGGAATGTCAGAATTCTCAGTATTTTTGAACTGAAAAAGCCTAAAAAAGATACGGAAAACAAAAACTGATTCCTTCCGGAAGAATAATTGCATATAACGGCAGGCCGATTGTGAAATCATGCATTTTGCAGTCGGCTGTGTTTTAGAGGGGACATGAATCCTTCATCCGATGCATACAATGATGTGAAAACAGGACGGATGGAGGAGCGAATATGCATTACAAAGTGGGTATGGGAAGATGGATATCCTATATTCTCAGCGGTATGCTGGTGATAACTGCAGCAGTGTTTTTGGGACATCTGACAGCGGATCTGTGGTCCCGGACGGTGATTCCCACAGGCAGTACAGGAGAAACGGAGGGGAAGGATCCCTTTCTGGTGATCGATCCCGGACATGGCGGAGAGGACGGCGGTGCTTCCTCAGCAGACGGAATACTGGAGAAGGAGCTGAATCTGCAGATCGCACAGAATCTGTCGGATATAGCAGGACTGTTCGGGTACAAGACCGTTATGACCCGGACAACGGATTCCATGCTGTATGATCTGTACAACGACCTGGATGACTATACCGGCTACCGGAAAACCTATGACCTGCGCAACCGCCTGCGTCTGGCAAAAGATCTGAACGGAGAGATCTTTGTCAGTATCCACATGAACAAATTCCCCGAACCCCAGTATAAAGGACTGCAGGTATACTATTCTCCCAACCATACGGACAGTCAGAAAATTGCCGCATTTATCCAAAGCTACGCACGAACCTATATCCAACCGGAGAATACACGGGAGATCAAGGAAGCAACTTCTTCCATCTACCTGCTGCACAGAATCAAAACACCGGCAGTTCTGGTGGAATGCGGTTTTCTCTCCAATCCGGAAGAAACGGATATGCTGACCACCCCGGAATACAGATGCCGACTCGCCGGAATGATCTTTGCGTCCACGGCGGAATGGTACGAATCGGGGAAAAATACGGAATTGACATAACCTAAGAATGACATATTTGTACGTCACCTCATGTGACAAAGAGGTATAGTGTGAAAATACAGGAATCGAAACCGTAAGTAAAGTTTCTTCACACTTTGAAAATCCTTTGGAAAGCGGAACCCACCACTTTCCATTTCCTTCGGAAACCGGGATTTTCCCTTCGTATTGGTTCGTCGCATAAATGCGACAGATGGAGGATTAAAATGAAACAACCAAAAAAAGTTTACGTTTGCAGCGAATGTGATTACCAGAGTGCCAAATGGATGGGCAGGTGTCCCTCCTGCAATGCATGGAACAGCTTCACGGAAGAAACCTACCAGCCTCCGGAACCACAGAAGGAAAGTGCAAGACGAAGAAGCGTCTCTCCCACCGGAGAAAAAGAAACCGCAGTACGCTTCCGCGATTTTGAATCCCCCCAGTATATGCGAATTGATACGGGGATCGGGGAACTGAACCGTGTTCTGGGCGGCGGACTTGTAGCCGGGTCGGCAGTACTGTTGGCAGGGGAACCGGGGATCGGTAAATCCACACTTCTGATGCAGTTATGCGGAAAGATCGGGGATACCGTGACCATTCTCTACGTATCGGGAGAGGAATCCAAGGGTCAGCTCAAACTGCGTTCCGCCAGACTGGGTGCGGACGGGGAAAAACTGTATATCCTGACCGATGTGAACCTGAATTCCATTACGGAGGAATACGATAAGATCAAGCCGGATATTATGATCGTGGATTCCATCCAGACCATGTATTCCGATCTGTCTTCCACCATGCAGGGAAGTGTAACCCAGGTCAGAGAATGCGCATCTGTGCTCATCGGCAAAGCAAAATCCGACGGTGCGGCAGTGATCATGGTCGGTCACGTAAACAAGGAAGGCGGCATCGCAGGTCCGAAAGTCCTGGAACATATGGTGGATGCCGTTCTGTCCTTTGAAGGGGAAAGACGGCAGTCCCACCGCATCATCCGCGCCATCAAAAACCGTTACGGCAGTACCAACGAAATCGGCGTGTTCGAAATGACGGATGAAGGGCTGAACGAAGTGGAAAATCCGTCCGCCATGCTGCTGGAAGGCCGACCCATAGGGGTAAGCGGCAGCTGTGCGGTGTGTATCATGGAAGGTACCCGTCCTCTGATCGCGGAAGTCCAGGCACTGGTGACTCCCTCCAATCTGGCTTCTCCCCGTCGGACAGCGGATGGTATTGATTATAACCGTATGAACCTGCTTCTTGCTGTACTGGAAAAACGGCTGGGACTTCGGTTTTCCTCCTGTGATGTGTATCTGAATGTAGTCGGCGGTCTGCGCATTGACGAACCGGCAGCAGATGCGGCAATCGTTCTGGCACTGGTTTCCTCCATGCGTGACATTCCCGTGCCGGAAAATGTGATCGCTATGGGTGAACTGGGTCTTGCCGGGGAATTCCGTGCGGTATCGGGCATCGAACAGCGTTTCAGCGAGTCCAGACGTCTGGGATTTACCACCATCGCTATTCCGAAGCGTTCCACGATCAAGGACATTCCGGCGGATGTGGAAGTGGTACGGCTTGGCAGTATGTATGACGCACTGCGGCTTCTGGCATCCATGCAGGAGAATGAAACGGCAGAGGAGAATACAAAATAAACGTGAAAGGTACATCCATCGGAAGAAGATGTACCTTTTCTGTATGAAGTCCGCGTTTTACGTCAAGACAGATTGTGCAGAAGGTGTTATAATATTGACATAATTAGATATCAGGTTTTAACCCCATAAAATAACCGTGACATACAAAACCCCACGGTTATTTTTTTCTGCATCCATCGTACGGTACAACATTTTTCCGCGTACATCTACAAAGGAAGTATTGCATTTTTGAGAAAATGTGCTATAATTATGTTGATACTATAATACCTGAATTTTCATTTTTACATATACTTTACCAAAGCACGAAAAGGAGCAGGAAAAATGGAACGTAAACTTGGTTATGCAGTTGTAGGTCTCGGTGTCGGTATGGGACATTGTGATGCCGCAATCGCTTCTGAAAAAGCGGAACTGGTTGCTGTATGTGACCTGATTCCCGCAAAAATGGAAAAAGTAGCCGCCAAACAGCCCGGTTTGAAAATGTATACGGATTTTGAAGATCTGCTGAAGGATGAAGAAGTAGAATGTATCAGCATCTGCCTCCCCTCCTCCATGCACGCGGAATTTGCTGTACGTGCCATGGAAGCCGGCAAGCACGTGCTGGTGGAAAAACCCATTGATATCACTGTGGAAGCCGCTCTGAAGATCGAAGAAGCCCGTGTCCGCACCGGTAAGAAAGCAGGCGTAATCCACCAGAACCGTTTCAACCTGGACATGATCCCCATCAAGGCTGCCATCGACTCCGGCAGAATCGGTGACGTGTTCTTAGGTACATTCGCCGTTAAATGGTACCGTATGCAGTCCTATTACGAAGGCTGGCACGGTACATGGGAAGTGGACGGCGGCGGTTCTCTCATGAACCAGGCAGTACATACCGTGGACCTGATGCAGTGGTTTATGGGGGATGTGGAATCCGTTACCTCTAACATCGGCATTTTCGGTCACGAAATTGATACCGAAGATATGACCGCATCTCTGATCAAGTTCAAAAGCGGTGCGTCCGCTACTTTTGTAAGCACTACCTGTGCCTATCCCGGTCTGTCCACCGATATCCAGATTTACGGTACCCGCGGTTCCATCGAAGCCGATCAGGATGTTCTCAAAACCTGGAAGATGATGGATTTTGACGAAGAATTTGCTGAAAACATGGGTATTGACGCCTTTGATGCAGAGGAAGAAGAACACTACATGATCGAGCGCTACGGAAAAGGCAACCCCGGCGTTCTGGCAGTGGAACCCGAACATCTGGTAGGTCACCGGTATATGGTGGAAGACATGATCTGCGCAGTTCTGGAAGACCGTGATCCTGCGATCCTGCCCATGGAAGCGATCAAGAGCGTGCGCATTGTCAATGCCGTTTACGAATCCGCCAAGACCGGCAAGACCGTTTACCTGGGTTAAGCCGATTACAGAAAACAACAGAGGTATAATAGAATGAATAAAATGTTCAGTCCCCAGCCCAACGGTATCCTGACCGAAAGAAAACTGGAACTTTTCCATGCCGCATCTCTCCCGGAATGGGGGTATGCCGAAGAACAGACCGATACATTCGGCGTCCTTCACCCCTCCGAAGAATGCAAAGCGGAAAAGTATCCCCTGTACGTGGTTTTCCACTCTGCAGGACATGACGTATATACCGCGATCGCCTGTACATGGGAGCACGGAAACCACGATATTTACCACGCACCCAAAGATATGTTCGCCCTGTATGTGGACTGCCGCCAGCATGAATGTGACTGGTGGTGGGGCGGCAATACAGCGAAAAATACTCCCCTTGTTATTGCGGACGAAAAACGCGCAGGTACGGATCCCCAGCCTGTGGAAAAGCGTATCATGGCTACCATCGAATGGGTGATGGAAAACTACCCCATTGACCGCAACCGTGTATATGCGGTAGGTAACTCCATGGGCGGCAGCGGTGCTCTGGGTATTGCCCTGTGCAGAGGTGACCTGTTTGCGGCTGTAAAGGTAAATGTGCCGGCAGGTGTCCGTCATATTGCTGACAGATGCGCACTGGATACCGACGCACCGGAAGGCTTCAAAATCCCCGATCCGCCGATTCTGGTAGACTATTCCGCACAGAACGACGTATGGTCCAGTGAACATGATGTACTGTACAAAGGTATGCGGGATAAGAAGTACGCAATTCTCGGCTACTGGGGCAAATTCGGTCACGACAACTGCGATGACCGGATCAAAAAGGTAAACGACCTGATATATTCCTTTGACCTACTTTCCGTAAGACTGGACGAAGCATACCCGGTATTCACCAATGCAAGTACAGATGATAAACTTCCCTGGGCCGAAGACGGTTCCATCATCAGCGATGCTCCCGGACAGGTAAATGCCTACTTCCGCTGGGGAAAAGTAGAGGAAACCGAAGACAGTGCATCCGTGGAACTCCGCCTGCTTACTGCCAATGAATGGGAATCCAGCTTTACATTCCCCACCGAAGCAGAAGCAGATGTATCCCTCCGCCGCCTGCAGTCCTGCCGTTTTGCTCCCGGCGCAGAAGTTGCCTGGGAATACGGCGAAACCTCCGGTAAAGTAACAGCAGATGAAACAGGTCTTGTTACCGTTCCCGGTCTGAAGATCACCGTAACGCCTGCTGTACTGAAGTTGAAGGCATAAGTTACGGAGAATAAAAGCGAATAGAAATGCAGATAATGAAAGAGCAGTTTCCTCATTGGGAGCTGCTCTTTTCACAGTATGGAGAAGGGAAGTATATTCACAATTCCCCTTGACAAACATGGTGAATTATGGTATACTAATACCGTTCATTGGGGTATCGTCAAGCGGTAAGACACAGCACTTTGACTGCTGCATTCGTAGGTTCGAATCCTGCTACCCCAGTCATCTGAAGACACCATTGAAATCTGAACCCACAAGTTCGGACTCAATGGTGTTTTTATTATAAGACCCATTGTTTATGCGGCTTTTCGAGGTCGCATTTTCTTTTTGTAAGTCGGACTAAAAACAGAAAAAACAAATTTTGCAATCATAGGCTTTAAAAACAAACCTTTTCGAACCCCGGTCTATTTGTGCATATTTTATAGATCCGTTGGTTGCAAGGCATATTCCCCTTTCTTCTGTTCGGAAGTCTTGATCCCCGCCGAGTTTGATAATTTCAATATGATGTAATAACACTTCTGGGTATTGGAGAGTGTGCGTTTTGAGCGAGCCACTACTCTTTTTTTCGATTTGGAATATGGGAGGATAAACACCTTTTATGACAACAAGCTCAATATTAAGGATCAAGTTATTTTGCAAAAGATATTAAAACCGTGAAAAGCTTGAAGAAAAGCAGGCAGTAACAGCATAACTTTCGTGCAAAAAAGCCTTTGAAATTTTAAGAAAAAACTGATATAATTATGCAAGAGTGCGTAGCCAAAAGGTGTAAGTCCAACTTTATTGGACTTACATCTTTTTTTGCGTCTATAGGAGGTAAAGAAATGGAACAAAATCAATCGTATCTTGCTACCGAAAAGGTAAGCCCACTAATGGGCAAATATGCTGTGCCCTGTATCATCTCTCTTTTGGTCGGTGCTCTTTACAACATTGTTGACCAAATTTTTATCGCCAATGCCGATTATCTCGGTTCATACGGAAATGCCGCAAACACCGTTGTTTTTCCATTGACAGTTATTGCTCTGGGTATTGCTGTTATGATTGGTGACGGTTGCTGTGCCTTTGTCAGCCAATCTCTCGGTGCAAACAGAAAAGAAGATGCACACAAGAGCGTGGGTAACGCTATTTTGCTTTGCATTACCAGCAGTATTGTTCTTATGGTAATTTATTTGATCTTTGCTGAGCCGATACTGACAGCATTTGGCGGCAGAGTAAACGAAGATACATTTGTGTTATCGAAAGAATACTTCTTTTGGATCACACTCGGTATTCCGTTCTATATCTTTGGTCAGGCGATGAATCCCATTATCCGCTCTGATGGCAGTCCGAAGTTTGCCATGTTCTCAATTCTCGCCGGTGCTTTCACTAATATTATTCTCGATCCCATTTTCATCTTCCCGATGAAAATGGGTATGGCGGGTGCCGCTATTGCAACGGTAATCGGTCAGGCATTAACTGCATTTTTGTCATTATGGTATCTTTGCAATATGAGATCCATAAAGCTCTCAAAGAACAGTTTTGGATTTTTTTGCGGTCTTATGAAGAAGTTTCTGTCATTGGGAGTCACAAGCTTTCTTGCACAGATTTCTCTTGTTATATCAATGGCAGCAGTGCAGAATATGTGTACTAAGTACGGTGCGATGGATGAGATTTTCGGTCAGGTGGAGTATGCACAAATACCGCTTGCTGTTCTTGGTATTGTAATGAAATTCTTTCAAATTGCTATCTCCATTGCCATTGGTTTTGCTGCCGGTTGTATTCCCGTTGTCGGTTACAATATCGGTGCAAAACGAAAAGATAGAGCAAAGCAACTATTTACTTATCTGCTTGGAGCAGAGGCAATTGTCGGTGTTATAGCACTTATCATTGTTGAGTGTTTCCCGCTGCAGATTGCCAATCTTTTTGGTGCAAAAAACGAAAGCGCCTATTATACAGACTTTGTTATCAAGTGCTTTCGTATCTATCTGTGCATGATGCCGTTTGCAATGCTGAATAAGGGTACATTCATCTATCTGCAAGCACTTGGAAAAGCCGGTCTATCCACAACAGTTTCACTTACCCGTGAGATCATTTTCGGTGTATTTCTACCGATAATCATGCCTATGTTTATGGGACTTGACGGTTTACTTTGGTCTTTCCCCGTTGCAGACATTTTGACCTTTCTCATTGCGGCAATTATTATAAGAAAAGTATATAAAGAATTAGGCAAAAAAGAAATAATTGCATAAACTATGTGAGGGTTTGAATTCATCCGTAAAACTGGCAAAAATATTGAAACACCATTGAGATCCGGACCCTCAGATTCAGACTCAATGGTGCTTTTATTATAAACCCCAGTATTTATGGGACTTTTCGAGGTCGCATTTTCTATTTGTCAGCTGGACCAAAAACAGAAAAACTCGAATTTAGCAATCTAAAAGAATAAAAATCGATCTTTTCGAACGCATCAGTCCATTTATCTGTGTCTTATAGATC
>JAFUKI010000108.1 GCA_017467815.1 Clostridia bacterium
AAGTACAAAGCTTCTTAGAAAAAGGGAGTAGCTATAGTAAAGCGTTTTAATCCAATTGTCGAGAAAACAATACCACGGTGACGCGTTTTATAATAGATAGCAATTCTTCTGAAGTTACGCCACCAATAAGTCAGTAAAAACTCGGCAGTAAGTGAAGCCTTTTTCGAAAAGCTTGGTGAATCACAATTCGTCTTTTGCATCATCAGATACATAAAAACAAATATCTATTCTCCTAAGAGAAGAAATGAAAAAAGATGTGTAAAACAGTTAAGGAATCAAAGCAGAAGACAGACAACAGAAAGAGAGGTTAAATCTGATGTTAGATATTAAGAATCAGAAGTGAGCCTTGACTGCAATCTGTAAAGAAAGAATGTAGTCAAGGCTCACTGTTTTCTATTTCCTTTTTTGCCTGTCTGTCGGGCTTTTTTTGTTTTCCGGGGTTATTCTTTTTCACCGGCGGATTCTTCTGCCATTTCACCGATGCCGATCCCCAGTGCACACAGTTCTTTGATCCGTTCCGTTTCACCCATCAGCCATAAATAACCAAACAAAGCCTCCAGACCTGTCGCCTTACGATATTCCGAAGGGGTACAGCTCTTGGGGGGCGCGGTATGGAGGCTGTTTCTGCCGCGGCGGTACATATCCGTTTCCCGCTCCGTTAAGTGTGGCAGAATTTTATCCATGGCTGCGCTTTGTGCCGTGGCTTTGACATACTCCAGTGATGCAACGCTGGGGGTTTTGACATGGTGCAGTACCAGATGCTCACGAACCATGATCTCATATACCGCGTCCCCCAGATAAGCCAGGGAAGCACCGGACATTGCATAGGGATCCACGGTGTTTTTCTTTACTTCTTCGCTAATCAAATTCGTCCTCGATTTCTATCTGTCGGCACAAAAACTCCGGAAAACGGAGTGTGTCGGGCGAGCATTTTCTTCATTTACGCTTCTGCAGCACGGAGATCGTGGAATATGAGAACATTCCTGCTGCATTTCATACCTATATATCATACCACATTTCAAAGTTAAATACAACTATGAAACATAACGCAGGAAAATATTTCGTGGATTTTGACAAAAACTTTTTGTATTTTTTTGTTGTATTGCCGAAGAATTTATGATATACTATATACGTGTACGATGACAGCAGAATGATTTTGCTGTCATTCTTATGAATACAAAGATCACTCTATCGTCAACGAGTCGATAAGAAAGGCAAGTATCCATGAAAATTTATGACGTTTTGATTATTGGCGGCGGTGTAACCGGTGTAATGACCGCACGTTATTTATCTACCAAAACTTGTTCTGTGGCACTGTGTGAGGCGGAATGTGATGTGGCAATGGGCGCAACCCGTGCCAACTCCGCCATTGTTCACGCCGGCTATGATGCAAAACCGGGTACACTGAAAGCGCGTCTGAATGTGCGCGGTAATAAACTGATGAAGGAACTGGGGGCGGCGCTCGATGTTCCCGTAAAGGAGATCGGTTCCCACGTAATCGCTTTTGACGATACGGATATGAAGCATCTCAAGGGACTTTATGAAAAGGGTATCGCCAACGGTGTTCCGGGACTGCGCATTATTGACCGTGATGAACTGCGTGCTATGGAGCCGAATGTTTCCGAGGAAGCTGTCGGTTCTCTCTGGGCGCCTTCCACCGCAATTACTTGTCCTTACGGCATCACCATTGCAGCTGCTGAAAATGCGGCTACCAACGGGGTAGAGTTTTATTTCAATTTCCGTGTTACGGATGTTTCTTCTGTGGGCGAAATTTATTATGTAACCGACGGTGAGGAAACGATTGCCGCCAGATACATCGTAAACTGTGCAGGCGTACACTCTGCAGAAATTGCTGAGATCCTCGGTGAACACGATTTCCCCATCGAAATTATTCCGAGACGCGGCGAATACATAGTAATGGATAAGATCTGCGGCAAGATGGCGAACTCCACACTGTTCGTAACACCTTCCGAACGCGGTAAGGGTATCCTGGTCAGCCCCACTGTTGACGGCAACCTTCTGATCGGTCCCAACGCTTATCCCATCGACGATGCGGACGACACCAGTACCACCCAGATGGGTCTGCGTGAAATCACAGAAGGCGCACACCGCATTATGCCCACTGTGGATACACGTAATGCGATCACTTCTTTCTCCGGTGTCCGTCCTACACCCAATATTTATGATTTCTATATCAAGGCTTCCGAACAGATGCCCCGCGTGATCCATGCAGTCGGCGTGGAATCTCCCGGATTTGCTTCCGGTCCTGCTACCGGTGAGTACATTGCTGAACTGCTGCAGGACAGCGGACTGGTTCTGGAAGACAAAACAGACTATATTCCCACCAGACGTGCAGACGGCAACCACAAGCATTTCAATGAAATGACCGATGAAGAACGTGCCGAAGCAGTTCGTAAGAATCCTGCATACGGTAAGATCGTCTGCCGCTGTGAAACCATCACCGAAGGGGACCTGCTGGACTGCATGGATTCTCCCATTCCCGCTGTAACCATTGATATGCTGAAGAGCCGTACCCGTGCCGGTATGGGCCGATGTCAGGGTGGATTCTGTTCTCCCCGTGTGGCTGTGCTGATTGCCGAACACGAAAAAATGACGCTGGATAAAGTCACCAAGCGCGGCGGCGATTCCTGGTTGGTTCTGCCCAAGGAAAATGACAAGAAAGGCGGGGAATAATATGAGACACGTGAAGCTTATTGTTGTTGGCGGTGGTCCCGCAGGCCTTGCCGCAGCAGTTTCCGCAGTAAAGAACGGTATTGACCCTAAGGATATTCTGGTACTGGAACGTGACACGGAACCCGGCGGTATTCTGAATCAGTGTATTCACGCAGGTTTCGGTCTCCATCGGTTCGGAGAAGAACTGACCGGTCCCGAATATGCCGGCAGATATATTCAGATGGCTGAAGAAGCCGGTATCCACATTACTGTAAACGCCATGGTTCTTTCCATGACGGACAACCGTGAAGTAACCTATGTTTCTCCCGAGTCCGGCTACGTAACCTGCAGTGCCGATGCGGTTATTCTGGCGATGGGATGCAGAGAACGTACAAGAGGGGCATTGAACATCCCCGGTTCCCGTCCGGCAGGTATTTTTACAGCTGGTACGGCACAGAGATATGTAAATATTGAAGGCTATATGCCCGGTAAGCGCGTGGTTATTCTCGGTTCCGGCGATATCGGACTGATCATGGCACGCCGTATGACCCTGGAAGGCGCGAAAGTTCTGTGTGTATGCGAATTGATGCCCTATTCCGGCGGCTTGGCAAGAAATATTGTACAGTGTCTGGACGACTTCGGCATTCCGCTGAAGCTGTCCCATACCGTTACGGAAATTCACGGTAAGGACAGAGTAGAAGGGATCACCGTTGCGGCAGTGGACGAAAACCGCAATCCCATTCCCGGCACGGAAGAAACCTTTGAATGTGATACGCTGCTTCTTTCCGTAGGTCTGATTCCTGAAAACGAAGTTACCAGAGGCGCCGGTGTACCCCTTGACCGTATGACCAACGGTGCTGTGGTAAACCAGAACAGAGAAACCGCTGTTCCCGGTATTTATGCCTGCGGTAATGTACTGCACGTGCATGACCTGGTGGACTATGTTTCCGAAGAAGCGGAAATTGCCGGGCGGGCAGCAGCTATGCGCATCCTCGGCAAATCCGGTGATACAGCCCATTCTGTAACTGTAAAAACCGGTTTCGGTGTCCGCTATACGGTGCCGGAAAGACTGGATATCCCCGCTGAACCGGAAGAAAGCGTGCGTATTTTCTTCCGTGTGACGGATATATATAAGAAGGTACGCCTGGTGGTTCGCGATGCAGCCGGCAATGTGCTGGTGAAGCGTGCAAAGACCGCAGTTGCTCCCGGTGAAATGGAGTCCATGGAACTGAAAGCGGATATGCTGAAGGCACTTGCAGCAGATAAATGCAGTGAAATCACCGTGGAACTGGAAAAGATGGAGGGTTGATCATGGAAACAAGAGAACTGACCTGTGTGGTATGTCCTGCCGGCTGTCGTGTTACAGTTACTCTGGATGACGCGGGAAATGTCACTTCTGTTACCGGACATACCTGTGCACGGGGTAAAACCTATGCGGAGAGTGAAATCACCCATCCCGTACGTACACTGACCACTACCGTTTCCATCGCGGATTCCGCAGATGGAGCACATATGCTGCCTGTAAAGACCAACAAGCCGATTTCCCGGGAACTTCTCTTTGATGCGATGCGTCAGCTGAAAGGCTATGTGGTTGCCGCACCTGTGAAAACCGGAGATGTGCTGATCCATGATTTTATGGAACCCGGCGTGGATCTTGTAGCCTGCAAAACGATTGTGTAAATACGATTATATAAGAAAAAACAGTCTTTCGGTTGTAAAGACTGTTTTTTACTTTATATTCGGGTTTCTTATTCCACCGACTTCATACCCTGCCACAGTTCGGCGTAAATACCGTTCTTTTCCAGCAGTGTTTCGTGATTGCCACGTTCTTCGATACCCTTGTCGGAGATTACCAGAATTTCGTCCGCATTCTTGATGGTTGTCAGTCTGTGGGCAACCACGATGGTTGTACGACCTGCTGACAGTTCTTCCAGACTCCGCTGGATCATCAGCTCCGTGGCATTGTCCAAAGCAGAGGTTGCTTCGTCCAGAATCAGAACCGGGGGATTTTTCAGGAATACCCGTGCAATCGCTACACGCTGCTTCTGACCGCCGGACAGTTTTACACCGCGCTCACCGACGATTGTGTTGAACCCGTCGGGAAGGGATTGAATGTAATCGTAAATATTCGCCCGTTTTGCGGCATCTTCCACCATTTCCCGGGTGGCGTCCGGTGTGCCGTATGCGATGTTGTCGTAGATGGTCGCGTTGAACAGGAACACATCCTGCGCAACAATACCGATGTTTTTCCGCAGGGAGGATAAGGTTACATCCGTGATATCGTGACCGTCCACCGTGATCTTACCGCCCAGTATGTTGTAGAAACGGGGGATCAGATGACAGATTGTGGTTTTACCGCCGCCGGAGGGACCAACCAGTGCCAGTGTCTTGCCGGCAGGTACGGTAAGGCTCAGGTTGTTCAGTACATCCTTGCCTTCTTCGTAACGGAAGCTGACGTTGTCAAATACGATGTCGCCCTTGACTCTGCCGATTTCCACTGCATCATCCTTGTCCTTTTCGATCGGGTATTCCATGATCTCCAGAAAACGCTGGAAACCGGTCATGCCGTTCTGGTACTGTTCCATAAAGGAGATCAGACGGCGGACAGGGTTCATGAAAATGCTGATGTACAGAACAAATGCAGTAAAGTCACCGACGGAGATTTTGCCGGCCGCACAGAACAGACCGCCGGAAACATACATAACCACCTGCATGAAGTCGCCGATGAATGTGGTACCGCTGTGGAACTGTGCCATAACCTTGTACGCTCTGCCGCGGGCTGCCACAAACCGGCTGTTGCCTTTCTGGAACTGCTCGCTTTCGTAGTCCCGGCTGGTGTAGGCCTTGGATACGCGGATACCGGCAATGCTGTTTTCCAGATTGGCGTTGATTTCACCGGTCTCCACACGGGTGTCGGTGAATGCCTTGCTCATACGGAACCGCAGTTTTCCGGTAAACAGAACCATCAGGGGCAGGAACATAACGATGATCAGTGCCAGAGGCCAGTAGATCTTCGCCATCATGATGAACGCGCCGATAATGGTGATAACGGACAGGAACAAATCTTCGGGACCATGGTGGGCAAGTTCGGAGATGTCCATCAGGTCACTGATGATACGGGACATGATTGTACCGGTTTTGTTGTTGTCGAAATAGGTCAGAGGCAGTTCTTCCAGATGGTTGAACACATCCCGCCGCATATCCGCCTGCATTCCAACACCCACCATGTGTCCCCAGTAGGAAACAAAGTAATTCAGTGCAAGCTTCACCACATAGATTGCCAGCAGGATTACTGCCCAGATAACCAGAAGCTGCACCTTATTGTTCGGGATATAATCGTTCAGCATACTGCGCGTGATTTCCGGATAAACCAGATCACAGAGCGCCAGAAGCAGGGCACAGATCATATCCGCCAGAAACAATTTCCAGTGCGGTTTGTAATACGGTAAGAATTTTTTCAGCTTTCCCATTATACGATTTCCTCCATAATAGTATACAATATCCTAATAATTATAGCATTATATATAGAATTTTGCAATAGAATGATAAAGAACGATGTGTATATTCCGTAAACATGATGTAACTATTTTTTACCATCCTGTTCAAATTCTTCTTTGACAGCTTCGGTTTCCTTCAGCAATTCTTCAAAAAGTTCACCCATCCAGCTGTAGGATTCGCCTTCCTCGTCTGTCTCTGCCGGAACAGAGCCGCCGGTTTTGGCAGGTAAAGTAACAGAAAAGGGCAGACCGTTATGCAGAACGACCTGACGCAGAAACAGCGTGAGCGCAGTATCCATCGGCAGTCCCAGTTTGTTCAGAATGCTTTCCGCTTCTTCGTATAAGGCGGGATCGATGTCAAAACTTTTCATTTTTTCCTCCTTGTTGTATGCCTGTCTCCCGAAAGAAAATGATAAAACTGTGAAAACATAAGACAGAACAGTTGTTTATACTGTTCATTTTAACACGCAAACGGGAAATATGCAAGGAAAATTTACAAAAATATCCGCCGAAAAAGGGCATATTTCGGGATTACCCATTGATTTTTTCGGATGAATATGGTATCATGAAAGAAAACTCAGTATGAAATAATGTGGAGATTGTTATGAAATATATCGCAATAATCGGATACGGTATTGTAGGCGGCGGTATTACGGCTGTTCTGGAAGAAAATGCCTGCCGGATCGCTAAAACGGTGGGGGATGAAGTAGCGGTCAAGTATATTCTGGACCTGCGTGATTTTCCGGATTCTCCCTACGGAGACAGAGTGGTGCATTCCATTGATCCCATTCTGGCGGATAAAGAAGTAGAACTGGTCTGTGAAACCATGGGCGGTTCCCATCCGGCATTTGAATATACCATGTCCCTGTTTGCGGCAGGCAAGAGCGTGGTTACCTCCAATAAGGAAGTAGTGGCAACATTCGGTGACGAGTTGCTGGCAGAAGCCGCGAAAAACGGTGTACAGTATCTGTTTGAAGCCAGTGTCGGCGGCGGCATTCCGGTTCTCCGTTCTTTCCGTACCTCTCTTGCCGGGGATAATGTAACCAAAATCGACGGTATTCTCAACGGAACCACCAACTATATTCTGACACGCATGAAAGAAAGCGGCTGTTCCTATGAAACGGCACTTGGCGAAGCACAGAAGCTGGGTTACGCCGAAGCCAACCCCACCGCTGACGTGGACGGTATCGACGCACAGCGCAAGATCATCATCCTGACCGCCCTTTCCACCGGTGTTCTGGCAGATGCCGGAGATGTTTATGCGGAAACCATGCGGCATATCACAGCGGCAGATATGGATGCGGCTGCCAGACTGGGCGGTGCCATCAAACTGATTGCCAGTGCAAGAATGGAAAATGATAAAGCGGCATTGTATGTTGCTCCCCGGATTGTACCGGACACCTGCCAGCTTGCGCATATCAATGATGTTTACAACGGTGTTTCTGTAACAACACCCATGCTTTCCGATATACTGTATTACGGAAGAGGTGCCGGACGGTATCCCACAGCATCTGCGGTAGTGGCGGATGTCTGCGCAGTATTAAGCGGTGCAGCGGAAAAGGAAATGGTACCGGTATTTACAAGAGCACCTGAAAAAATCGTACCGTTTGATACCCTGTCCTTCTGTTACTATCTGCGTGTGGAAACGGACAATGCCGAACAGCTGCAGGCAGGTCTGGAAGCCTACGGTGATTCCGTAACCCGTCTTGACGGCGCACCTGCCGGAACAGCGGAATACGTAATCGGCAGACTGAATGCAAAGGAATTGGCGGAAATGTGTTCTGCCCTGCAGATTACACCTGTTTCCGTACTGCGGATTCTGGATTGACGGGGTCAAACGTGAAGGAGAATGCCTTTGGGGATTGTTGTCGCCATTAAGTATGAAGAAGACAATATATTTTTGCAGTTGTCCGGGAAAACGGAGGCTGCAAAATGGCTGCCCTTATTGCTGGTGAAGCAGGAAATCACGGAGAAGGTACTGCTGGCGGATGTCCGTGGCGGTGTTTCCCTGGTGATTGCTGAAACGGAGTTGGATGGGTTTATGGGATGTATGCCCGATGACGTAAAGCCGGAAGTGCAGAATGTGGGACTGGTGGAAATCACCGGCTACGGACTGCAGGCGGATGCGAAGACACTGTATGAAGTACTGGAAAGAGCCGGAACGATTGTGAATGTTATGTCTGTAAGTGATACGGTTCTGACGCTGGTAATTCCTTCGGACAGGGGCGCAGATTGTCTAAAAATTCTGCAAAACCATTTCGGAGACAGGATAGAGTAAAGAAAAAGGGATTGTCGCATTTCCCGGAAACACCGGAAAGACAATCCCTGCTTATTTTAACGATTGGAGTTTTATTGTTCACATCCTGCCAGTGCCGCACCGATTACGGTACCGAACTGGGAATTTTCGGGAATGGTGAAGTTCATGTCGAACATACGGTTGAGGGTGCCGAATAAGGACTCTGCCTGGGCAACACTGGAAAGATTGCCGGTCAGAACCACATCCTTGATATTATAAGTACGTGCGGCAAAAATGGAGATCATGCCGATGGTTTCGAATATCATATTGATCAGACCAAGGGCAATATCGCTCTGGGTGGCAATATCGCTGATGTTTCCGAAGTTGGAGGCGGTCATGGTATCGGAGAAACCGGGGATCAGATCCTGTTTGGAGATATCGTTGATTTTCAGGTCCACCTTGTTCAGGGAACCGCTGGCTGCCAGTTCTTCAATGTGCTTGATGTTATCCATGCCCAGCAGCTTTTTGGATAATCCCATCAGTGTACCGCCGCCCACACCGGTACCGCCCAGATACACAGGCGCTTTATCCTTCTGTGCGTACACCAGAGCAGTACCCGTACCGCAGCTGGTGATGATGGCACGGTCAAGACCGGAAAGGTAGAGCCCGCCCAGACCGTTGGCGCGGAATTCTTCAATGTGTTCAAAGGGGAGATCGTACAGGGGCTTGGTCAGGTAGGAAGAACCTACGCCCGTTGCCATGACTTTGCTGATATCCGAAAGGGCAAGATCGTTGTCCACGAGAAATTTCCCGAATGCTCCGTATGCGGAGGTCAGGGGATCTGTTGCGCGGACAAACAGCGGATCGATCAATGTGCTGCCGTCAGGACCGCGATCGAAACCGACAATTTTGGTGGTGCTTCCGCCAACGTCTATACCGATAACAATATTTCTGCTCATACTATACCTCTTTATGAAAACCACATGAATGTGTGGAGATAATGTGAAATTCTCTCAATAGTATACCATAAAAATACATAAAATGCAATACAGATAAGAAAAGGAAGAAAAGTATGGAAAAAAATATCGACAGAACCGGTTTGCTTGGTGAAAAGAAACTGTATATCTTTGATATGGACGGGACCATCTATCTGGGCGGTAATCCGTTCCCCTTTGCCATTGATTTTATCCACCACCTGCGCCGTGAAGGAAAGCGTGTACTGTTCTTTACCAACAACGCCTCCCACGATCCCGTATTCTATATGGAAAAGCTGACAAGACTGGGCTTTGCACCGTCGGAAGAAGAAATTCTCACGTCCGGAAACGTAACCGCCGCATTTCTGACCCGTAAGAGAGCCGGAAAGAAAGTCTGCCTGCTGGGAACGCCTGAGTTGTGGGATCAGTTCCATGGGGCAGGGGTACCCATGGTGACCAACCGTGACGGCAGTGCAACCGGGGAAAAGGCGGATATCGTAGTTACCAGTTTTGATACCACTCTCACCTATGAAAAGCTGACCGTCGCCTGTGACTTCATCCGTTACGGCGCGGAATATCTGTGCACACACCCGGACTTCAACTGCCCCACAGAAACCGGATTCATCCCGGACAGCGGAGCGATTGCGGCGTGTGTAACGGCATCCACAGGGGTAAGTCCCGTGTATTTCGGCAAGCCGTATAAGGAAACCGTTGAGATGATTGAAGAAATCACCGGTCTGGACCGTTCCGAAATGTGCATTTTCGGTGACAGACTGTATACGGACATTGCTACCGGAAAGCGGCACGGCATGCTGTCCGCCCTGGTACTGACCGGGGAAACCAAGGAAGCGGATGTGGAAGCGGCGGATGATGCGGACAAGCCGGATCTGCTGTTCGACTCTTTGGCAGAAGTGGAAATCTGTATGTTCGGCGGAAAATAATGCCGACTTGGAATCTTTGTAATATTGGTATATATGGACGGATAGTTTCATAAGTATAACCAGTGAAAGGACGGTATGTATGAAAGTTTTACTGATCAACGGCAGCCCCCACGAAAACGGCTGTACGTATACGGCACTCAGAGAAGCGGCAGATGCCATGGAAGCCTGTGGTGTGGATACGGAGATTGTCTGGGTAGGCAAAGCACCGGTTCGCGGCTGTATAGCGTGTGGCGGATGCAGAAAGGCAGGGAAGTGTGTTTTCGATGACGATATGACAAACCGTATCGGTGAATTGGCACAGACTGCGGACGGCTTTGTGTTCGGCTCTCCCGTGTATTATGCCGGGCTGAACGGAACGGTGTCCTCTCTGATGGATCGCCTGTTCTATTCCCAGGGCAGACATTTCCGCCACAAACCTGCGGCAGCGGTGGTTTCCGCCAGACGTGCCGGTACGACCACTGCACTGGATGAGATCCAGAAATACTTCGGTCTGTGTGAAATGCCCCTTGTAAATTCCTCCTACTGGACGATGGTACACGGTTCCAAAGCCGAAGATGTACGGATGGATGAAGAAGGAATGCAGGTCATGCGGAATCTGGGACGGAACATGGCTTGGCTGCTGAAGTGCATCGAAGCCGGAAAGCAGCAGGGGATCGCACCGGAGGGGAATGAATACGGTGTGAGAACCAATTTTATCAGATAAAACAGAATATAAAAATGCCTGTATGACTGTTTGCCAGACAATCATACAGGCACTTTTTACTTATTACGCAGATTGGCAAGAATCTCACGGATTTCATCGTCCACAGTGAGAATTTCCTCTCTGAATTCTCTGGCGGACATACGCAGAACACCGGAACGCAGTGCCTGCAGCTGAATCAGACCGTCGGAGGTGATGACCCGTACGGAATGATCCTTTCCGATCTCAGCGGTCAGCTTGTCGATATAGGTATCCCCCAGCTCGCCTTCTTTGGTGTATACCACATGAAGTCCCTGATAGTCAAACTTCCGTGCCGTCGCACCTTTTACATTGTAAGCATCAAATACCACAATCATTTCCCGCTTGGTGAACGCCTGATAGTTGGCGAGAATGTCACAAAGCTGTCGGCGTGCGTTTTCCAGATCCGTTTCGGCAATGGCGGATAGCTCTTCCCAGGCAAAAATCACATTGTAGCCGTCTATGATATACAAAGTTTTCTTCGCTTTTGCGGTTTTTCCCACCGTGACCACCGGCTTTTTGGGATCGCCGTATACTTTTCGCCGGATGGGACCGAATTCCCGTTCCATAATGGCTTCCAGCTCTTTTTCATCAATATTGATGTTTCGCTCCGCCGGTTTCGGGGGTACGATGACGGGAATTTCATCATCAGCCGACGTCAGCTTCAGTCCTTCCAGATGCATATATTCCGTCACCTGGTACCAGGGTACCACAAATCCGGCACCATGGGCGCAGAATACGGAATCGGGTGTATTGGCGACGTCCGCTTCGGGATTATAACCCGTTTCCGATAATACGGTTTCGGTGTTGTGGCAGGGGAAGTACCCGTCAAAGCGGCAGGAGAACCGTCCCTTGCCATGGGTATAGGAAGCGACTTCTCTGGAATACTCTCCGATCGTAGCAACCGGTGCGCGTCCCTGCAGGATTGAAAATCCGGTAGTGGCTTCATGCTCTTCAAACGTACCGTTGCGGTTCAGAATATCCGTGATCGCACGTCCGACACATTCACCCGGCAGTTCCAGCCGATAGGCATAATAGGGTTCCAGCAGTACACAGTTCCCCTGTTCGGCGGCACACATCAGCCCATGCCGGACAGCACGGTAAGTGGATTCCCGGAAATCGCCGCCCTGGGTATGCTTCAAATGGGATCTGCCGGCAACCAGGGTGATTTTCATATCGGTGATCGGCGCGCCGGTGAGTACCCCCAGATGCTGTTTTTCTTCCAGATGGGTCTGTATCAGCCGCTGCCAGTTCCTGTCCAGATAGTTTTCCGGACAGATGGAATCAAACACCAGTCCGCTGCCCTGTTTAAGCGGTTCCAGAAGCAGGTGTACTTCCGCATAGTGCCGCAGGGGTTCAAAATGTCCCACACCTTCCACGGGCGCGGAAATGGTTTCCTTATACAAGATCCGGCGATCGGTAAATTCGGCATCAATATCGAACCGTTCTTTCAGGATACTGGTGAGTACCTCGATCTGTACCTGTCCCATGACCTGGGCATGAATTTCCCCGAACCGTTCATTCCATACAATGTGCAGAAGGGGTTCTTCCTCCTCCAGCTCGCGGAATTTCGGCAGAAGGGTTCTGGCATCTGTTTTCGGGGGAAGGGAAATTTTATAGTACAGAACCGAATCCAGATAGGGCGGCAGTGCGGCTACTTCCATCCCCAGTCCCATTCCCGCATAGGTTTTGCTGAGACCGGTGACAGCGCACACATCCCCGACGCTGACCGAATCCGCAGTCTGGAATTTTGCGCCGGAATATATACGGATACCGGTGATCTTTTCTTCTATGGTGTCTCCGGTGGCGGGTATGGTGTAGGAAATACTTTGCCGTACCGACAGACTGCCGCCGGTGATTTTCATGTAAGTCAGCCGCACACCGCTTGGATCATAGGCGATCTTGTGGACTCTGGCGGCGAAGGCAGGCTGGGGCAGGGGCATTGTCGTGTACTCGGACAATGCAGCCCAAAGGGCATCCACACCATTCAGCCGCAGACCGCTTCCGAAGAAACAGGGGAACAGCTTCCTTTCCCGGATACAGCGCATGATGCTTTCATCGGATACACTGCCGTCTTCCAGGTACTCCTCCAGTGCGGTTTCGTCACACATGGCAACCTGTTCGCCCAGAGTATCTTTATCCGAAAAGTCGATACAGCCGCTGTGAAGTACCTGCCGGCAGTCAGCGAGAACCGCATCCTTGTCTGTGTCTGGAAGATCTGTTTTTGTCACGAAAACGAAGGTAGGAATGTGATACCGTTCCAGCAGATGCCAGAGGGTTTCCGTATGTGCCTGCACACCGTCGGATGCACTGATTACCAGAATGGCATAATCCAGTACGGACAGGGTACGTTCTGTTTCGGCAGAAAAATCCACGTGCCCAGGGGTGTCCACCAGAGTGACCTGGATATCGTCCCCGGTCAGCAGCGCCTGCTTGGAGAAAATGGTGATGCCTCTTTCCCGTTCCAGATCATGGGTGTCCAGATACGTATTCCGCCAGTCCACACGACCGGCTTTTTTGATTTTTCCTAATGTATACAGTAAGGCTTCCGACAGCGTGGTTTTGCCTGCGTCCACGTGTGCCAGAATGCCGATAACCAGTTTTTTCATGAATGACTCTTTCGTTTTTGTTGCAATATATACTGTATTGTACCATATTTTTACGGGATATACAATGGCGTTTGGGAATTTTGTTTTCCACCGGCGGAAATCCCTTTGACAGCGGCAGGGAAGGATGCAAGTATGATTTTCCGTACAGCCGTGTATACTGTATAAATACCGGAAGGAGGGACGGGATGGGCAGATATCTGAAAATCAGCGGCGGCTGTACGGCGGTGGGCATGGGTACAGTCTGGCTGCTCTGCGGCATTTATGCGGATCTTGTCAGGGACGGATATGGCGGCGTGCTGCTTTCTGTAGGATTCTATTACCTGTGGATATGGCTGGGCGGATACTGCTTTTCGTCGGCAGGTGTGTCCCGTGAACGAATACGGAAATGGGTCGCTGGACTATGGTTTTTGGGATATCTGTATCTGCTCATGCGCTTCACCCTTTTTGAACCGGCGTACAACAGAGAAATACATTTGCTTTGGAAGGTGAGCAAGGCGGAAAGAATCCGGTATCTGCAGGAAAACGTAAATCCGATACCGCTTGGTTCACTTATGCTGTTCTGGCGTGCAATGCGGTACGGATATCTTCCGTGGTCGGTCTGTCTTGTGAATATTCTGGGGAATCTGGCGGTCTTTGCGCCGATGCCATGTTTCCTTGCCGGCTTTTTGCGGCGTAAACGTATTTGGATCGCGCTTCTCCTGACCGGTGTGACTGTGATACTGGTGGAAACCTTGCAGATTGTGACCATGTGCGGCAGTGCGGATGTGGATGATTTTCTGCTGAATATGCTTGGTGCGGTGATCAGCAGTTGCTTTGTGAAGGGATTACGGCGAAAATCACGCGGTAAATAACACATTTTCGTCGAAATGTACAGAATTGTGACAAAAATCACTCTGGAAATTGTATGCGGTGGATTTATATATTTTGAGTAAATATATTGACATTTCGTGAAAAATTCGGTATCATTATAGTTGCACGGTTTTTGCATCTGTGCTGACGATCCGTCGATAGCAAAGGATTTGACGGATTCCAAAAACAGCAAGGATGCGTATTAAAATATACGGTGACAGGCTTGTCAGTACCTGTCCTGTAAAGCATAAAGCGCATCTCTTACTATTGTTGATACAATAAAATATTGCTGTTCACACCGGGCAGTTTTCCTCGGAAAGCCGGGGCATATGCCTGTGAAACCGCAGCTGCAAGCGGAGCATGGCGGAAGTTTCCGTCACCGTTTTGTAACACACTCTTTGCGGGGGTTGCGGTTATAGCCCGGTCGTGGGTTCGCGCAGAGCTGTAATACGGCTATACGTGGTCTTTTGCCGCAAAGGGGGATGCAAAAAATGGAAAAGAATACTATTATTGAACTCAAAAACATTACGGTGGAGTTTGACGGAGAAAAAGTGCTTGACGATATGAGCCTGTCCATCAGAGACGGGGAATTTGTCACGTTTCTCGGTTCTTCCGGCTGCGGAAAAACCACCACTCTGCGCCTGATCGCGGGCTTTTTGGAGCCTGACAGCGGCGAAGTGTTTTTTGACGGAAAAAACATGCGTGGTGTGCCGCCTTACAAACGGGAGGTTAACACCATTTTTCAGCGTTATGCCCTTTTTCCGCACTATAATGTATACGAGAATATCGCATACGGTCTGCGGGTAAGAAAGGTGCCGGAAGCGCAGATCAAGGAACAGGTTACGGAAATGCTGCGCCTTGTGAATCTGCAGGGATTTGAAAAGCGGAACGTCACCAAGCTTTCCGGCGGTCAGCAGCAGCGTGTTGCCATCGCCAGAGCATTGGTTCTGAAACCGAAGATCCTGCTTCTGGACGAACCTCTGGCAGCGCTGGATCTGAAACTGCGTAAGGATATGCAGAATGAACTGAAGAATATCCAGAAGCAGACGGGCATTACATTTATTTTTGTAACGCACGACCAGGAAGAAGCCCTGTCCATGTCCGATACCGTTGTTGTTATGAATGAGGGAAAGATCCAGCAGATCGGCTCTCCCATTGATATTTACAACGAACCGGAAAACGCTTTTGTCGCTGACTTCATCGGCGAATCCAATATTCTGGACGGTATTATGAAATCCGACTACAATGCCTGCTTTGCCGGACGCTGTTTTCCTTGTCTGGATAAGGGATTTGAACCCGGTGAGGAAGTGGATATCGTTGTACGTCCCGAGGATGTGGATATCGTGAAAGCGGATCAGGGTATGTTGAGGGGAACCGTAACTTCCGTTACATTCCTTGGCGTACATTTTGAAATTATCGTGGATATCGGCGGTTTCAAGTGGATGATCCAGACCACCGATGAACATAAAGAGGGCGAGGTCGTAGGACTGGTGATCGAGCCCGACGCCATTCATGTTATGAAAAAATCGAAATATTCCGGTCAGTTCGGGGACTACAGCTCCTACAGCGATGAGATCGACACCCTGAACGTGATCGAAGAAGAGGAAAACTGATTTTTCCGGATTCCCGGTATTTTGATGTATTCAGAAAGGATGGCGCATAGCATATGAAAAAACGCTCTTTTGCCCAGCGGATAGCCGGTGCGCCGTATATTTTGTGGGCGGCACTGTTTATCGTGATTCCCATGGCGATCGTCGTATATTACGCATTCACCGATGCAAACGGGCAGTTCTCGTTTGACAATATCAAACAGCTGGCAGATTATAAGGAAACATTTCTGATTTCTTTTGAATATTCCTTTATCGCCACTGTAATTACATTGATTATTTCCTATCCTTTTGCTTATCTGATGAGCAAAAAAAGTGCAGCTTCCCAGCGGATCATGATGATGCTGGTTATGCTGCCCATGTGGATGAACCTGCTGATCCGTACATACTCATGGATGAATATTCTGGAGCGCAACGGTATTATCAATAATTTTCTGGAACAGTTCGGCATTGAACCCCTGAAAATGATCGGTACGCCGGGTGCTGTGATCTTCGGTATGATCTACAATTATATCCCGTATATGATCATTCCGATCTACAATGTCATGTCCAAGATTGACAAGAGCCTGCTGGAGTCTGCGGAAGACCTTGGTTCCAACGGTCTTTCCAAACTGCGCAGGGTGATTCTGCCGCTGAGTATGCCCGGTGTGATTTCCGGTTTTACCATGGTGTTCGTACCGTCCGTAAGTACCTTCTACATCTCCCAGAAACTGGGCGGCGGCAAGGTCATGCTGATCGGTGACGCCATTGAACGACAAATGCAGACCTCATACAATTACAATCTGGGGGCATCCCTTTCGCTGGTGCTGATGATTGTGATCCTGATCAGTATGATCGTTGTGAACCGTTTTGCCGGCGACGACGATTTGCTGATATGACGGAGGTGCGATATGAAAAAAGCATTAGGAAATGTATTTATCTGGATCATTTACCTGATCCTCTATGCACCCCTGCTCGTCATGGTGTTTTTCTCCTTCAATGAAGGAAGAAGTACATCCGTGTTCACCGGCTTTTCCCTGAAATGGTACGAGGAGCTGTTTGCTTCCAGAGATACCATGACAGCACTGCAGAACACGCTGGTACTGGCAGTTTCCTCCGCGGTGATTGCCACGATCCTGGGTACTGCGGCGGCAATGTATATGTATTATCTGCGGAACAGAGCATGGAAAGCCACCATGAAAACGGTAACCAATATTCCGATGATGAATCCGGAAATCGTTACCGGTGTGTCCATGATGCTGCTGTTCGTATTTATCGGACGGCTTCTGGGCGCGGACAATTCTCTGAGCTTCGGAACATTGCTGATTGCTCACGTTACCTTTAATCTGCCCTACGTGATTCTCAACGTCCTGCCGAAACTGAATCAGACGGATCCCCATCTGGCAGAAGCGGCGCAGGATCTGGGCAGTACCCCGATGCAGGCATTTGTGAAAGTGGTCATGCCGGCGGTGATTCCCGGTGTTATTTCGGGATTCCTCATGTCCTTCACCATGTCGCTGGACGATTTCGTAATCAGTTACTACACAACCGGTTCCGATTTCCAGACCCTTCCCCTGAAGATTTTTGCCATGACGAAAAAGACGGTCAAGCCGGATATGTATGCATTGTCCAGCCTGATCTTCATTACGGTGCTTGTGCTCCTGCTGATCATCAACATCAGTCAGATCCGTCAGGAGAAGAAAAATGCATCCAAGTAATATTACCAAAGTTTTGTAAGGAGAAAAAATGAGAAAAATTATTTCTGTTTTACTGATTGTTGTTCTGACAGTTTCTGCCGTTACTCTTGCCGGCTGCGGAAGCAGCAGAGTTTCTGAAATCACTTCCCCCACCGGTACTTATACAAGAGATCTGGAAGGTACTACCATCAATGTGTTCAACTGGGGTGAATATATCTCCGACGGCAGCGAAGGCAGTCTGGACGTAAACGCCGCTTTTGAAGCACTGACCGGTATCAAAGTAAACTACATGAACTTTGAATCCAACGAAGCTATGTATTCCAAGCTGAAATCCGGTGCGGTTTCCTATGATATCATAATCCCTTCCGATTACATGATCGCCCGTCTGCTGGAAGAAAATATGCTGCAGCCCCTGGATTTTTCCAAGATCGACAACTTCCACTATATTGCCGACGAATACAAGAATCTGTATTATGACCCGGACAACGCCTATACCGTGCCTTACAGCGTAGGTATGGTTGGTCTGATTTACAACACCACTATGGTGGAAGAAGCGCCCACCAGCTGGAGTGCCATGTGGGACAGCCGTTATGCGGACGATATTCTGACATTCAATAACCCCAGAGATACCTTTGCCATCGCGCAGTTCCTTCTGGGTATCGACATCAACAGCACCGATACCGCCGATTGGGACAGAGCTGCCGAAAAGCTGAAGGAACAGAATCCCTTGCTCCAGGCACGTGTTATGGATGAAGTGTTCAACAAAATGGAAGGCGGCAACGCTGCGCTGGCTCCGTACTATGCCGGCGACTACCTGACCATGGCGGACAACAACCCCGATCTGGCATTTGTGTATCCCGAAGAAGGCACCAATATTTTCGTGGACGCAGCCTGTGTTCCTGCCAATGCACAGAACTATGATGCGGCAATGATGTACATCAACTTCCTGCTGGAACCCGAAGTTGCTCTTGCCAATGCGGAATACATCTGCTACGCGTCCCCCAATACCGCAGTTGTTGAGAATCCGGATTACTCCCTGTATCAGAACGAGATTCTGTATCCTGCCGAAGAAGATAAGCCCAAGACACAGTATTTTCACAACATGGAAGAATCCATTCGTACCTATTACGAAAAACTGTGGGAAGAAATTCTTCTGGCAGACGAATAATGGAATAAATGAACGGCGTACCTGTTGTGATAGCGGGTACGCCGTTTTTTGTTGATGGAACAACTGCCAGTGGGATTGTGATTGATCTCACAACTGTGGGTTGAGGATGCTCGCTGAAGAAGTTGTTTACAATCCTGTTTTCGTATGCTATAATGAGATCACAGCCGGAGCATGCACGGTGAGTTTGGAAAGGACAATGGAAAATGAAAACAATTTGTATTTCTAAAAATATAACCGATCTGCGTAAGAAAAGGGGAATGACACAGGAACAGCTGGCTGCCGAACTGAATATTTCTCCTCAGGCAGTCTCCAAATGGGAAACGGAAACATCCCAGCCCGATACACAGATGCTGCCGCAGATTGCTGACTATTTCGGCGTGAGCATAGATTATCTTTTCTACGGTCAGGATTATTCCTATGATGAAATCTATGAAAAGGTTTTGCTGAAAATCAAGGAGCATCCGCAGATGTGTAAAGAAGCATACGAAGATGTCCTGAAAATTTTCGGTTATGCCCATCACGGATTGATAAAGGGAAGTTTCAAACCCGGTGAGATTTATGATGAGCCTGTGCATATTACAAATGAAAACGGGGTTTCTTTGTTGTCGGGGAAAGGTTACGGTGCTGTTCTGACACGTGGATTCTTTGAGAATATCAATAAGGATACAGTGGAATTTGCCATGAAATTGCTCCCGGCGCTGGCGGACAAAACGTGTTTTCTGATTTGTCTGGCGATTGTCTCCATGAGTGATATCAGTTTTTCGGAACTGAAAGAGAAACTGGCTTCAGAGGAAGAACAGCTGCGTCCGGCGCTTGATAAATTGATTACCGCAGGAATTGTTGTGGAAAAGATATCGAAGCACAAATCGCGGGGATATACGTATGAAATTACAGATATGTACCATACCTGTTTGTGCATCCTGATTGCAACGATTGAAATGCAGAGATATTCATTGAAAGGGATTTCCTGCTGCATGGGGTATGGAGATTATCCCATAAGTTTGTGACGGCTATATTCGTATCGGCGGAATTCACATAATACAAAACATCCCCTCGATTGTCAACCAACCGGGGGGATTCCATTTTACTGCTTCTTCAACGCCAGATTCTTTTCATACGCCGCGATAACCGCATCCATCATCGCACCTCTGACGCCGTCTTCCTCCATCACCTGTACACCGGCAATCGTGGAACCTGCCGGACTGGTGACTTCATCCTTGATTACACCGGGATGCTTGCCGGTTTCCAGCGCCAGCATTGCGGTTCCAAGCATGGTCTGTGCCGCGTATGCCAGTGCCTTCTGCCGGGGCATGCCGCAGGAAACACCGCCGTCCGCCATGGCTTCCAGGATCAGACAAAGGAATGCAGGACCGCATCCCGATACCGCTGTACCGGCATCGATCAGTGCTTCCGGCAGTTCATCCAGTTTGCCGGCGCAGGAAAGCATACGCAGAAAATCACCACGGCTTTCCCCGGTTACATTGTCGGTGCAGGTATACATGATCATCCCCTGACCAACGGCAACGGGAACATTGGGCATAATGCGGATCACGGGAAGTTTAACACCGATCATATCACGGATGGTGTCCGTCGTCAGACCTGCAGCCATGCTGATGCAGGTGGGCGCATTGCCGGCAGCAAAGCGATCTGCCAGAATGTCCTTGATTTCTTCCAGTACGGATTTCATGAACTGGGGTTTGATACCCAAAAAGATATAGTCCGCCTCTTTTGCCAGTGTGCGGCTGTCAACGGGACGGCAATGGAGTTTTTCGGCAAAATCTGCTGTTTTGGCACTGTCCTTGTCGCAGATCAGAATCGTTTCTTCGGGCAGAGCGCGGCAGACTGCGGTAAGGATCGCACCGCCCATGTTGCCGACACCAATACATCCGATGGTTTTCATAATAATCTCCCAACTGTCGCATTTATGCGACGAATAAATATTGATGGTATGAGAAGATTGGTTTACTTCTTCGCTTTTTTTATTTTCACACGGCTTTTCTTATCTGATGTGACCTTCGCCGGTGATAATATATTTGTAAGTACACAATTCCGCAAGCCCCATGGGACCGCGTGCGTGGAGTTTCTGCGTGGAAATACCCATTTCACATCCAAGCCCGAATTCGCCGCCATCCGTAAAACGGGTAGAAGCATTGATGTACACGGCGGCACTGTCGATACCGGCGGCAAACTGTGCAGCGGTCTGGGAATTGGCTGTGATGATGGATTCACTGTGATGGGTGGAATGCTTGGTAATATGTGCCACAGCTTCCGCTACACCGTCTACCAGGGAAACAGCCAGCGTGTAGTCCAAAAATTCCGTGTCAAAATCCTTGTCATCAGCAGCCTTGATATATTTGGACTGCGGCAGGAAGGCAATCGCTTCTTCCGATGCACGAAGGGTTACGGGAGTCTTGTTTTCTGCGATTCGCTTGTCGATCAGGCGATTTGCCAGCAAAGGCAGAATTCTGTCGGCGGCAGCACGGTCGACCAGACAAACTTCCGCAGCATTGCACACGGACGGACGGCTGGTTTTGGCATTTTCCAGAATGGAAAGCGCCATTTCCGTATCCGCATCACGGTCAATATAGATGTGGCAGATACCGGTTCCCGTTTCGATGCAGGGTACCAGCGCATTTTCGACACAGGCACGAATCAGTCCGGCGCCGCCACGGGGAATCAGCAGGTCAATATATCCGACACCGCGCATGAGATCGTAGGAACTGTCTCTGGAAGTATCTTCTACAAGCTGTACGCAAAGGGGATTCAGACCAACACCGGCAAGTCCCGCCTGCATAGCTTCCGTAATGGCTTTGGCACTCCGGAATGCATCCTTTCCGCTGCGCAGAATGCAGGCATTGCCGCTTTTGATACACAGTGCCGCCGCATCCGAAGTAACATTGGGACGGCTTTCGTAAATGATCGCGATAACGCCCAGTGGAACGGCAGTCTTGGTGATCTTCAATCCATCGGGACGGATATACTCGGAAATCTGTCTGCCAACCGGATCGGGCAGCTTGGCAACCGCGCGGATTCCGTCAGCCATAGCGAGAATACGCTTTTCATCCAGCTTCAGACGGTCCTGCATGACGGGGGAGATCTTTCCCTGCGCCGCTTCCATATCCAGTGTGTTTGCGGACAGAATGGTGTCGGTGTGAGCAATCAATGCGTCAGCCATAGCCGCAAGCGCTTTGTTTTTGCAGTCGGAGGAAGCACAGCCAAGGGAAGGGGCTGCGATTTTTGCGTCCTGCATAATAGATAATGTGGTTTTCATTTTAATCCTCCATCTGTCGCATTTATGCGACGAACCAATACTAAGGGAAAATCCTGGTTTCCGAAGGAAATGGAAAGTGGTGGGTTCCACTTTCCGAAGGATTTTCGAAGTGTGAAACAGCTATACTTTCTATTTCGACTGCTGTATTTTCACACTAATTCTCCTTCCTGCCGATAAAACGGGTACCGATAGCCTCTCCGTCTAAAATGTCATACAGAATCAGGGGATCTTTTCCGTTTGCGATAATCATATCGCATCCTTCAGCCATAACGATTTCGGCAGCTTTCAGTTTTGTTGCCATACCTCCTGTGCCGATAGCAGATCCTTTTCCGCCGGCATGAGCGAGAATTTCGGGAGTTATTTCGCGGATTTCCGGAATCAGCCTGGCGTCGGGAACAATGCGGGGATCATCGGTAAACAACCCGTCTATGTCCGACAAAAGAATCAACAGATCTGCCTTCACAGAGGTAGCAACAATCGCACCCAAAGTGTCGTTGTCGCCGATTACGATCTCATCGGTAACAACCGTGTCGTTTTCGTTGATGATGGGCAGAACTGCCATATGCAGCAGATGCTCCATGGTACCGACAAAGTTATTCCGTCTTACAGGATCTTTGACATCACTGCCGGTCAGCAGAATTTGTGCGATAATATGATTGTATTCGGAAAAAAGTTTATCATATGTATACATCAGCTCGCACTGTCCAACCGCAGCAGCAGCCTGTTTGCCGGGTAAAGTGGAAGGACGTTCACGGAGAGAGAGCTTGCCCATACCCATACCGATTGCACCGGAGGAGACAAGGATGACTTCATTTCCCGCATTTTTTATATCACTGAGCACTTTGCAAAGGCTTTCCATGTGGCGGATGTTCAGATGTCCGGTAGGATGCGCCAGTGTAGAAGTGCCCACTTTAACAACAATTCGCATAAGAACTCCTTGTATGAATTAGATGTTATTATTATAGTATAAAAGGAAAGGAATTGCAAGAAAAAAATGAGCAAGCAGCAGAACAAAATGATATTTGGTCGAAATTGACATAGGAGGCAAAAAAACACATCGTGTTCTGCGTAATATTCAATAAAAAGAAAAAACTTGCAAAAAACAGGTTGACAATAAGGAAATGATGTGATATAATACTAAGGCTGTCGAGGGAAACCT
>JAFUKI010000109.1 GCA_017467815.1 Clostridia bacterium
AACAATACATCTCGGAGGTTATTATGAAAAAGTTTGTTTCTTCACTTCTGCTTGCATCAATGCTTCTTCAGATTTCTGCCTGTACTGCGGAGCCGGAAACGGTTGAAACGGATACACAGTCCGAATCCGAAACCGTTCCCGTTGAAACCCGTGTGCAGACCAAACTACCGGACGATCTGACATTTGACGGTGATACATTCACCACCGCTTTCAAAAATGATCAGGCGGCATCAGAAAATTATTTTGCGGATGAGCTGTCCTCCGATAATATGCAGGCTGCCCTCTACCGCCGTGCCAAAACCACGGAAAAGAGACTGAATGTGGTTATGAAATATGATGTTAATATAGACCTGGCAGCGACACGGGACCTTTTCATGTCCGGTGACAATGTTTATCAGCAGTATATTCTCGGCGGCGTCGATGAATACGAAGTGGTTGTTTCCGGTTATCTGTACAATACGGATACACTGCCATATATTGATACCTCTGCCGATTGGTGGAATCAGTCCCAGATCGATGCACTGCGTCTCGGGGAAAATACCTATATGCTCGTATCCGATTTCCTGCTGATTGATCCCGCTGCCATTTTCTTTAACTGGGATATGATCGAAGACAACAATCTGCCAAACCCCTACACTCTGGTAAATGAAGGTACCTGGACACTGGATACATACATCGATATGTGTGTTGCCGTTATCAATGACTTGGACGGCGACGGCGAATATACCAGTGAAGACGATATTGCCGGTATGCATTATACGGATACCTGTCAGCTTGCGCCTTTCTTCCCCGGATGCGGACAGCTCATCACACAGCGTGATGAAGAAGGCCGGATTGAAATGGCTATGGGAAATGAAAGAACACTGCTGATCTGGGATAAGCTGCTGCGTTTCTCCACCAACAACGGTTCATACTCCCCCACACAGGATTTTGCGAACAACAAAGCTCTGTTTGCTACCAGAAAAGTCTCCACCCTGGAATCCTATGCCGGCATGAGCAATCTTTCCGTGGGTATTGTTCCTTTTCCGAAGATGGATGAAAGTCAGGACAGCTACTATTCCCTTTGCTATGACCCCATCATCACTGTGCCGGCAACGATCAAGAATCCCGAACTGGTCGGTGCGGTTCTGGAATTTCTGGCATGGGAAAGCGGTAATGAAGTTACGCCGACCTACTACGATAAGCTGCTGAAGACCAGATATTCCGCCGATCTGGAAACCCGTGCGATGGTCGAGCTTCTCTTTGACACGGTTACCTATGAAGTCGGTATCACCTACTTTATGTTCGAGAACGGTTTCTGCGGACTGGCTTACATCGCCAACTCTCCGATTCAGGGCGACCCTCATGCTGCTTCACGTATGCGCTTTGAACGTACGATGGTTAAAAAAACGCTGAAAACGTTCTATGAGGAACTGGAAAAAGTCGAAAGTCCTGAAGAAACTGCAGAAACTGCCGGGGAATAACCGTAAAATCGGGCACTGCACAGATGTTTTAGTTTTAAAAATTATCTTTCTCAAAGCTTTCTTTATAAAAAATTATCTCATCCACTGTTTTATATTTTTGTCGATTGAAATATAGCAATGTCTATGGTATAATGAACCATACGAATATCTGAAATTAACAGATATTCTTACAAAATTCATCTATGGGGGAATATAATTATGAAGAAAATCACAAGACTCCTGGCTGCGCTTCTGGCGGGTATTTTACTGCTTTCCAGCTGTAACAATGTGGTCACCGATGAAACAGACACAACAGAAACCACCGAAACCGTTCCCGTTGAAACCCGTGTGCAGACAAAACTGCCGGATGATCTGACATTTGACGGTGATACGTTCACCACCGCTTTCTCAGGGGATATGGTAGCGGCTAATTCTTATTTTGTGGACGAACTGTCCTCGGATAATTTGGAGGCTGCCCTCTACCGCCGTGCCAAAACCACGGAAAAGAGACTGAATGTAGTTATGAAATACGATGTTGATATAGACCTGGCAGCGACACGGGATCTTTTCATGTCCGGTGACAATGTTTATCAGCAGTATATTCTCGGCGGCGTTGATGAAGCCTCAGTGGTTGTTTCCGGTTATCTGTACAACACGGATACGCTGCCTTATATTGATACTTCTGCCGATTGGTGGAATCAGTCCCAGATCGATGCACTGCGTCTTGGAAAAAACACCTATATGCTGGTATCCGATTTCCTGCTGATCGATCCCGCTGCTATTTTCTTCAACTGGGATATGATCGAAGATAACAATCTGCCAAACCCCTACACTCTGGTAAATGAAGGTACCTGGACACTGGATACATACATCGATATGTGTATTGCCGTTATCAATGACATGGACGGTGACGGCGAATATACCAGTGAGGACGATATTACCGGTATGCATTATCAGGACACCAGCCAGCTTGCGCCTTTCTTCCCCGGATGCGGACAGCTCATTACAGAACGTGATGAAGAAGGCCGGGTCGAAATGGCTATGAATAACGAAAGAACACTGGTGATCTGGGATAAGCTGCTGCGTTTCTCCACCAGCAACGGCTCATTCTCCTCCTTCCAGAAGTTCGAGGACAACAGAGCATTGTTTGCTACCAGAAAAGTCTCCTACCTGGAATCCTATGCCGGTATGAGTGAGCTTTCCGTGGGTCTTGTTCCCTTCCCGAAGATGGACGAAAGCCAAGACAGCTATTATTCCCTGTGCTATGACCCCATCATCACTGTGCCGGCAACGATCAAAAATCCCGAACTGGTCGGTGCGGTTCTGGAATTTCTGGCATGGGAAAGCGGTAATGAAGTTACGCCGACCTACTACGATAAGCTGCTGAAGACCAGATATTCCGCCGATCTGGAGACCCGTGCGATGGTCGAGCTTCTCTTTGACACGGTCACCTATGAAATCGGTGTTACATACTTTATGTTCCAGAACGGTTTCTGCGGACTGGCTTACATTGCCACCTCCCCGATTCTGGGCGACCCTCATGCTGCTTCACGTATGCGAACTGAACGTACGCTGGTTAAGCAAACTCTGAAGACGTTCTATGAAGAACTGGAAAAAATCGAAGGGCCTGCCGAATCTGCAGAAACTGCAGAAACTGCCGGGGAATAATCGTAAAACCGGGTACCGTACAGTTTTTTGAAAGATACAATAAAAAGGAGTAGTCGTCCGACTGCTCCTTTTTTGTTTACTTGTTCCCCATCAGGTATTGCCATCTTTTTTCATTTGTGGTATAATGGAATCAACGGAAACCCTATTTTTAAAATTCTGAAATCGGAGATAGATATGAAAATCACGGATTATATGAAAGATCATTTTCTGTTCCTGGACGGCGGAATGGGGACAATGCTGCAGAAGCACGGTCTCGCCGCCGGTGAACTGCCGGAAAGATGGAATATTACCAAGCCGGAAGTAATTACGGAAGTACACAAAGCCTATTATGATGCCGGAAGCAATGTAGTCAGTACCAACACTTTCGGCGCAAATATACTGAAGTTTTCGGCGGATGAGCTGGAAGCCATTGTCAAAGCCGCAGTGGAAAACGCACGGAAAGCGGCTGAATTGTCCGCAGGTACGCAGCCCAAGTGGGTGGCACTGGATATCGGTCCTTCCGGCAAACTGTTGGCGCCCTACGGGGATCTGGAATTCGAAGATGCGGTTGCCTTATTTGCGGAAACGGTTAAGTATGGTGTAAAATATGGTGTGGATTTCATTTTTATTGAAACCATGAACGATATTTACGAAACCAAAGCCGCACTGCTGGCTGCAAAGGAAAACAGTGATCTGCCCGTATTTGTTTCCAACGCTTATGGGGAGGACGGAAAGCTGATGACCGGCGCATCCCCCGCGGCTATGATCGCCATGCTGGAAGGTATGGGGGCGGATGCCATCGGGATGAACTGTTCCCTCGGTCCTGCCATGCTGGCACCGGTTGCAGAGGAATATCTGAAATATGCTTCCGTTCCCGTTATTCTGAAACCCAATGCAGGTCTTCCGCAGATCGTGGACAGAAAGACGGTGTATACGGTTCTGCCGGAAGAATTCTCTGCGGAAGTTGCCCTGCTTCTGGAAAAAGGGGTGCGGATCACCGGCGGATGCTGCGGTACCACACCCGCTCATATTGCCGCAACCGTTCAGGCTGCTGCCGGAATTTCACCGAAAGTGATCCAGCCCAAGGACTCCACCTGCGCGTCATCGTACACCCATACGGTGGATTTTCTGGAAGTACCCATTGTGATCGGAGACAGGATCAATCCTGTTTGCAATGAACAATGCCGTGAAGCTCTTGCGGAAGGCGATATTGACTATGTTGTTTCCGAAGGTTCCGATCAGCAGGACGAGGAAGTACACGCATTATTCGTGAACGTGGGAATCCCCGGTGCGGATGAATGTGAAATGCTGTCATCTGCGGTAACGGAATTGCAGACGATCAACAATCTGCCTTTGCTGATCGCCGCATCCGATTCTGCTGCTTTGGAAAAGGCACTGCGTTTGTATAAAGGAAAAGCAATGGTCTGCTTCGGCGGCGGCAGGAAGGAATATCTGGCTGAAGCATTTCCCCTTGTAAAGAAGTACGGCGGTGTTCTGATTGCCCTGACAGAAGATGAAAACGGCATTCTGGTCAAGGCTGAGGACAGACTGGCTGCTGCCGCTAAGATTCTGGCAGATGCCGAACAATTCGGTATTCTGAAAAAGGATATTGTATTTGCACCCATGCCGCTTGGTACCCGATGCGAAGATACTGCAGCGGCGGAAACACTGCGTGCTGTAAAAGAGATCCGGAATACGCTCAGCTGTCATACAGTGCTGGATGTAAGCAATGTCACTCTGTCGGCGGATAATGCCGATATGCCGCTGGACGTCTTTCTTGCGGCGGCTGTCCGTAACGGGGTGTCCGCACTTCTCATCAATCCTTACTCGGAAGAATTTGATGTATACGGCAAAACGCCCCTGGCTTTATGAAACCGTATTAAATTTACAATAAATTCCAATGATTTCTCTTGACCTATCAGATTTATATGATATAATATAATCAGAATACTACACAAGAGGTGATCGTGTGCTGAAAAAATTCAAGGACAATAAATACGCGCAAATTTCTCTTTGGGCAGGGATCGTTGCCATTGCGGTAATCACGTTTTTCCTGCTGATCACCAATATTTCTTCTGTGAAAAGCTTTCTGGATAGAATATTCCAGGTATGCTCTCCTCTGGTCTACGGCTTCATTATTGCCTATCTCATCAACCCGATTCTGGAATTCTGTGAAACAAAAATTCTTCGTTTCCCCGAAAAATCCAAGCGGCTGATGAAGTGGAAGCGTCCAATCGGCGTAACCCTTGCCATGCTGTTCTTCCTGCTTCTGGTTTCTGTTTTTGTAGGACTGGTCATTCCGCAGGTTGTGCGCAGCTTTGAGGAACTGGAATCCCAGATCTCCGGTTACATTGCCGCTGCTCAGAATATGGTGGATACCCTGATCCGGGAATTTCCGCTGTTCAACGGTCAGTATGAAAACCTGTACGAATTTCTGGATGTCAACGAACTTACAACGGATGTCAAAGGATTTATCGCGAATTTCTCCCGTTATCTGGAAACCGGTGCCAATTACGTGATCAATTATGCCGGACGTTTTGTGGTTGAAGTCAAAAATGCGCTGATCGGGTTTATCGTTGCGGTGTATCTGCTGCTTGCCAAGGAAAAGCTGATCGCAAAGTTCAAAAAGCTTTGTGCGGCAATTTTCACCAGACGGCACTATCTGAATCTGGTGTATCTGGTTCGCTATACCGACAAAACCGTAGGCGGTTTCATTATCGGTAAGATTATCGACTCCATCATCATCGGTCTGCTGACTTTCATTGTCATGTCCCTGTTCCAGATGCCCTTTACGCCTCTGATCAGTGTGATCGTCGGTGTAACCAACGTTATTCCCTTTTTCGGTCCTTTCATCGGCGCCATTCCCAGTGCGTTCATCGTACTGATCGCCGATCCGCCTAAGACGCTGTGGTTTCTGCTCATGATCCTGATCATTCAGCAGCTGGACGGTAATGTGATCGGACCCAAGATTCTGGGGGATTCCACCGGGCTTTCCTCTCTGGCAGTGCTGATCTCCATTACCATTGCCGGCGGTTTCTTCGGATTTGCCGGAATGATCCTGGGTGTCCCTGCTGCTGCTGTTATCTGCGCTCTGGTACGTCAGAAAACCGACAGCAGACTGCGTGCCAAGAAAGCAGAACTGAGTCTGGATCATTATATGACCGATCCTCCGCCGCGGGATTTTGATGTGGAACCGATTTTCATTGAAAAAAATGAGTTTGTCAGTGGTGAAAGTGAGGAATCTGCCGCATCCGAGAGTAAAACCGACTGATGCGCTGTGCAGGTGAATCTGCCTGCTGCCTCCAACGATTTACAAAAATATGGCTGCCGCACTTCGGGATTGAAGTCCTCGGTGCGGCAGCCTTTTTCTTTTATGGTTTCATTCTTCCGAACCGGTATCGGCTTTTTTCTTGTCCTTATGCTCCTTCACCTTACGCTTGATATTGGTGTGCAGCCGTCGGAGTACCGCGAGTGTCTTTGTGTCATTGGGAAACAACCAGCGGAGTAAGGCAATGGCGATAGCGATGGTAATCAGTTTCTCCGGGGATACGGGCAGCCATAAAAACGCCAGGTATGCCCCGGCAATTCCCAGCATCCAGGGGATTTCAAAATAGCCGCCTATGGCGAACAGAATGTAGGACCAGCCGTTGGTGATCATCCAGGCAATCGCAATACACAAAAGCAGCCTGGGATTGGTAATGAATTGAACAATCTTCCGTATCTTTTCTTTCATTTCACGCTAAATGTAATGTTTCCTTTTTTAGATTATTTCAGCACAATTCTGTATCTATGCACTCACTCCAGTAAAGCAAACCACTTTTTTTCGCTTTCCAGAATGCCTTCATTCCGCAGTTTGCTGATTTCTGCTGAAAGTCCGCTGCGGTCCACTTCCAGATAATCCGCCAGTTCCTGTCTGTCGTAGGGAATTTCAAACTGGTTTCTGCCCACCTTTTTGGCATAAAACGATAAGTAGGTCAGAAGTTTTTCTCTCGTGGAACGTTTGGAAATAATTTCGATTTTCTGATGGAACAGGATCGTTTTGGTTGCCAGATCCTTCATCAGGTTGTAGATCAACCGTTGATGGAAGCCGCAGTTGTTGCTGCAGGTATGCAGAATATGGGCACATTCCACCAGCATGATCTCACTGGATTCGCTGGCGATAACGGTGATCGGGATGGACTGCACTTCCGCACAGGCAAACGCTTCCCCAAAAACATCACCGCTTTCCACTTCGGTCAGGATGCTCCTGTTGCCGTAGTAATCCACCTGGATGATCTGCGCTTTGCCGGAGAGCACCACGCCGATGTATTTCGCCGGATTACCTTCTGTGATGATCGTGTATTTTTTATCGAATAGTTCCACCCTTGCACCCATACAGGTCAGCATTTTCAGCAGGTCTTTTTCCGATATTCCGGCAAACAAGGGACATTTTCGTAATACACCCATATATTTTTCCATGGCTTTTCTCCATTCTGTTGAATTTTCAACATACTAATTTATTTTATTATACTATAATAATCTCAGAAAAGCAAGGAGGAATTACTATGAAGATCGCTTTTTTTGATGCAAAACCCTATGACAAACCGTCCTTTGACAAATACGGTGAAATGAACGGTATTGTTTTTAAATATTTTGAAACCAAGCTGACGGAAGACACGGTAGGACTGGCAGAAGGCTTTGACGGCGTATGTGTGTTTGTAAATGATACCGTCAATGCGGCTGTGATCGATCGGCTTTGTGAAATGAATGTCCGTGTTGTGGCTCTCCGGTGTGCCGGGTTCAATAATGTGGATATGAAATATGCATTCGGTCGGATTCATGTCCTGCGCGTACCGGCATATTCCCCTTATGCAGTTGCAGAACACGCCCTGGCGCTTCTTCTGACTTCCGTCCGGCGCATTCACAAAGCTTTCATCCGTACAAGGGACTACAATTTCAGCCTCGCCGGTATGACGGGTTTCGATCTCCACGGAAAAACAGTCGGTGTGATCGGTACAGGACGGATCGGTCGGGTATTTATCGATATCTGCCGCGGATTCGGGATGCGTGTGCTGGCGTATGACAAATTCCCGGCGGCAGATCTGGACAACGGAGACACGATCCGGTATGTCTCCCTGGATGAATTGTTCCGGGACAGCGACATTATTTCCCTGCACTGCCCTTTGACGGAGGAAACCTACCATATTATTGATGAAGTTTCCCTTGAAAAATGCAAGCGCGGTGTGGTACTTCTGAATACTTCCAGAGGCGCACTTGTGGATGCGGAGGCTTTGCTTACTGCCATCAAGTCCCGGAAGGTCGGTGCGGCTTGTCTGGATGTTTATGAAGAAGAATCGGAGTTTTTCTTTGAAGATTATTCTGGACATATTCTGGATGACGATACCTTAGCCCGGCTGATTTCCATGCCCAATGTGATCGTAACTTCCCACCAGGCATTCCTGACGGAAGAAGCTCTTGCCAACATTGCAGCCACAACGGTGGATAATCTGTTATCCTTTTTCGCAAACGGTCAATGCCCCAACGAATTGTGCTACCGCTGCAGTGGTGCGGAAGACTGCAAGACCGGAAAGTGTTTCTGAAAAAATCCCAAAGAATTTGAAAAAAATTTTGATTCTGTTGAAATTTCAACATATCAATTTCCACAATTCTGGTATAATATATCCAGAATCAAACAGTACTCTGATCCAACACAAAACAGGAGAACGGTATGCTTAGAAAAATTATTAAGATAAACGAAGAAAAATGCAACGGATGCGGTGCCTGTGCAGCTGCCTGTCACGAAGGTGCGATTGAAATGATCGGCGGCAAGGCGAAACTCACACGTGAAGATTACTGCGATGGGCTTGGGGATTGTCTTCCTGCCTGCCCCACGGATGCTATCTCCTTTGAAGTGAGAGAAGCGCCTGCATACAATGAAGAAGCGGTAAAAAAGTCCAAGGTTCAGAAATCCCCTGCCAAACTCCCATGTGGCTGTCCCGGCACACAGTCCAAAGCAATCCGGCGGGAAATTTCCAATCCGGCGCCCAAGGCGGAAAGCATGAACAGCCAGCTGATGCAGTGGCCCTGCCAGATCAAACTGGTACCCACCAATGCGCCCTACTTTGACAATGCGAATCTGCTGATTGCGGCAGACTGCACGGCATACGCTTACGGCAATTTCCATAACGAATTTATTCGTGGACACATCACTCTGATCGGCTGTCCCAAGCTGGATGAAGGGGATTATGCCGAAAAGCTGACCACCATTATCGCCAACAACAACATAAAGAGCGTAACCATTGTACGTATGGAAGTCCCCTGCTGCGGCGGTATTGAAAATGCAGCAAAACGTGCGCTTCAGGCAAGCGGGAAATTCATCCCCTGGCGTGTGGTAACCATTTCCACGGACGGAAAAATTCTTTTATAACGCCCAATACATCTTGCAATATTGTTGTTAAGATGCTATAATTTAGTAAATACTGTAAAAAACAATACAGGAGAAGCAGATATGACAATCACAAAAGATATTCAATACATTGGTGTAAACGACCATAAAGTAGATCTTTTTGAAGGACAGTATGTTGTCCCCAACGGCATTTCCTATAACTCTTATGTAATTCTCGATGAAAAGATTGCGGTTATGGATTCTGTTGATGCCAATTACACCCACGAATGGCTGGACAATCTCCAGAACGTACTGGGCAGCAGAAAGCCGGATTACCTGATCGTACAGCATATGGAACCCGACCACGCTGCCAACATCCACAACTTTGCAAAAAACTATCCGGATGCAACAATCGTATCTTCCGCCAAAGCATTTGCCATGATGAAGAACTTCTTCGGAACAGAATTCGAAGACAGACGGATTGTGGTAGCTGAAGGTGACAGCCTGTCCCTGGGTAAGCACAATCTGGTTTTCGTAACCGCCCCTATGGTACACTGGCCGGAAGTAATCGTTACCTATGATACAACGGACAAAGTGCTTTTCTCTGCGGACGGTTTCGGTAAATTCGGTACCCCCGACACAAACGAACCCTGGGCGGATGAAGCAAGACGGTATTTCATCGGTATCGTAGGCAAATACGGTACTCAGGTTCAGGCGCTGCTGAAGAAGGCCGGCGGTCTGGATATTCAGGTGATCTGCCCTCTCCACGGTCCCGTACTGAAGGAAAATCTGGGTTATTATCTGGATCTGTACAACACCTGGTCCAGCTATCAGCCGGAAGAAGACGGTATTGTGATTGCATATACCTCTGTTTACGGCAACACCAAGAAAGCCGTTCAGATTCTCGCGGAAAAACTTACCGCCAGCGGATGCCCCAAAGTAATCGTACATGACCTTGCCAGAGCCGATATGTCTGCCGCTGTAGCCGACGCTTTCCGTTACAGCAAGCTGGTACTTGCTACCACTACCTACAATGCGGAAATCTTCCCGTTCATGCGTGAATTCATCAACCATCTGACAGAACGGAATTTCCAGAATCGCACGGTTGCTTTTATCGAAAACGGAAGCTGGGCACCTCTTGCCGCAAAGGTTATGAAAGAACTGTTCGCCAAGAGCAAGAATATCACCTACGCTGATACCACTGTACGTATCCTCTCTTCCCTGGATGAAACCAGCAAGGGTCAGCTGAACGACCTGACGGATGAACTCTGCAAGGAATATCTGGCAAGACAGGCTGAAACCGCCAACAAGAACGACCTTACCGCCCTGTTCAACATCGGTTACGGTCTGTATGTAGTCACCTCCAACGACGGTAAGAAGGACAACGGTCTGATCGTGAACACGGTTACCCAGGTTACCAATACCCCCAACCGTATTGCCGTTACCATCAACAAGGCAAACTACTCCCATCATGTTATCAAGCAGTCCGGTATTATGAATATCAACTGCCTGTCCGTAGATACGCCCTTTATGGTATTCGAGGCATTCGGATTCCGCAGCGGCAGAAATGTGGACAAATTTGCCGAATGCACACCGCTCCGTTCTGACAACGGACTGGTATTCCTGCCCCGGTATATCAACTCCTTTATGTCCCTGAAGGTGGAACAGTACGTTGATCTGGACACCCACGGTATGTTCATCTGCTCCGTGACCGAGGCAAGAGTGATTTCCGACCGTGAAACCATGACCTACACCTACTACCAGAACAACGTCAAGCCCAAGCCGGAAGTGGAAGGCAAGAAGGGATATGTCTGCAAGATCTGCGGTTATGTATACGAAGGCGATACTCTGCCGGAAGATTATGTCTGCCCCCTCTGCAAGCACGGCGCTTCGGATTTTGAAGAAATCAAGTAATTCTTAAATATACAAACTTTTCGAATGAATACTTACAGGAGGTTATACTATAATGAATGAAAAAGTCCATGCATTACTGAATCAGCAGATCAACAAGGAATTCTATTCCGCTTATCTGTATCTGCAGTTTTCCAACTACTTCAAGGCAAAGTCACTGGACGGTTTTGCCAACTGGTATATGATCCAGGCACAGGAAGAACGGGATCATGCCCTGCTGTTCTATCAATATCTGCAGAACAACAATATGTCCGTGACCCTCGGTGCCATTGATGGACCTACCCAGAATTTTGACAGCAATATGGCAGTTCTGGAAGCCGGTCTTGCTCACGAAATCTATGTAACATCCCTGATCAACGACATTTATGCGGCGGCGTATGAAGTAAAGGACTTCAGAACCATGCAGTTCCTTGGCTGGTTTGTAAAGGAACAGGGCGAAGAAGAAACCAATGCCAACGATCTGATCTCCAAAATGGAACTGTTCGGTTCCGATCCCAAGAGCCTGTATATGCTGAATCAGGAACTTGGTACAAGAGTATACACTGCGCCTTCTCTGGTGCTGTAATATTGCATTGCAAAATTGGAAAGGAATCAGTGTGAAAATACAGCAGTCAAAATAGGAAGTATAGCTGTTTCACACTTCGAAAATCCTTTGGAAAGCGGAACCCACCACTTTCCATTTCCTTCGGAAACCAGGATTTTCCCTTAGTATTTGTTCGTCGCATAAATGCGACAGATGGAGGATTAATATGAAAAAGTACGTATGTGATGTATGCGGTTATGAATATGATGAAGCTTTAGGCGATCCCGACAACGGCATTGAACCCGGTACCAAGTTTGAAGATCTGCCGGAAGACTTTGTATGCCCCCTGTGCGGTGTTGGCAAAGAAGACTTCTCCGAAGCAGAATAAACGGGGTTAGTTTGGAAATAAGGTTCCGCCGGGAGAGTGCGGTTATTTCACACTGAAAATTTCTTTCCCGGTGGAACAAATCATTTGGTTTCACCTTTCGGCAACCGAAATATTTATTTTCTACTGGAGAGTAGTGTGAAAATTCAGTAGTCGAAATAGACAGTATAGCTGTTTCACACTTCGAAAATCCTTTGGAAAGCGGCACCTACCACTTTCCATTTCCTTCGGGAACCAGGATTTTCCCTTCGTATTGGTTCGTCGCATAGATGCGACAGATGGAGGATTATCATGAAAGACAATTACACAATCTGCAACTGCAAACAGGTGAGCTTTTACGACGTAGCCGATGCACTTGCCAAGCACAAGAATTTCAAGGATGTACTGGAAGCTTTTGAGAATGTGCAGAAAGTGACCCATTGCTCCACCGGATGCGGCGGTTGTCACGATAAGGTACTGGATGCAATTTCCGAATTGCTGATGGGCAGCGAAAAACTGTAAACATAACGAAAGGTATCGGCTGCCATACGGTTAGCGATACCTTTTTGTTTCAAACGGAAGTCCAGTTGATTTGCAGCAGGATTTTCTGAATTTACGCTCTTTTTATGCGACAGATGGAGATTTATTATGGAAATGGTACTTCTGACTGCGCTGGGTGTGGGCGGAGCAACGATTATCGGTTCTCTGATCGGCTTTCTGTTCAAGAATTTATCCCACCGCTTTTCCGATATCATATTATCTTTTTCCGCCGGGGTTATGTTATCCGCTGCGGTATTGGGTCTGGTTCTGCCATCATTGGAATATGGCGGTAAATACGGTCTGGTCATTACCATCATCGGTATATTTGCCGGTGCGCTGTGTCTGAACCTGATCGACAAGATGGTACCCCATTTGCACAAGCTGATGGGTACCGATATTGAACCGCACAGTAATACGAATCTCAGCAAGGTATTGCTGTTCGTACTGGCGATCGGGATACATAATCTGCCGGAGGGGATCGCTGCCGGGGTCGGGTTCGGTTCGGGCAATGTTTCCCAGGCGCTGATGATTGCCGGCGGTATTGCTCTGCAGAACATTCCCGAAGGTATGGTGATCATCGCCCCCATGTTAGCAGCCGGGGTCACGCCGAAGAAAACTTTTATCTGTGCCATGATCACCGGACTGGTGGAAGTGGCAGGTACGCTGATCGGGTATTTTGCGGTCAGTATTGCATCGGCTGTACTTCCCTTTGCCCTTGCGTTTGCGGGCGGTACGATGCTGTATGTGGTCAGTGACGAGATGATTCCAGAAACCCATGCACACGGCAGTGAACGTGGCGCGACCTATGCGCTGCTGGTGGGATTTTGTCTGATGCTGGTGATTGATGTATTGCTGGGGTAAAATGAATACATGGAAAAAGCAGTGAGGATTTTATGGGTTCTCACTGCTTTTTATTGGTTATGATATTACAAGACGTTTTTCTTGGTATGCCAGCTTTTGCAATCGTCTTTTTTCCCGTTCTGCCTCAATCACCGCAGCATCATCATCGTTGTATCCCCATTCTTCTTTGATACACGTGATCATTCTGTCATACGTCTCTGCTGCCTTTTGATAATCGCCTGAAATTTCATAAATAACCGATATGCCATGCAGTGCATCTGTAAACCTTGGTTTCCGGTCTTCCTCTGCCTGCCAGGATGATTCATAATACCGGATCGCCTTTTCGTATTCACACTTCCGCGCGTAATATTGTGCCGTTTCAAAAAGAAAACCGCTGTTATCGCCAAAATCCTTCATAGCGTTTTCCATGATGGTGTCTGCCGTTTCTGCATCATATTCTGCCAATGCGATATATGCCCGGTAGACCGGAACCAGAAAAGGCTTGTGAGCAGGAAGGGTTTGGTAAATTTCCAGATACTCTTTCGCTTCTTCCGTCCGATGATCGGCAATCAGATTGTCCATTACTTCATAATAGGGCATGGGGGTTTGGGGCGTGACGGTATCATTTTCGATTACTTTTTTATAAAAATCAATAACTTTCGTGTGATTGCCCATATTCCAGTCCCATACGCTTGCCCCTTCCGCTTTCTGCAGAAGCCACTGGCAATCTTTCTTTGCGGGACTGCGCATTATGGCTTCATGGGCATACCGGCAGACCCTTCTGGAATCTGCCTCCATACGGTGATGATACAACTGAGCAAGAAGACTGAGAATTTTTGTTTTGTCCTCATTTTCCTCCAGCTGATTCTTCAGAAACATCTCATATTCTCTGAATACATCTGCCGCAAATTCTTCCTCAATATCCAGTCTTTTCTCGATTCTGTGCAGCTTCTGATCGACGGTCAGGTCGAAAAGTTCATCTATGGTGACGCCGAGTTCGCTTGCCAGTACCGGTAATAATGTAATATCCGGCATGGTCACTGCGGTTTCCCATTTGGATACCGATTGGGCGCTGATGCCGAGTTTGGCGGCAAGCTGTTCCTGGGTCATACCGGTTTTATATCTGAGCTGTTTGATCTTATTTCCGATTTCCATCTTGATCCTCCATCTGTGATAGATTAAAAGGCCTTTGTGTTTATAGTATACCATCTGTCGGGTAGAAAATCAACAACGTATTTTTAGGGACAACTCACCTGACAGGTGTCGGATTGGCACTTTGCAGGAACGAAAAAAAAGATTTCACTGATTTTGTATTGTGTTTTTCGAATTTTGTGATATAATGAGATAAAGCAAACGAATCATAATGCTTAACATTATATAATAAACAGGAGATGCTTATGGAAAACATCAGAATTCAGGATGACCTTTTTACGTATGTCAACCAGGAAACTTTGGACAAGCTCGTTATTCCCGATGACAAACCCATGGCAGGCGGTTTTGCTGAGCTTGCGGACAGCGTTGAAAAGATCATGATGAATGAGTTTGAGACCCTGACTGGAAGCAAGTCTTACCCCAACGATTACCTCAAGAGAGCTTGCGAACTGTATGCAATAGCCAAAGATGCGGACAGAAAGGAAAAACACGGTATCGCCCCTGCTCTTAAAAATCTTGCGATTCTTGATGAAGTAAACTCCGTCGGGGATTTCAGCCGTTTGTACAAAACATTATCACTGAAGAGCATTCCTACGCCCATAGACATCAGCGTGGAAACGGATATGAAAAACACCAAGCAGCATCTTGTGTACATTCAGGGTGCCGGTGTAATTCTTCCCGATGCATCCTATTACAAGCCCGAAATGGCGGAACAGAAGGCACAGATTCTGGGCATCTGGACAAATGTTGCCAAGATGGTTATGGCAAAAACCGATCTCTCCCCCGAAGATCAGGAAAAGTACGTAAACGATGCGCTGGCATATGATGAGATCATCGGCGGACTGGTAAAGACCAGCGAAGAATGGGCAAAATATGTGGAAATGTACAATCCCATGGACACCGACAAGGTTGCCGGGATGCTCTCTGCTCTTGATTTTGAAGCCATTCTCAAGGATCTGTTCGGATATGTTCCCGCAATGGTCGTTGTCACCGAACCCAGATTCTTCAGCGAATTTGACAAGGTGCTGAATGCAGACACGCTTGATCTTTACAAACACTGGGCTTATGTAACCGGTCTTTTGAAATCCTGTACGTTCCTGTCCGAAGAACTTCGTGATATGGGCGGTATGTACAGCCGTGCCATCATGGGCATTGCAAAAATGCAGTCCATAGAGAAGTTCGCATACAATCTGGCAGCGGGTATGTATTCCGAACCCGTCGGTATTTACTACGGTGAAAAATACTTCGGTGAAGAAGCAAAGAAGGATATCACGGATATCGTTTATCAGATCATCGATACGTATATGGAACGTATCAAGACAAACGAAATTCTTGGCGAAGAAACAAGAGAAAAAGCGATTCTGAAGCTCTCGAAGATGGGTGTCAAGATGGGCTATCCCGACAAGGTAAGAGCCGTTTATGACAAGCTTATCTTCAATCCCGACGATTCTCTCTTTGACATCGTACTGTCCCTGCAGGCAATTCAGGAATTGGAAACTCTTGCCAAGCTTGATAAGCCCACCGAACCGGAAAAATGGGCAATGCCGGGGCATATGGTCAATGCCTGTTACGATCCTTTTGTCAACGACATCACCTTCCCTGCGGCGATCCTGCAGGCACCCTTCTATTCCCTGAAGCAGACCAGAAGTGAAAACCTTGGCGGTATCGGCGCTGTAATCGGTCACGAGATCTCGCACGCATTTGACAGCAACGGGGCAAAATGCGATGAAAACGGCAACATCAACGATTGGTGGACTGCCGACGACTTCAAGAGATTTGAAGCGAAGGTAAACCAGATGATCGACCAGTTTGACGGCATTGAACTTCCCTGGGGCAAGGTCAACGGCGCGTTCATTGTCAGTGAAAATATGGCTGACAACGGCGGTATGTCGGTTACACTGGATATCATGTCCAAAACAGACGGTGCTTCCTATGAAGAATACTTCTGCAACTGGGCAAGGATCTGGTGTCAGAAAGCAAAACCAGAATATCTGCAGATGCTTCTCGCGGTTGACGTACACGGTCCTTATATCCTGCGTACCAACATCCCTCCCAGAAACTTTGCAGAATGGTATGCAGCGTTTGACGTCGAAGAAACCGACGAAATGTATCTTGCACCTGACAAGCGTATTGTTATCTGGTGAAAGTGGTTGAACCTGACTGCAGGTTTGATAGGGTCGAAATATTTATTTATTTCTGAAGCGTATATTATTGAAAAAGGCACGTTTATTATGCGTGCTTTTTTCTGTATTTATTTACTTCTTCGATCTTTCAGCGTCAGTCTTGTAATCTTCCAAAGTTCTTTCTGTCTTTTCGATATTCATCTTCCCACAGTTCCCCACGCATATCGTAGTAGAAATTGTATACGTCGGAACGAACGTCATACCACTCAGAGTAAGAAGGAGCAGTATCCGGATCATCCAACATATCTTCATAAAAAGCATCCTGCATATCTTTAAGAAGACCATTATAAATACCCTTATTTAAAATCATCCGATGCGTCATTCACACATCCCGTACAACAATTCTGTAATGGAATCGTTCAATTCCTCAATGAAGCGTAAGGAACTATATCTTACGGAGTGCCGCCCGGGAGCAGTCTTTCGCAAAACCATAGACCAGTACATATTTTTCCACAATACCAAACGTCCGTATTACGATATTTGATAGTTCAAAATTTCCATGATGTCTTTATGTCACACCTTTACAGTGCTGCATATCATATAGTATATCACATCGGAAGGAGGTGATATAATGAGCTTATGGAATTTCAATAATAAAAACACTGGACGTTACGAGCATGACAACAAGAATCTCCGTCAGAATAATTGTGATGACGATGAACGTACTTGTGACTGCGGCTGTCAGAAAGATTTCTGCAAGGATGAACGTCCCTGTGACTTTGATTGTTCAAAGTGTCCTCCGGGACCTCAAGGACCTGTTGGTCCCCAAGGTCCTGTTGGTCCGCAGGGACCTATCGGGGAAACTGGTCCCGTAGGTCCGCAGGGACCTGCCGGCGAAACCGGTCCTGTTGGTCCCCAAGGGCCTGTAGGTCCGCAAGGTCCTGCCGGAGAAACTGGTCCCGTTGGTCCCCAGGGACCTATCGGTGAAACCGGTCCCATAGGTCCCCAGGGGCCTATTGGCGAAACTGGTCCTGTAGGTCCCCAGGGACCTGCTGGCGAAACCGGTCCTGTAGGTCCGCAGGGACCTATCGGCGAAACTGGTCCTGTTGGTCCGCAAGGTCCTGCCGGGGAAACCGGTCCCGTTGGTCCGCAAGGTCCTGCTGGCGAAACAGGTCCTGGAGGTCCGCAGGGTCCTGATGGTGAAACTGGTCCCGTAGGTCCGCAGGGGCCTGATGGT
>JAFUKI010000110.1 GCA_017467815.1 Clostridia bacterium
CAGCAGTGCAGGAGGGTGAAAACTATATATTGAATAGTTATATGCCTCTCCACAAATACAGCTATGTCATTCATAATGTTGAAAGATTAGACTCCAACTATTATTGTGCAAAAATATCTTACATAGACACCAAGGATGGAATAACTTCTTATCTATATGATGGAAGTGAGGCGAATATGGAAGATCTGTTTGGTCAAAACACAGTTTATACTATTGATGAGAAAATAAACATTGTAAGCGATGAAATCAAAAAAAACCCAAATAAGTATACTGTAGTTGAATTTATATTCAGATACTATGATGATTCTATATTCTATCTAGGATTGAATACATAGTTGATGTATAATACCAGCAAAGAACTGACATGTTCGAAATACAAAAGTGGCTGTCTCTCGTTTGAATGAGACAGCCACTTTCTCGTCAATTTATGCGGTAACAGGAATTATTTCCTGCTTGGATCCTGCTTCAGCAGCAATCGCCTGACAAAGCGCCGGTGTGAACCAGTGGGACCATTCCTCGACGGTGAGGGTGTTCCCGTGGATGATCACTGCCGGAATGTTGTACAGTGCCAGCTGGATATATGCCATATGTACGCATTTCAGATCAATATCAGTTGCGACTGCTCGCATCTTCGTCTGATACTCGATCTTATGGCGCTTCATGGCACCTGCATATCCGAGCAGCAGTGCACCGGAGCCGGAACAGGGATCATTTACCGTGATATACGGCTTTGTGATCAGTGCATTCTCCGCATCTGCCATCTGAATCTCAGCCATGAGAGAACAAATCTGCATCGGTGTAAAGAACTGACCTTTCCATTTGTTGTGCAGCTCCAGCTCATGATAGATCTCACCAAGGAAGTCCTGGGGATTATCTTCTGTGAGTCTGGAGGATGCAAATACACAGGAAAGCATAGAACAAAAACGATCCATCTCGGGGCGGGTATAAGTCCCGGCAAGCTGGAGATATCGTTCCTCTCGCTCTTCGCGGTGAACAAAGTCGCACTGATTGCTGATTGCAATGGCAGCCAATTCGACGAAATCGCAGAAGACCTGCCATTTGTCACGGGCACCTGCGTTTTGTGTAAGCAAGGATATGAATTCCTTCTTACAGTTGTTGTATGTTGTAAGTTCCATTTGTCTTCTCCTTATGCTTTACGAATCTTCACAATGCAGGTACGAACCATCGTGCCGCTTTCCTTAAAGGCTCCTTCATCCAGTTCCTCGATCGTTGCATGAACACCGCTAAGGAAGTCACGGAAGACCTCTGAGCGATTATCAGTACGCCAAAGAATAGAAGAACTTGCCACAGAAACGAGAATTCCACCGGGAGTAAGGCGCTCATACGCTTTCAGAATATGAGTTCTATCCTGACACTTTGAAAACGGTGGATTCATAACAATACGATCCCATGTTTCTTCCGAATATGAAAGGAAATCCTGTCCGATCAATACTTCATACGGCTTGTCTACAAGCAGAGGCTTCAAATCATCATTGAGTTCGATGCCCAGAAGTCTTGCCGGATTCCGTTTCCAGGCTGCGTCGGCAATATTGCCTTTACCGCAGGAGGGCTCAAGGACTGTGGTTGTCTCATCAATTTCTGCGAGATCACAGAGGTATTCTGCGAGTTTCGGAGGTGTCGGAAAGAACTGATAGTCTTTCTTCGCATCGGTATATTCGCCGGTGAGAATAATGTCCTCAATCTTTTCAGAGGGATCATAATCAAATGTATGTCCTCCTGCTTTTCTGTTCCATTTACCGCCAAGTGCTTCCAGCACCTTGTTGACAGCAAGATAATCTGTACGATTCAGCTGAACAGGCGGAAGGAGCAGTATGTTGTCATGAATTTCGCAGCTTGCGATAATGTCCAGTATAGATCTCTTAATTTCCATGATTTGTTCCTTTCTCATCCTTATTGTTATTTACGCGGTATTCCTTGAGCTTTTCTTCTGCGATATCCCGGAAGACTTCCCAGTAACAATCCCAGAATGAATCGTAGTTGTCAAAGGAAGTGCTGATCTTGTCTATGATATCCGATTGGGTCATGAGCCATGCCCGTTCCTCCGGAGTAATGTCATCTTCCTGCTCCAGCATACTCTCAAAGTCTTCTGTAAACATGGCAAGATGATAAATGCCCGCCATTTCACGTACAAACTCAGGAGTTACAATGATCTGCTGGGATGTGATGAAAATCCGGTAGTGGTTCTCGTAATAATCTTCGTCGATAAAGCATTCGTAGGAGTCATCGTAGGATTCCTCCACGAACTTCTTATCACTGCGCATACCCGAAACCAATCCGTCCTCCATCTCTTCACGAAGCTGTTTCAGCATAAACTGCAGCGCAGATTCTTCGGAGGTATATGCCTGCGAAATACAGCTGCCATACTCACCGCGGTCTGCCCATTCCTCCTGCACTGAATAGATCGTTTGTGTCAGAGGTTTGGGATCCGGCAGGATTACACGCACCATCTCCGGAGACATGATTACAAAGTCCAGAGTGATATCCTCCAGTTTTTTCGGTTCCTGATACAGCTCGCTGAAGATTTCCTCCAGCTTTTTGATCTGATGCGGGAGAACCGGTTCCTCAAAGGAACAGTAGATGTCTGGAGTCTCATTCTCGGTTTCTTTGTCTTCACCGTCGCGGATTTCGAATATGGAACCGTACAGTCCCTCATATTCGCTCTCCGATGTACCGATGATCCTGTCACCGATTTTGTAGGATGCGCCATCATAAATGAATTCTGCGCCGGGACGATTGATAATCATTTTGTCTCCTCCGTTTCTTCATCTTTCTGACCGTTATTCCAGCCCTCACGTACCATTTCAGCTTCATCTTTATCGAAAGAAAGCCGCCAGCTTCCGTCTATGTAATCGGAGTCAGTTGGCAGTGGAATCACGCCGTCTTTGTCTTCGGCATACTCCATTGCTTCCTCCAAGGTCGGAGCTTCGCATTCGATTACGCCGCATACTTCCCATGTTACAGGGATCTTCCATTTCTTCATTTTGTTTCACCTTGCCTTTCTTAAAATAACTTTTCTTCAAGCAATATTCGTCCTTCACGATACAGAACCTTGATCAGAATACCTTCCACATAAACCGGTTCTTCTTCACCGGCAGCAGAATAATAACCTGCATCCACAGTATAGGTCCCGTCGGGAATCTTGTGATCGCAAAGCATATCGGCAATAACAGAAGGCGAATCGTCTTTTGCCTCGTCGATAGATTTGTAATCATACGCTTTACAGCAGATATCTCTGGACTCTGTTTCGGATATATTGATTGTCAGCGTGTATTCTGCGATGTATGAAATCGGTCGATCCGGCAATATTGTAAAAGCACCGGTATTCTGCAGCTTATCAATCTCCTGTCTGTTTCTGACAGCGTTGTATGCAAGGAATACCGTTTCCGAATCAGATACTGTGATCGAACCTGTATCATAAGCCGCTTCTACTTTGCTGATCGCATCCTCTTCCGAGTCTGATTCTAATTCAAACACCTTCCGGTGCTGTTCGTTGATTTCTATGTAATGTTTCA
>JAFUKI010000014.1 GCA_017467815.1 Clostridia bacterium
CGACGGCGGTATCTATACGATGAAATGGAACGAATACGGTACTGAATATGTTCGCACATATAAGTATCTGAGAAAATTTGAGACTACCATTCCACCCCCGCAGTCCGCAAAAGAACCCGTGAGGGTTACGAAATATGTGTTGACCAACGACGCTGACGCAACACTTGATGAACTCTGGCATGGTGTGGCAAGCTCACAGCTCGGGGATTATATCGACTTCTACACGATCTACAGCGTGAAAAACTGAACAACAAACAATGCTTCCCAGGGGAGGCATTGTTTTTTGAAAAGATTGAAATTTTCATGAAATTCCTGTAAGATATAATAAAGTGGCGCGTCATATAAACAGAGGCGGAAGGAGGTGGCAGACACATGGACTTTGAAGAGTTATACCGAACCTATTTCAGTGATGTATATCAGTACATCCGAAAACTGTCAGGCAGCGAGCACATAGCGGAGGAAATCACAGAAGAAACCTTCTATAAAGCACTGCGAAAAATAGAATCCTTTCGTGGTGATTGCGACATCCGGGTATGGCTTTGTCAGATCGCCAAGAACAGTTACTATTCTCATCTGCGGAAAAGCGGACGGCATATCAGTATAGAAGATGCTGCATTACAGGATACAGCAGACCCCGAAGGTGCTGTAGATGAAAGACTCACAACGTATGATGAAGCCGATCAGATCCGTGTTCTGCTGCATACCCTCTCTGATCCATATAAAGAAGTCTTTATGTGGCGCGTATTTGCCGAACTGAGTTTCAAAGAAATCGGCCGGCTTTACGGTAAAAGCGATAACTGGGCGTGTGTTACCTATCATCGGGCAAGAAATATGCTGAGGGAGCGATTGGAGGAAAACAAGCATGAAAAATGAATGCAGTTATGTAAGAGATATTCTGCCGCTGTATTATGAAGGCATGGTCAGTGAAGAAACAGCGGAATTTGTGAAAGAGCATCTTGAAACCTGTGATGAATGCAGAAAACGTCTTGATGAAATGAAGTCTGACAGCGAAATTGATGCTCTTCAAAACAAACCGAATGAAAACCAGGCAGAGCCAATCAGGAAATTCAAACGGAAACAGCGCAGAAAAAAAGTATTGATTGTTTGTGCTGCCGTTCTGGTCACGGCCATAGTTCTGCTGATTGCGCCGCAGATACTTCCGGCTTCTATATCTTATGGAGAATCCGAATTATACACCAGAGAAGAACAAAAAGAAGCGGTAGACTTTATCCTTGATTCATTCAAAGAATGGGACGGCTGTAAGCTGTATTCCATATACTACACCAGCGATGATTTTTGTCTGAGAGAACTTGAGTATTGCAACACATTGGCACCGGATGGTGTGAAATACACGGAATGTATTGTTTATCGTACCGAATTCCGTTCACCCATCTTCGGAGGCGGTGCCTGGAATGCCAATTTCCGATATGACTGGAGCTGGTATCTGGCAAGAGTTGGAGATGGTCCATGGGAACTGCTCACCTGGGGAGCGCCGTAATAAAAACAAATCGCAGTCTTGTATGAGGCTGCGATTTTCAATCTCAGTTGTATATTGAACCTATCAATTATCAGATGCGAAGTTGTCTTCTTGAAGTATTCATATATTTATGCTATAATCATATTGGAATCGTATTCTTTTCAGACAATTCTCAAACCAAGATATATTTACATGAGAGGAGAATATGTATTATGAAAAAGAAGCTCGTCATTTTCCATATTCTTTATTATGTGCTGACATTGCTCATCTACATAGCGTTCTTCTCTGCGGTTTCTCTGCTGTTTAAGCTGTCGGGAGAAACGGATAATCTTGGTGCAGCGATGGCAGTAACTTACGGTCTGCTGTTTGTTATGACACCGGTGATCACTGCTGTACTGATGCGTTTCAGTCTCTTTCGATGGTACATAGACCCGTTTGCCGCTGCAGAAGTTCCTCTGTTCCTGTATCTTGGAATGATTTGGACGCAGTTCAGGCGCTCCGGTGCGCTGAAAGCAGCGTTCCTGCTCGTGAACAGCCAGCTTGCCGACGATGGCGGGATGGGGTGGCTCTTTCTTATCGGACTGTTTGTATTCGGTCTTCTGATGTCGCTGTCCTTTGCACGAAAGAATGGACAGAGCATTTCATACCGGATACTCTCAAAAATTACGAAAACAGAAGCGTAAGGAGCGTCAAAATGAAGAAAAAGATTCTTACAGTTTCCATAATCGTGATACTTGTATTGGTATCGGTGTTTTTCGCTGCCTCCGGTCATCTAAGAACAAAGTATCCCGAATACTATAACCTTGATACCTTCAAGGGCATTGAAGTCTATGTATGGCAGAATGAGGACGGCGAGTATCGCTGCGGTGCCATGAGCGGAACGAACCGCGGCAAAACGATTGAGGAGTTGACCGCTTTGGAAGAAAACAGTGCATCTATCAAGGAAATGAAATCCATTCTGGCGTCATACAAGATCGACAAGGATAGTATCATCATTATTCAAGTGGTGAATCCGCTGTCTGGTGATGAGATAGAAATCCAAGGAATCAATCCGGAAGAGATCTGTGAATTGTTCTGGTGAGTGGTATTCATTGCATAAGTGATACTATATGGCGAGAATCCCGATCGTGGATGCTCGCCATATGTGTATGTTGAAGTATTCACAGATTTATGCTATAATAGAAAGAGATTCAGAGCAAGGAGGAAAGCGGTATGATTCACATATCCAACCTGAATAAGCGCTATTTTACAGTAGATGGCGAGATTACTGCCCTTGATAACGTGTCTCTTGACATTGCCGGGGGCGAGTTTATCGCGATCATCGGCAAATCCGGTTCCGGTAAGACAACGCTATTAAATATGATTGCAGGGCTTGACAATCCTGACAGCGGCAGCATACTGCTTAATAATGCCGATGTCACAAAAATGACAGGCAAGCAAACCGCTGTTCTCCGTCGCCGGGAAATAGGTGTGATTTATCAGTTCTATAATCTGATTCCGGAGCTTAATGTAGTTGAGAATATTACGCTTCCGACTGAACTTGACGGAAGCCCGATAAATTCAGAGTGGCTTGCTGAAATTCTTAAAGTTGTCGGACTGTCCGGACGCGAGAATGCTTATCCGACCGCGCTGTCGGGCGGACAACAGCAAAGAGCGGCAATTGCCCGAGCTTTATTCGGAAAACCTTCATTAATTCTCGCCGATGAGCCGACCGGCAATCTTGACAATGAGAACAGCGCGGAAGTTATGAAGCTTCTCAAGGCAATGAATGAGGAATACGGAATAACCGTTCTGATTGTCACGCACAGTGATGCTGTAGCAGAGCAGGCGCGGCGTGTGATTTCTATAGCAGACGGAAAAATTACTTCCGACAGGAGAAAATAGCCATGTCCCCTGTCACCCAAATAGCTGTCCGCAGGCTCAAAGCAGATAAGATCAAAAACGGGATATTAGCCGCATCGGTACTCTTTTCCATGATGCTTATATCCTTCTTTCTGGCTTTTGAGATGCAGGTCCTTTTATATCCGAATCCGGAGTACGAAGCACTTCCGTTTGAGGAATTCATGGCAAAAGTATCCATGTACATAAATCTGTCGACCATTGTCTTGGTTCTTATCACGCTACTGATAATTCGGATTCATTGCCGTATGCGCATGGAGGAAAACGCACAGCTTCGCGGCATACTGACGAGCGTTGGCGCCGAAAGCAAGGATTTGCGGAAGATTGTTAATGCGGATATTCGCATACTGTATTTGCCCGCTGTCCTGCTTGGTACAATGCTCGGAATTCACCCCGGCGCACAAATGGGACTGAATTTCACCGGAATGAACGAAGTGCAAAACCTTGAATGGCTGCCACTCACTCTGCTTTTTGCCGCAGCAGCATTGATCGGGATATTCTTGATTCTTTTGTGCAATTATATACCGGAGCTTCGACTCAAACGCAAATCCGTTATCCAGACTGTGAAAAAACAAAACCACAATGCGAACGAACAGACACACGGATATAGGCAATCAAAAACATTCCGGAATCAATCGCTCACGAAGCGTCTGGCGCAGAAAAGCATCGACTATCACGGTAAAGTATATTCCCGAATCATGCTGTTGTTTGCATCCTCGGCGGTATATCCGTTGCTTGCCGTTCTTTTACTGTGGAATATCAGCAGGGAATCGGTGGTTGTCGATGCAAATCCCTATGACGGCATAGACACGATTGCGCCGGTGCTTGAAACCGTTGGCGGCCTTCTGTGGTTTCTGATCGGCTGCTTTGCGGTTCTGACCTGCGTAGGTTTTGTTCAGGCGATGTTGATTGCACGAATTCAGATAGCTGAAAGAAGAAGATCGGCAAATGTCTATAGGATGATTGGGATGGTTCAGAAGGATATAAACCGCATGATCCGCAAGGAGTTATACGGAGTTGCGGTTCGTACACTCGTGCTGTTAATATTTGTTGTGGTGATTTTGAACGCCTGTTTTGCTATGATATAAGTAAGACAGATGTGGAAGAATGTAAGGCATTGCTGACGAGTGTTGAGCAATGCCTTTTTTGTTCAGATAACGGTTACAAAAGTATGATATAATAATTTTATAAAAATTTTTCCCGGGCAGTGAACCTTTTCATACTCCCGATTGTATATGGTAGTGAAAGGAGGCGCAGAACTTGATCGATCCATACATAAACAAATACGGCAAGCGGCTGTACGGACTATGCCGGACGCTCTGCGCCAATATTCATGACGCAGACGATCTCTATCAGGAAACGTGGCTGAAGATGCTTCGGTACATCGACAGATATGATCCGGAACGGGAATTTGAAGGCTGGCTGACAACAATCTGTGTCAACATCTACCGCAATTCGTGGAAACGGATGCTCAGAAATCCCGTGTGGGATAACTTCACAGCGGCGGATGATAAAGAGATTGTCCTGGAGAACATAGCAGCAGAAGAACCGCCGGACTATTCCGACCTTCATGCCGCGATCAACCGACTGCCCGAAAAGCTAAGAATGACGGTGATCCTGTTCTATTTCCGGGATATGGACATCACCGAAACAGGAAAGGTACTGAAAATCCCTGAAGGGACTGTAAAATCCAGGCTGAACAAAGCAAGAAAACTTCTGAAGGAGGTGCTGATAAGTGAAACAGATCTACAATTTTGAAAAAAATAATCCCCCTTGTCTGAACGAACGGTATCTCCGGAAGGAAGCAGAGCGCCGAAAACTTCAGCGGCAGACCATTCTTCTGACGATAGCATCCATTCTCTCGCAGATGGTTGTGCTGCTGTTCGGAATTCTGATGTGGCAGATTCAGCCGGTGGTTACTTTAACATGTATCCTGTATGTGCTGACCGCAGTACTTTCCAGCGGTGTAATAGTGATTGTATTTACGAAGAAACGGAGGTCTATTGCATGAATATCATTGTTGGATCATTTATATCTCTCATTGTACTGTCGATTGGTTTGATCGTCCCCATTCTGATCGGTGTATATGTCTACCGTGATGCAAACAGACGTGGAATGAATGCTGTCATGTGGACGCTGATCGCTCTCCTTGCTCCTTCTATGTTGGGTTTTATCATCTATCTGCTGGTACGCAGCAGCTATTCCGATTTGGAATGTCCGAAATGCGGAACAACGATCAAGGAAGAATACGTTCTTTGCCCCAAATGCGGCTCCAAGCTGCGTCCGTTCTGTCCGAACTGCTCCGCTCCGGTGGAGCCGGATTGGACAGTATGTCCGAGATGTGCAACTCCTCTTGAGGAGATCAGCCGGGATGTCGTTGTTCCGGTGCAAAAGAAGGACAAATCCCTTAGTAAAATCCTTCTTGCGGTTATTCTGATTCCTGTTGTTCTGATCCTTGTGATGATTTTGTTGTTCACTGTACAGATGACCGGTAATTCCGGTTCCGGCGGAACATCCATCTCGTATGTAATGGCGGATGACTATCTTGCCGAATTAGAGAGCGAGGAGATTACTGCCTGGTATCAAAACTGTACGGATGATTGTGTACACATTCTGTACCACGAAACACAGAATGAATCCGGAGAGCCAACACAGGTTCGCTTCCTCATCCGTATGCCTGAATTACGCGATCCGATTAGCATTAACTTCGATAATAACGCAGGCTTTATCCGTAATAAACTGGAGATCCGTTACGGCTGTTACGGAAACAACACCGATGAGTACCTGATTCTTGTAACCTGTACGGGAGATGATATCAACAAAGAAATCATTCTTTACCGCGACGATGAGGTGATGGATTATGAAATTGAAGGTACGGATACGGAGATTGTACTGACCGATGATGCACAGCTGATCGCCGCCGAACAGTATTCCAGCGGTGGCAGAAATGAAGCTGTTTACATTCGTCCCGAAGAAGTACCGGCGAAGGTTGGGGGAGAATAATTGAATCCGAAAGGCGTCGCAGGAATGCGGTGCCTTTTGATTTAAGTAGAAAAATTCACGATTTATTTGCTATAATATTCGATGTAAAGTACTAAGCAACCGCCGGTTGACGAATTTCAAGCCGATGTTTGGTGGAGTGTAACTGACAAAAATGCTATACTAAGCACACGGAAGGCTGAAAGCCTACCGAAGTTTCCAGGTGGAGGTATAGAAATATGATTTTAGCTGATAAGATCGTCAGACTCAGAAAAAAGAATGGCTGGTCGCAGGAAGAACTGGCCGAAAAAATGAATGTGTCCCGTCAGGCGGTTTCTAAATGGGAGGGAGCGCAGACAATCCCGGATTTAGAGAAGATATTGCAGCTTGGTACACTATTTGGTGTTACCACAGATTATCTTTTGAAAGATGAGATTGAGGACGAAGAATTTTCAAATGATAGTTCATCGGATACGACTGTAAAGAAGATTACGATTGAAGAAGCCAATACTTATCTTGAACAGAGGAAACGCGCCTCTTGGCGTATTGCTCTTGCTACGTTCTTATGTATCCTTTCGCCCATTGCTCTTATTGTATTGAGTATGTTATCGGAACTCCCCAATCCGTTTGTGACAGAAACAACTGCGGGTGCGGTTGGCTTAATTTTTCTGTTCGCACTGATTCTGTGTGCCGTTCCGATCTACATTTATTATGGATTTAAGAATGAGCCGTATGCCTTTCTCGATAAGAATATCCCCTTTGAACTTGAATACGGCGTGAAAGGAATGGTAACAGATCGAAAAAGGAAGTTCAGAGATACTTATATTAAGTGCAACATCATAGCAGCTTGTGTATGCATTTTCTCTCCGATTCCATTGATTATCTCCGGCTTTACGGAAAACGAGTTCCTCATTATAATGATGCTCGCGGTGTTGATGATTGTTGCGGGAATAGGTACGAGTATTTTCATTGTTGTGGGCGTTCAGAACGCAAGTATGCTGAAGCTTCTCAAAGAAGGAGAATTTACCGAAAAAGAGAAAAAAAGAACGAGTGTAAAAGAAGCAGTAGGCTTTGCCTATTGGGGTGTTCTCACAGCAATATTCCTTACTTGGAGTTTCCTTACAAATCATTGGCATATCTCTTGGTTGGTCTATGCAATAGGCGGTGTTCTGTTTCCTATCATTATGATGTTGTGTAATTTGATAGCTGATAAAGATAAAAAGAACTAAAATACGCCCTCGTTCAGCAGAACGAGGGCTGTTCTATGCCAAAGTAACAGCGTAACCCCTCAAAGTAACACCCCCAAAGGTAGATTTTTAGCCAAAAATATGATAAAATATGTTCAGAAAGAACGGAGGTGTTTCTATGGAGTTTTCCGCAAAACTAAAGGAACTGCGTAGTGAAAAAGGTATCTCACAAGCAAAGCTCGCAGCCGATATACATATATCACGCTCTGCCGTTGCAAAATGGGAGAACGGCTTGGGGTTGCCGAATGACGAGTCGCTTAAATTGTTAGCCGACTATTTTGGTATCACAATCGACGAGCTGATCCCGAACAAGAGCAATGAAGAAATCCTTGTGTCGAAGAACAAAACCATTGACCAACAGAAGAAGGTCATCATCGGTTTTGCGGCAGGTTGTGCTATCGGTCTGTTTATATTGGGGTTCATCTTCATTGAACCGTTGCGAGAGAGCTTGGTTCAGTTAGGCTTAGGTATAATTTGCGTAATGCTCGGTATCTTCAATATGTGC
>JAFUKI010000111.1 GCA_017467815.1 Clostridia bacterium
CTCGAAGTTTTTTGAAAAGAGGGAGGGGTGCAGGGGAGGGAGAAATACTTTTTCGCAAAAAGTGTTTCTCCCTCCCCTGCATATTCCAGCCTATTCCACACAAATTCTCACAGAATTCACGGGAAACCATAGATTTCCATAAGAAAATGGAGTATAATATACATATATTCATAAGAAGCAGGAGGATCCCGTGATGCAGGATAAAAACAATACCGCCGGAATACAGGCGCGAATGGAAGAACTGCGGCAGAAGATTGCCTATCATGCGGATTTATACTATAACAAAGATAACCCGGAGATTTCCGATTACGAATACGATGCCCTGTTCAGAGAACTGACGGAACTGGAAGAAGCCAATCCCCAGTTCGCTTCTGCCGATTCTCCCACCCGGAATGTCGGCGGAAACGCTTCTGAAAAATTCAGCAAGGTTATCCATCCCGTGAAAATGGGCAGCCTGACCGACGTGTTTGACGAAGCGGAACTGCGCGCTTTTCTGGAACGTACCGTACAGGCGCTGAAAGACGAAGGCGTGCCGGCGGAAGAAATCCTGTTTACCGTAGAACCCAAAATCGACGGTCTGTCCGTGGGACTTACCTATGAAAAGGGAAAGCTGCAGCTGGGCGCCACAAGAGGAAACGGTACCGTCGGAGAAAATGTTACCGAAAATATCGCTGTCATCTCTACCATCCCCCATACCCTGACCGAAACGGTAGATCTGACCGTGCGCGGCGAAGTCTATATGCCCCACGACAGCTTTGTACGGCTGAACCGCATCAAGGAAGACGCAGGGGAAAAACTGTGGGCAAATCCCCGTAATGCCGCGGCAGGCAGTCTGCGCCGATTGGATTCCGCGGCGACCAAAGAAGCAGGATTGTCCATTTTTGTATTCAACTACCAGACGGGCGACCTGTACGCCGACGGTCATGCCCCCTCGTCCCATAAGGAAACCATCGAACAGATGCACAACCTCGGCTTTTCCACCATCCGTATCGCCGCAGTCACCGCCGATATTGACGAAGTGGTGGCGGCTGTAATGGGAATCGGAGAAGAACGCAGTACATTGGCTTACGATATCGACGGTGCAGTAGTGAAGATCGACAGCCTTGCCCAAAGACAGATGCTCGGTGAAGGACCCAGCACACCCAAATGGGCAGTGGCATATAAATATCCCCCGGAACAGAAGGAAACACGCCTGATCGACATTGATGTGCAGATCGGCAGAACGGGAGTGCTGACCCCTACCGCCGTACTGGAACCGGTTCAGCTGGCAGGTACCACCGTATCCCGCGCTACCCTGCATAATATCGACATTATCCGGGCAAGGGATATCCGTATCGGGGATATGGTGCGTGTGCAGAAAGCAGGGGATATTATCCCGGAAATCGTAGCCTCCGTGCCGGAAAAACGAACCGGTGAGGAAGTACCTTTTGCTTTCCCGGAAAAGTGTCCGTCCTGTGGTGAAAAACTGTTCTGGGACGATCAGGGAGACGATGAGGAAGATACCGCGGCGGAAGTGGGCGGTGCATTGCGCTGTGTAAATCCCCGCTGCCCGGCACAGCTGGAAAGACGGATGATCCACTTCGCTTCCAGAGGCGCCATGAATATCGACGGCATGGGTCCCACACTGGTCAGACAGATCATCGAAAACGGACTTGTCAGCGATGTAGGGGACATTTTCAGTCTGCAGAAAGAGGATATCGCCGCATTGCCCCGGATGGGTGACAAATCTGCGGAGAACATCATAAACGCCGTGAACAACGCCAAAGAAGCCGGAGGAGATCGTGTATTGTATGCACTTGGCATCCGTCATGTGGGCGAAGCGGCGGCGGAAGGGATTCTGAATGCCTTTGGTTCCGTGGAAAACCTGTTTGCCCAGACCGCGGAAGCTTTGTGTGCGGTGGATGATATCGGTGAGATCACGGCTGCCATGATCGTGGAGTATTTCTCTCTGCCGGAAACCGCTTTGCTGATTGAAAAACTGAAAACTGCCGGCGTGCGTCTGGATGTTGCCGGGGCGGATGCCGGAGCCGCTGATGAAAATGCCGCAGATTTTACCGGCATGACCTTTGTGCTGACGGGAACACTGGCAACCATGACACGGGACGAGGCAACGGAAAAGATCAAGGCAAGGGGCGGTAAGGCAACGGGCAGCGTTTCTGCGAAAACCACTTATGTGGTAGCCGGAGAAGCGGCAGGCTCCAAGCTGACAAAAGCCCAGACATTGGGTATTCCGGTGCTGACGGAAGAAGAATTTATTGCTATGCTGTAAAGAGGTGGATGTTTTGTTGTGGATTGTTTTGGCGGCGGCAGCTGCTGTCATTCTTTTGCTGCTCCTTTTCGCCAGTATATATATGTACCGTTTTGCCATCGTGCGGAAAAAGGATGCGATAAACTATTGGGATCATCCGGATAAGCTCCAGCGACTTGACAATATCCCGGACGATCATCAGGAAGAAATCGAAAATGACCGGGTATTCATGCTGGAGCGCGCAGAAAAGGTGTATCTTACCTCCCGTGACGGACTGAAACTGTGCGGACGTGTGATCGAAAATCCGTCCCCCCGCGGGATCGTTCTGATGTGCCACGGGTATCGTTCCCACCCCATGATCGACTTCGCCGGCGCCGTTTCCTGGATGTACAACCAGGGCATGAGCATATTTATCATGGATCACCGCGCATCGGCGGACAGTGAAGGGAAGTACATTACCTTCGGGGCAAGAGAATCGGAAGACCTTGTGGACTGGTGCCGGTATCTGGAAAAAAGATTTCCCGCCCTTCCCATCGTGTTTGACGGTGTTTCCATGGGCGGATTCACCGTACTGCTGGCATCCGGCGCAGATCTGCCGGAAAACGTGAAAGCCATTATCGCCGACTGCGGATATACCTCCCCAGGAGACATCTGCAAAAAAGTGCTGAAACAGTGGTTCAACCTGCCGCCGTTTCCCATTTACTATACCGCCATGCTGGTGGTAAAGCTGAAAACGGGACTGTGGCTGCCCGGATTTGATGCACGGAAAGCGTTGGAGAAAAACCGCCTGCCCATATTGTTTGCCCACGGAACGGCGGATGATTTCGTACCCTTTTACATGAGCGAAGAAAACCGCGCCCACTGTCTCAACTGCGAAACCGATATGGTCGCAGCCCAAGACGCACCCCATGGATACAGCTTTGTGGTAGCCAAGGAAGAATACAAAAAAGCCATTCTGCGTCTGTTTGAAAAGGCAGGCATCTGAGAAAAACGGACGGAAATACTTATACAGCAGAGAAAGGATACACTATGCCGATTACATTTATTGAAGATAAGAAAATATTCAAGCTGGACACCTGCTCCACTTCCTACATTTTCTGTGTGGAAGACGGAGAGTTCCTTGTCAGCCTGTATTACGGCAAAAAACTGCCGGATACCAATTTCACAGGCTATATTTTCAGAGATTATTTCGTTTCCTTCAACCCCAATTCTCCGGATGTGAAGGATCGCTATTTCTCTCCCGACCTGGCTCCTCTGGAATATTCCGGATTCGGCGCAGGGGATTTCCGGAAAAGTGCCGCCGCCATCCGGAATAAGGACGGAAACATCGTGACCGACTTCCGCTATGTTTCCCATGAGATCTGTTCCGGTAAGCCGAAGCTGAAAGGACTGCCGGCAACTTATGCGGAAGAAAACGAAGCCACCACTTTGTATGTGACCACGGAAGACAGAACCACCGGTGCCAGAGCGATTCTCCAGTATACGGTGTTTGAAGATCTCCCGGTGATGACACGGAGCGTACTTCTGGAAAATGCCTCCGATGCAGTGATGGATGTGGAAAAAGTGTACAGCGCATCCGTGGCACTGCCCGATATGGATTACGATTTCCTGCATCTTTACGGAAACTGGGCTGCGGAACGCCATCTGGAAAGAAGACCCCTTGCCAGAGGACAGCAGAGCATTTCCAGTGCCAGAGGTTCTTCCAGCCACCATCACAATCCTTTTGCCGCCCTGGTACGTCACGGCGCGGATGAGGATCATGGGGATGTGTACGGCTTCAACCTGGTATACAGCTCCAATTTTGATATTACGGCGGATTGCGATTTCTACGAATGTACCCGTATCAACATGGGTATCAATCCCGACGGTTTTACCTGGCATCTGAACCCCGGCGAAACCTTCCAGACCCCCGAAGCGGTTATGGTCTATACGGATGCCGGTATCGGGGAAATGTCCCGTATTTTCCATCGCCTGTACAGAGAGCATCTGATCCGCGGAAAATGGAAAAATGAGAAGCGTCCTCTGCTCATCAACAGCTGGGAAGCGGCATTCTTTGATTTCGATACAGAAAAACTGGTAAGCTTCGCGGCACAGGCGAAAGAACTGGGCTTTGAAATGCTGGTTATGGATGACGGCTGGTTTGGTAAGCGCAACGAAGAGACCAATTCTCTCGGTGACTGGTATGTAAATGAAAACAAACTGGTCGGCGGTATCGGTGAGCTGATCCGCAGAGTCAAGGCACTGGGCATGAAGTTCGGTATGTGGTTCGAACCGGAAATGATCTCCCCCGACAGTGACCTGTACCGCGCACATCCCGATTGGTGCATTCATGTGCCGAACCGCACAAGATCCATTGCACGTACCCAGTATGTGATCGATATGTCCCGACAGGATGTACGTGACAATATATTCGGTCAGATCTGTTCCATTCTGGACAATTATGATGTGGATTACATCAAATGGGACTTCAACCGGAATATTACGGAAGCCGGCAGCGCACTGCTGGAGAAGGAACAGGGCAAAGAAATTTTCCACCGTTTTGTGCTGGGTACTTACGAACTGATGGATCGTCTGCTGACCCGTTTCCCCGATCTGCTTCTGGAAAACTGCTCCGGCGGCGGCGGTCGTTTTGATCCCGGAACCCTGTATTTCTCCCCCCAGATCTGGACTTCCGACAACACGGAGGCACTCCAGCGTCTGCCCATCCAGTTCGGCACATCCTATTGCTATCCCGCATCCACCATGGGCGCACACGTATCCCTGCCCCACAGCATGGATGAACTGGTAACAAAGGGCAATGTTGCTCTGTGGGGTACCTTCGGCTATGAGCTGGATCCCGGAAAACTGTCCGAAGAATTTAAAGATGTGGTGAAGAAGCAGGTGGAAGAATACCACCTTACCTACGACCTGATCCATTACGGCGACCTCTACCGCATCATTTCTCCTTTCGATAACCCCTACCACTGCGCATGGTCCTTCGTATCTCCGGACAAGTCTGCCATGCACTTTACCCATGTGTGTATGCAGTACCACCCGGTTATGAAGCGTATCATCCGTATGAAGGGTCTGGATGAAAACAAGATGTACCGCTGTCGTGAAACGGGAGAGGTATATTCCGGTGCACTGCTGATGAACGCCGGCATCAATGTATCCAAATTCCCCAGAGACGCCGGACAGAGCTTTACTTTGTATTTCACGGAAGAAAAATAAATTCGTATATATACCGCAAAGGATTGGTTGTTATGGATAATTATGAAAAAAAGAATAAAAAACACTCCTTTGCCGGTACAGCCGTGCTGATGGGTGTGATTATACTGGCGGCAAAACTGCTGGGATTGGTGCGGGATATGCTGGTTGCCGGACACTACGGTACCTCCATGGAAGCCGTGGCATACGAAACAGCATCCAAACTGCCGGTGACGATATTCGATCTGGTCATCGGCGGCGTAGTCACATCGGCGTTCATCCCCGTGTTCAACAGCCTGATGGTGAAAAAAGGGAAGGACGAAGCCATGGCTTTTGCCCGGTCCTATGTGAATTTTGTCCTGTGTATCACGCTGGTTCTGTCCGTTGTCGGGATTCTGTTTGCCTCTCCCCTTGTGTCCTTCATGGCACCGGAGCTGGACAGTGCAACCCATACCCTTGCGGTACAGCTGACGAGAATCCTGTTTCCCATGATCATTTTCACCGGTCTGGCGTTCTGCTTCGTGGGCTATCTGCAGTCCATGGGGGAATACAATATTCCGGCGCTTATCTCCCTGGTGTCCAACGGGATCATGGTGGCGTACCTGCTGTTTCTGGATACCTTCTGCGGTATTGTGGGGCTGGCGATTGCCATGCTTCTCGGCTGGACGGCACAGGCGGCGGTGCAGATTCCTTCCGTAGTCCGGTTGGGATTCCGATGGAGTATCCGTGCGCCGCTGAAAACCGAAGCCATAGGACGTGCCGCGAAAAACACACTTCCCATTCTTATCGGTACATGGACCGGTCCGGTATGCAACCTGATCAACACCCGACTGGCATCCGGCATTGAAGCAGGACGGGGGATCACGGTACTGGGGTACGCCAATCGGCTGTATACCATTCTGGTAGGTCTGTTTTCCTTTGTGGCGACCAATCTTCTGTTCCCCTATTTTTCAAGAGCTGCGGCATCCGGTGACGATGAAGAAACCGACCGGCTCATGCGTATGTCCGTCAAAACACTGGTGTATATCATCGCTCCGATTACGGTGGGGATCATACTTCTTGCCGAACCATTTGTAGCTGTAATATACGAAAACGGCAGTTTTACCCCCTCCGATACGGCAATGACGGGGGAAGCACTGCGCTGTTATGCTGTGGGAATGATCTTTCTGGCGGTCAATGAAGTGCTGGTGAAAGCCTTTTTTGCGGCTGAGAAAACCAGACTGCCCATGTATTCTTCCCTGTGTGCCATGGCGGTGAATATTGCTGTGGTGGCATTTTTTGGAGAATATCTGGGTATCGGCGGTATTGCACTGGTTTCTGGCGGCGCTACGGCTGTGAATGTGGGGATCAACTGGTGCTTCGCCGCAAGATCCCGGCTGATGCGTTTCCGCGGTGCGGATGGACTGGATATTGCCAAAACCCTTGTCTCCGCCTGTGTGATGATTCCGGCAGTCCTCTGGGCATCCTCTCTGGCGGAAGCAGATCTTGTGAAGCTGATCCTCGGCGCCGGAGCGGGAATGCTGGTGTATTTCCCCCTGACCATCCTTCTGCGCTGTGATCTGTGCAGGGCAATCTTACAGAAAAAGAAAGGATCTTCGAAATCGTTATGAGAATCATGCATATACTGACCGACAGCAATATTGGCGGCGCAGGCCGTTTGCTTATCAATTATCTGCATAATTTTGATCGGACTCAGTTTGAAATCGCTGTTGTTCTCCCCAGGGATGCCGCACTGAAACCCCTTGTGGAAGCGGAAGGATATCCTGTTCTGGAAATGGATAACGGACGTGACAAGAGCTTTGATATGGCGGCAGTGAAGGAACTGAAGAAAATGATCCGGGAATGGAAACCGGATATTGTCCATACCCATTCCTCCTTTTCCGGCAAACTGGCGGCATGGCTGTGCGGTGTTCCCAGACGATTCTATACCCGCCACTGCGCTTTCGAACCGCCGAAAAGACTGACAACCTTCCCCGGTAAACAGATCAACGGCTGGATCAATACCACCCTTGCCACCGACATTGTTGCCGTGGCGCAAGCGGCCAAGGATAACCTGACCGATACCGGTATCCGGGGGGATAAAGTTACGGTAATCATCAACGGCGTGGAACCCATGCGTGAAACCGATGCAGCGGAAAAAACAGCACTGCGTCAGTCCCTCGGTATCGGGGAAGATACCTTTGTCTGCGGCATTTCTGCCCGTCTGGAGGAATACAAAGGGCATAAATACCTGCTGGAAAGTGCCAAACAGGTCTGTGATGCCCATCCCGATACGGTATTTTTGCTGATGGGAGAGGGCAGCTGCAGAGAGGCACTGGAAGAACAGACGAAATCTCTCGGAATTGCCGATAAAGTATATTTTACGGGATTCCTTGACGATGTGGCACCGTATTACGGCATCATGGATGTGAACCTGAATTGTTCCATTGGTACGGAAACCTCATCTCTGGCTCTGTCCGAAGGCATGAGCGTCGGTGTTCCTGCCATCGCAACCACTTTCGGCGGCAATCCGTATATGGTAACGGACGGCTGGAACGGATTTCTTGTACCTGAACGGGATCCTGCGGCAATGGCGGAGAAAATTCTTGACCTGATCCGCGATCCGGCACTGCATGGCAGACTGTCCGATGGTGCGCGGGAAGCATACCGGACAAAATTCACAGCCGCCGCCATGACGAGACAGCTGGAAAAATTGTACCTCGCCTGACTTTTTTCCCGATACAGAGCCTGAATTTTGTACAAAATACCCTTTGCGAAGAAATGAAATTTGTGGTATACTATATATAGTATACATTGGGCGGTTTCACCCTGCCTATGTTGTAACATGGAGGTGTATCATGTTTCATTCCGAGGAAACGGTAGTATATGGTTCAAACGGGATCTGCACAGTCGGAGGAATCACAGAACAGACATTTTGCGGTGAAAAACGGCAGTATTACGTTCTGCATCCGGTCTATGACAAAGGTGCAACCATATTTGTACCCGTGGACAATGCAGAACTGACGGAAAAAATGCGCCGTGTGCTGACAGAAGAAGAAATCCATACCCTGATCGCCGGTATGTCCGAAAACGATGACGAATGGATCGAGAATGACGGGGAACGCAAGCGTGTGTTCCAGGACATTCTGGACAGCGGCGACCGCAGAAAACTGATGGGCATGATCCGGATTTTGTATCTGCACAACGAACAGCAGAGAAAAAAAGGAAAAAAACTGCATATTGCAGATGAACGCAGTTTCCGTGAGGCGGAAAAGATTCTGCATGAGGAATTTGCCCATGTACTGCAGATTCCCACGGATCAGGTTGTACCGTATATCGCATCCAAACTGAAAGCATAACCCTATAAAACAGCAAAAACCGGTTCGGAACCCGTTTTATTTTCGGATTCCAAACCGGTTTCTTTATTTGTTTGGGGTTACGGATTATTCAACGGTAACCACAGTATTGAACAGTGCGCTGTTTTCTTCAATCTTCTGCGCATTACCTACAGCACAGCGATATCCCTGGGGCATAACAGCATCAATAATGTCACCGATACGGTGGAATTCTTCCACAGTGATGTCCAGTGTTTCTTCACGTTCTCTCTGAATATCCGCAAAGGTCTTGCCGGTCATGTAAGCAGTAAGGGAACGTTCCGCCTTGCCTGCAGGGGACATGGGACGGTCAATGGAAGAGAAGGTGCCGATGATGTAACGGTTCAGTTCTTCTTCATCCATATCGCAGTTCCGTACATATTCGCCTGCACCGCAGTATACGGCTTCGGTTTCTGCCAGCTTGGGGTCGCGGTAGGAGTAGAAGTATACACTGCCTTCCGTATCGAATCCGCAGCCGCAGCCGTAAGCGCCGCCCTTAACACGGATATTCTGATACAGATATTCATAACTGACCGCAGTACGGACAACCTGCATCGCACCGGTGTAAGCATAACCGGTACCGGTGAGAGAACCGCAGTGGGCGAGATAAGTTACCTGGGAGGAGATGGCAAGTCCTTCATTCTTGGCTTCGGGCACAAGGACTTCACCCTGACCGAGGGAGGCGTGGCAGACGGTGTTCAGACCATCGCAGAATGCGGACAGACCGTTTTCAAGAGCGGCATAACCGGCATCATCCGCTGCAACACTGACCAGCAGATTGTCGGGATTGAAGATATACGCCGCAGTTTTCTTCAGATTTTCGGCAACAACAGCACCCATGGTGTCGTAATTCTTCAGAACATCCTGAAGGAAATGGTAGAAATCGATACCGTCAATGATTTCCTGATAGAGGGATGCGGTGTTGTAGTAGGAACGGGCACGGCTCAGGGAAACGCTGTGACCGCTGTTCTGAATACGGCGCTGTTTGTCGGATGCGGTTTCCGCAAGGATTTCACGGAGACGCTTGGTATCGTCAAAACAGGTGGAAGTCAGAATTTCCTTTGCGGTTTCCAGAGCATAGGCAACCTTGTCAGCCAGAACATGGAAGTTCACGCTGAACACAGGGATAAAGCCGTCTTTACCGTAATGGCGGTAGCTTACGGGGCTGCAGTACATGGAACCGGTGTTGAGCTTCATGTCAATGGCAAGTTCCCCATAGGTGTGGGAAGCGGTGTCCATCTTGCCCAGAACAGCACCCAGTACACCGATATAAGGCAGATATTCCTTCGGCATTTCACCGATCTTGAAAAGCAGTTGTCCATAGGTGATGCCGTTGGTCTCCAGATCGTGGTATACACCCTTTACACCGCCGATGGTTCTTTCTTCAATCTGCAGGGGCTGGGCATCTCTGGCAATGTCTTTTCTGTCCAGAACGGGGATACAGCGCAGTTCTTCTTCGGTGGGTTCCTTGCTCTGGTAGGCTCTCAGTGCGGCAGTGGCATTGATGATGTCCTGAATCTGTTCGTCGGACAGGGATGCCTTGTATGCGGCGAGCTTTTCGGCAAGTTCCGCATTGCGCTGTTCATCCAGACCGGGGCAGGGTGTCAGCTTCAGCACCAGACTGTGATCACCGTCAAGGAAGTACTTGCGGATCAGATCTTCGTAATAGCCGGTGCCGATTTTTTCACGCAGTTCCTTGTAGATGTCCAGAACACGGAGATAATCGAAGGGCGCATCGTCATCATAGTTCCAGCTCTGCATCATTTCGATGGCATAGGCAAGACCTCTGGGACTGCCGCCGAAATCGGATTCACGGAAGCGGAATTCACTGCGGTTCAGAACAGCCAGAATTGCCTTTTCGTTGATGCCCTTTTCCACAATATCGGTAAGGGTGTCGCGGATGATCTGCTGGAAACGGTCGAAATCTTCTTCCTTGGCATTCTTGGCAACGATGGCAAACATATTTTCGATAATGTGGTTTTCCAGACCGCCGTATACATCGGAACCGATACCTGCGTCGATCAGTGCCTGCTTCAGAGGCGCACCTTCCGTGGACAGCAGAACTTCACCGATGAAGTCCAGTGCTGTGCAGTCCAATACGTTCAGGCTGTGACCGCAGGCAGCCGCATAACCGAAATAGGTCTTTCCTTCGGGGGATTCGTTCTTGCCGATGGGGTATACTTCGGTAACAACCCTGGGTTCCTTTGCACCGAAATGGGTCTGGGCGGTAACTTCGGTTTTGGGATCAATGGCGTCAAACTTGGAGAGATATTCGCTGTCCATCCAGTTCAGACGTTCTTCCACATCCATATCGCCGCACAGGAAAATGCAGCAGTTGGAAGGATGATAATACCGCTTATGGAAATTGATGAAGTTTTCGTAGGTCAGTGTGGGAATCACATCGGGGTCCCCGCCGGAATTTACGCCGTAGGTGGTGTCGGGGAACAGCTTCTGCGTCATGGTTTCAAAGATAACGCTGTCGGGATTGGACATCGCACCCTTCATTTCGCTGTACACAACGCCGTTTATGATCAGCGGATCTTCCGGATTGGTCATTTCGTAGTGCCAGCCTTCCTGCTCGAAGATCTGACGGTAGGTATAAATGTTCGGATAAAATACCGCATCCATGTATACGTGCATCAGATTTACGAAATCCTTGTCATTGCAGGATGCAACGGGATACAGGGTCTTGTCGGGGTAGGTCATTGCATTGAGGAAGGTATTCAGAGAACCCTTTGCCAGCTGCATGAAAGGATCACGGCTGGGAAAATTCTTACTGCCGCAAAGAACGGAATGCTCGATAATGTGGGGGACACCGGTACTGTCTGTAGGGGTGGTACGGAAAGCAGCGCAGAAGGTTTTGTTTTCGTCATCGTTGGAGAGAACGCAGATTTTCGCACCGGATTTGCTGTGACGGAAGATCAGACCCAGACTTTTGATATCGTCCAGATATTCTTCCTTGCAGAGCGTGTACGCCGGAACGGGAGACAGCTCTGCGGCGGAACGTATATTTTTAGCCATAATAAAAATTCCTTTCGGTTCTGTTTATATTGTTTCCATTATAATATATATTCCCGCCGGATACAAGCCTTCTGATGTGAATTTTTTGGAATTTCCGGAAATATCCCTTTCGGAACGGGAGAAAATATGTAAAAATATAGATGTATTCGGGAAAAAATGGCTATTCCACTCGATTTTTACGGGATTTTGTATTACAATAATGGAGTATAATAGAATTAATTTCCCGAATGGGCAGGGAATATGTGTTTTCTGCCGTACATTCAGAAAGGACTAAAAAAATGGCACAGAAATTCAGAAAAATCGGTGTACTCACTTCCGGCGGAGACGCGCCCGGTATGAATGCGGCAGTCAGAGCCGTTACCAGAGCAGCTCTGGCAAGAGGCGTTGAAGTAATGGGCATCATCGGCGGTTACAGAGGTCTGATCCACGATGAACTGATCCCCCTGACCTCCGGCGACGTTTCCAATAAGATCCAGCTTTCCGGTACTTTCCTGTATTCCGACCGCTGTCTGGAATTCAAGGAAGAAGCAGGTATGCAGAAGGCAATCGCTACCCTGAAGAAGCATGAGATCGACGGCGTTATCGCTATCGGCGGCGACGGTACCTTCCGCGGTGCAACCGACCTGTCCGCAAGAGGCATTCCCACCATCGGTATCCCCGGCACCATCGACAACGACATCACCGCCTCCGACAACACCATCGGCTTCAACACTGCTATGCAGAGCGTTATTGAAAACGTAGACCGTCTCCGTGACACCTGCGAATCCCATGCACGCTGCAATGTTGTGGAAGTCATGGGCAGAGGTGCAGGTGACATTACCATCAACACCGCCATTGCAACCGGCGCTGTAGACTGCGTAATTCCCGAATGCCCCTTTGATGAAGACGCCTGCGTGGAAAAGATCATCCGTCTGCGCAGAGCCGGCAAGAGAAGCTTCCTGATCATCGTATCCGAAGCATTCCCGGAACTGGGCGAAGCACTGGTAAAGCGCATCAACAACACCACCAAGGAACTGGCTGAAAAAGAAGGCAATGACAGACTGTGGGTTGAATCCAAGTTCTGCCGTTTCGCACATCTGGTGCGCGGCGGTACTCCCACTCTCAGCGACCGTCTCCTGGCTACCAAGATGGGTGTTTACGCCGTTGACGAACTGCTGGCAGGCAAGAGCGACCTGATCGTTATCGAACAGAACGGCGAACTTGCTTCCATGAACATCGCATACTCCCAGGTACTCGACCGTATGTACAAGGGTACCCTCAAGGAAGGTATGCTGGATAAGTTCACCGCAGAACAGATCGCAGACATGGAAGCCTTCATCAAGGCTAAGAAGGAAACCTTCGCCAAGACCTACGCCATGTTTGAAGAAATCACAGGCTGAGTCAATGTGAATAAGCCGGGGAGGGAGAAACACTTTTTGCGAAAAAGTATTTCTCCCTCCCCGGTAC
>JAFUKI010000112.1 GCA_017467815.1 Clostridia bacterium
CAAAATCGGCTTCACATCGGGGATTAATGATTGAAGATATTAATTTTGAATTCTCGGATAGAAGGTATTCACATAGTATAAAGCACGCGCATCGTTTCTTTATCCTGGTTTTGTCGTCGTATTGGACGGAGTACACCGTCAATACGGAAAATATGTCCTTCCGTATGCTGGGGGATATGCGTCATCACGGATACGATCTGAACACAGAACAGAAACAACTTATCCTTTCCTTAAATCAATTGCATACACACACTTATGCGGAGATGTTTGTCTGTATTGCCGGAAATATCATACTGAAAACAGAATGCGGCACGATCGAGGTCGGAGAATCGGATATGGTTATCATTCCCGCAGAAATGAAGCATGTCAAATGCGATGACAATAACGGTGCGGAATGGTTTTCCATCAGCTTTTCCTGCACGCGCCGACACACCCGCGGCTGTCAGAATCTTTTCAGCTACTATAACCGTCTCTGCACGGCAAATATACCGCTCATTCTGCGGGGATGTCCGCAACTTTGCAGGCAAGCCGCAAGCCTCACCGAGCCGGATACAAAAAAACCGGGAGCAATCATCGCGCTCGCACTGATGCAGCTACTCACAGAGTTTGCTGACTTGTATCACACCGACATTCCTGCACCGAAGCCGCGCTCAAACACAGAGGAATCGGCATTGAACCGCGCAGCACTTTTGCAGCATATCCTTGTCACATAGTTTGTAAATGATCTCACAGAACAGTATGTCGCAGAAAGGCTATTCATCAGCACCAGACAGCTGCAAAGAATCATGAATAAACAGTACGGTATGTCTCTGCGCAAGACCGTGATTGATATGCGTCTGAAAACTGCGGCAGGAATCGAATGCAGTATACGGTTTACGGCGCGTATATCGCGGTTGAGATTGCCGATATTGGTCTGTACTCCTCGACGTTCCATTTCAGCCGCAGCAGGTCCCATATGGACGGTGGGGATGGTATCAACGCCCTGACGTTCATAGGATCGAAGATCGACACGCTCCTTGCTTTGCACCATTTCAAGATATCGGTTTTGAATCGTTTCCCATCCGTGCCGCCATTCCTCACAATGATATTGCTCGTCCCAATCAACAGTTTTCTCTGTATGGCATTTCCATGAGCCCGACGGCAAACGGATACGCTCCCCGTGCTCGTCAAGATCATAAATCATGCGGCTCTTGGGAAGCCATTTACCCTGTTCATCAATGGCACGCAAGGTCAGCATGATGTGACAATGCGGATTATGACCGGGCGGGTGCGGGTCATGGATTGCCAGATCACAGCACATGCCTTTCGATACAAAAAAATTTTCGCAGAATTCCTTCACCATCTGCGGACAGAGATTCATCGGAACCTCTCGCGGTAAGGCCATCACAAGCCTTCTTGCCAGCTGGGAGTTATATTGTTTTTCGGCGCGTTCAGCTTCGTTCCACAGCGTTTCACGGTCAGCATACGATGACGGTGCATTCACCGGCAGCATGATTTCCGTGTAAACAACACCGCCTTTGTTTCGGTAGTCTTTGAACTTCAGATCGTATTCTGAATATAATCAGTCGTTGCTTTGATTGGCTGCTCCGGCAATCGAAGACTGATTGGCTTTGCATTTGACGATGGAAATATCAAAGTGCGGATTTGGCATTTTTGTTATACCTCCATTCCGGTGAAATAAAAAATGACCGTACCTTTTTCAGCACGGTCATCGTGATGCGTGATTGCAGTCGGTGTCGGGAAAACACAGATTGCAAGTGTACAAAGGGGTAGACAGCACAGCCGTCACAGGGGAAGGAATGCTTCCCCTGTGATGATTTTGGCATCTTTTTGCAAAAATCATCGGGCTCCATGCAATGGACCTTCGACAAAACGCAACTACCGGACCAACCGGTATATAGTTGCGCCCTTACTTTCGTAACGGGTCTTCCTCCGCTTCCGCTTCGGTTCCTTCCCTCGTCTCCGCTTCTATCGCTTTCTTTCGATCATTGATGGTCAACCACAGGTTTTTCTGCACGACCGGCTGTCTGAAAATGAAAGACAGAAGATCCATCACGTCATCGTCGGTCAGAATGTTTGGCGCTTGAAGGAACGATTCCAGCATCCCTCCACGGGTACAAAGTCGGCGGGTTCGTGCCTTTCGGGTCAGTTCTTTTGCTTCTGCCAGCTGCTGTTTTTCTCGGTGCTTTTCACGGTTCAGACGGATTTCGGCAGTACGGTGTTCTTTATTCAGTTGTTCAAGGCGGTTTTTTTCATCTCTCAGCTCCTTCTCGATATGTTAAATATTTTCATATTCCAATGAAAGATACAGGATTCATCTTGAATTAAAACATAAATTGTGGTATACTTATAATATAAATCACTTTTATGCTGTACTCACTAAAAACAGAAAGGATGTGTATCCATGGGCAATTATTTGAATCCGGGCAGTGAACGGTTTCAAACCAGTCTGCGCTCTGAAATATATGTAGACAAATCTCTGCTGATCGCGCAGGTCAACCGCAGAATCCGTACTGAACAGAAATTTATCTGTCTGAGCCGTCCGCGTCGTTTCGGCAAATCCATGGCGGCAGATATGCTGGCTGCGTATTATGGGCATGGAAATGATACATCATCGCTGTTTGATGGGTTAAAGATTGCTTCTGCTGATTCCTATCGTGAGCATCTGAATCAGTATGATGTTATTAAAATCAACATACAATCTTTTCTGAGTGGAACAAAATCCGTCGATGCCATGATCGAGCGGTTACAAAAATATGTTACCAAAGAACTGATGGCAGCATATAAAGACGTTCTTTATCTCGACGAAGAAAATTTCATACAAGTCCAAATGGATGTATTCGCCGCAACCGGTCGCCCCTTTGTCATCCTGATTGATGAATGGGATTGCCTGTTCCGTGAATACGCACACGATACCGATGCACAGAAGACCTACCTTGATTTTCTCCGCGCATGGCTGAAGGATCAGGATTATGTCGCGCTTGCCTATATGACCGGTATTCTACCGATTAAAAAATACGGTACGCATTCTGCGCTGAATATGTTTACCGAGTATTCGATGACCGATCCTTGGGACATGGCTGAATATTTCGGCTTTACCGAAGACGAGGTCAAGGCACTCTGTGATGAATATCAGATGGATTTCAATGAAGCACGCGCTTGGTATGACGGTTACGATCTTGTAACACACAGCAAAGACGGCAGCACCCATTACGCAATGTACAGTCCCAAATCGGTCGTTGAATCAATGCTCCGACACCAATACGGTCCTTACTGGAATCAGACCGAAACCTATGAAGCGTTGAAGGTTTATATCCAAATGAATATAGACGGACTTAAGGATTCCGTCATACGGATGCTCGGCGGCGAATCAGTTCGTGTTGATATCAGCGGATTTTCCAACGATATGACGACATTCCAAAACGCTGACGATGTTCTCTCCCTGCTGATTCATCTTGGTTATTTAAGCTACGATCAGGATACCAAATGTGTTTCCATTCCGAACAAAGAAGTCAGCGAGGTATATAACACCTCCATTAAGTACATGGATAATTGGGGTGAGGTAGCACGCTCCATGGAAGCCTCCCGTAAGCTCCTGCAGTCCATGTGGGACATGGACGCAGATGCTGTTGCAAAGGGAATCGATCAGGCTCACGAC
>JAFUKI010000113.1 GCA_017467815.1 Clostridia bacterium
ACCTTTCGGTAGGACGGACACATCCGCATTTTTTACCGATATCGTGGGAACAATGGCGTGATGATCGGAAACCTTTCCGTTATTGCAGATTTTCCCGGTGTTGATAGTGTTCGGGAGATCACATTCGATCACCTTTGCAGAAATCTCAGTCAGAGTAGGCAGAACGGCAGTCATATCTTCTGTCAGATACCGGCTGTCGGTACGGGGATAGGTGCAAAGCCGTTTTTCGTACAATGCCTGTACATAGTCGAGGGTCTGCTGCGCCGTGTAGCCGAGCTGTCGGTTTACATCACGCTGAAGCGTAGTCAGGTCATACAACAGCGGCGGATTTTCGGATTTTTCTTTTCTCTCAACGGATTTTACGGCTACAGGCTGATTCTGACAGTCTTTCATGACTTTTTCTGCTTCCGTTTTCCCGGTGATTCGTTCCGAAGAAGCATCAAAACCGCCACAATCCAGATAAACTGTGTGGAATGTTTCCGGTTTGAAAGCGTCGATTTCGCATTCCCGCTGTACGATCAGCGAAAGCGTGGGCGAAACCACACGTCCCACATTCAACTTGCGGTGGTACAGAATCGAAAACAGTCGTGTACCGTTGATTCCCACAAGCCAGTCCGCCTTGGCACGACAGAGAGCAGACTGATACAGACCATCGTATTCACTTCCGGGACGAAGGTTGTCAAAGCCTTTGCGGATGGCTTCATCTTCCATGGACGAAATCCAAAGCCGCTTCATGGTTTTCGTGCATCCGGCGAGGTAGTAAACGGTGCGGAAGATAAGCTCGCCTTCACGTCCGGCGTCACAGGCGTTGATTACTTCGGTCATATCCGCACGGTTCATCAAGTCTCGGAGCAGTTCAAACTGTCCGGATTTGTCCTCTTTAATCAGATATTCCCACTTCGGCGGGACAATCGGCAGATCGTCATATCGCCATTTCTTGAAGCGTTCATCGTATGTATCAGCCCCGGCAAGTTCCGCAAGGTGTCCGAAGCACCACGATACAATAAATCCGCTTCCTTCCATATATCCGTCACGGCGGGTCTTTGCGCCGATGACATTCGATACCGCCATTGCAACCGACGGTTTCTCGCAAATTACAAGTCTCAAATATTTTCCTCCTCAATTTCAGTATTCTCTTCGTATTCTACAGGATCATCTTCGGCGGCATCATCCTCGAAATAGGAATCATCCAGTTCCGTCGATCCTTTGATATTCTGCTTGGGTTTGTACCTCTTAAAATACCAATATGCCGCACCGCCACCGGCAACGAGAAGCAGAAGGAGCAGTAACAGTGCGCTGTTGTCCTGTTCCTCCGGTTCGGGTTCAGGTGTATCAGGAGTCTGTGCTACTTTCTTACCACCGCATTCTTTCATGGTCAGCTTACAGACTTCACATTTGGTATTGACCTCACCGGTGATACACTTATCTTCGCAGATACAGACAGGTTCGGGAGCCAGTTCGGTTTCGGTGGTTTCTTCTTCGGTTTCCAGCAGTGCGAACAGGTCAGCTTCATCCACAAGGTTCAGAAAATACACGTTTTCCGTGTCTCCCGAACGGTCGATGATGATATAGAAATAGTTGCCGTTCTTACTCTGGACGGTGATAAACTGTTTGCTTTTCTGTTCGTTCTCCACGCTCTCCACACTGGCTGTGTTTTTGTCTTGCAAAATATCGTCAATCAAGGTCAGGTTGCCTACAGGTGTCAGAGCATCTGTGCCGCCGAAGATATTGAACAGATTATTGAAAAAGGAATCCAGATCAATGGAATCCCCGTCAATTTCGGTGGTAGCATTGCTGCCGTTATTTTCCAGTTCCACATCCTCCGTGGAGATGGTGATACTGTCGATAGAACCGGGTGGGATATTGCTGCCGTTTTCGTCCGATGCGTAATATCCGGCAGCGGAAGCGGAAACAGAAAAAGCCGCCATACAGACGATGACGGCAAGCAGACCGGAAAGCAGTCTGCCTTTACGCTTGTTCGGTTTCATTCGTGACCTCCGTTTTCGTTTCCAAAGGAAGCATCTTCTTCAGCAGTTCGGCAAGCTGATCGGGCGTAATACCCATTTCACGGACGGTGCCGATGATGTCGAGGTTTTCAAGTTCCGTCACCTGTGCGTCGATTTCGTCACACCTTGCTTCAATGGACGCTTTTTTTGCGAGAAGCTTTTCCTTCTCGGATTTCAGTTTCTGAATTTTCGGGTTCATGCGTTCTCCTTTCGTGGGGATATGTATTTTGTAATCGTTCCTGCAGGGCATCAAAAAACACCTTGCCTTTGATCGGTAATCCCAATGCCTGCCGTTCATCTTCAAAAGCAAAGCGTATTTCCAACTGTTCCACAGTATACCGTTTGGTAAACTTCCGCCATGTATGACTGTCCATATACCGCAGCTTTTCCCACAGTTCCGGGAAATGACGGCGCAGCTTCCACAGTCCTTCCAGTGATTGCAGCGGATAGCACCAGCAGGACACACGGCTGAATATATCGTACAAACCATCCCAGTCAAAACCGCGTTCCCGGCAATAGGCAAGGCAGTCAGCTTCCGTCATATTCCACTCCACAAGCGGATAACAGTGTTCTTTTACCCGTTTCGGTTCGTCTGCGGCAATGCCGATATACTGGATGATTATATATTCCTTCTGCAGTTCGCGCAGATATCGATTTATGATTCTGGTTTTCAGCATTCCGGTACACCATCGGGTGTTGGGTCCTGCCCAGCTCATGCCACGGTATCCGTTCAGATTGGGATTTTTCCGCTTGGGAGTATATTCGTAAAAGTAATATTCAAAGGATTCCGGTGCTTTCAAACGGGTGATCGGTCTGCCGATATACTGTTCTAGTTTTTCGATATGACGATACATCCCATCAAATTCGACGCCGGTATCGCAGAACAAGATTATATCCACCTGCATACCTTCTTCCAGCATCCGCAGGAGCATGGCAGTGGAATCTTTTCCGCCGGAAAGCGAAACAACGTGAAGTTCTGGTTTATGTGCGGTTTATCACTCCGTTTCATCAAAAAGTTCCGGGTTATTCCCGGATGTGGTCATGTATATCTCGTACATCTCGTATTGTTCCTCAGTCAGCAGGGATTCCGCAAGTTCCTCCATCGGTGTACAGGTCAGCGTGACAGTGCAGATTTCATACTGATAGGGGACACATTCTCCATCCACAATCCTGTATCTGGTTTCCCGACGGATCGTTTCGGTAAGCCGGTATTGCAGGCTGAATATGGTATGCAGGAACATTTCTGTATCTTCCGGCGTGTATTCTCCATACACCGCAGTCAGGATGGAGGTCAGCACATACGGATCATGTCCGAGGACTTCGCCGCTGATGCGATATTCGTCATAACCGGGGTATAGGATTTCATAATTGTCCAGCTTCTCCTGCAATTCTGTTTCCATTGCCGCATACACCGATTCCACCTCCCGCATATCTTCTTCGGTGCTGGTGTAAGTAGTCATGCCGAGACTTCCGGCAGCCCCTTGAAGCAGTACGGAGCAGGAGGAAATCATATTCATGAATACCAGCAGAACCATAGCGATGGCACCGATAATAATGAAATACTTCTTGTTTTTCCAGACAAATTCGCTTGCCTGACGGGTCTTTTCCGCCGCTGTTTTTGCTGCTTTGGATGCAATTTCGGATGCTCCGGCAGTATCTGCAGAGGTACTCTTTGCTTTGGCATATTCCTGTTTGATGGCTTTTTTCTGCTGATATTTGTAATATGGATTGGTAGTGCCGGACTGCTGACCGGTTTCCTTCTGTAAAGCATTCAGATTCGCTTTATCTGCCCGACGTTCTGCATGAGCAACAGTACGGTACGGTTTCATTTTATGGGAATACTGTACTGCTTCGCCTGCATGATAAACAGCTTCGGTGGCGGAAACGGATGCTTCGGCAGCGGAAGTTCCGGCATTATCATCGGCATCCCGCATTTCACGATGGAACCCGGAGGTAACTGCGGTAAGCGATACATCACGGACGGCATATTGCAGCTTGGACGGCGGTTTCTTTTCGGTTTTCTCAAAATGCAGACGCACCACTGTTTTTCCTGTATTCGGATCGATGGTACGTTCTTTCGTTTTTACGGTCTTTTTCGGAATATTCGCTTCCGCTTTTTCCAGCTTATCTGCCGCCTTTTCTGCTTTTTTGATGGGCTTCGCCAGCTCCGGATTCTGCCATTCTTCTTCCGTAAATTGCAGTCGTGGGGTACGCTTAGCCATTGCTGTGCTTCCAGTCGGTCAGAAATTCCGCCGCCGTCTGTCCAAAGGCTTCCACAACCTGATCGTAAGGAACATATCCTCCTTCTTCCGGAGAAATCACATCTGTATCCAGAATGCCGAAAATTTTGTCCGCATTGAAATCGCGGATATCTTCATCAGTCATACCGTATTTTTCCAGTATGTATTCACAGGCACATAAGACCGAATCGGAACTTCTGCGGAGCGGTTCATTTTCATCGGTGATCGGACGTTTTTCGATTTCTCTGATCAGTTTCAGATGATTCTGACAGATAAACGCAAAATTGAACGCCAGTCGGTCATAATCCCTGCGGTGAATCAGACACAGTTCATCTTCGGCGGGAAGGTCTTCCTCGTCTGTATCGTTAAGAGTATCCTAGAATCCCGGCAGAATAGTGTAGCATATCCAATCGTTCAGTTTTCTGGCAGCTTCACTGTCCATGCAGAACAGGAGATGTTCAATATCCCCGGCATCCATGAAATTCAGTTTCTTTTTGCCAAATTTCAGCTTCTGCATATTGGCACAGTAACGGTGAATCGTTCTGCCTTTGTCTTTGAAACCGAGAATACGGTTGACATCGCAGACAGCGAACAGCAGATCACCTTCCGTATAGATCACCCGGAGTTTGCCGAGTGTTTCGTGAAAGTTAATGGAATGAATCGTTTTCAAATAGTGTGTACCTCCCGATGTTACATTTCGCAGAGCATCATGCGGAACATATTCTTGCCCTGCGGAGTGATGAGTGTATAGGAACCTTTGTGACCGTTGTCGGCGTAATAGTCCCGCACGATGAACAGGTTTCGGTTCATGGGTTTGTTGTACGGCATCAGGTTTCCGGCAGGACAGCGGAACAGGAAACGGGCATCCACAAGGAATTTACAGAACTGCCGTTCCGGAATTTGCAGCTCCTTCGCCGTGGTGCGGATATTGGTACAGTCGGTGGGACTGACAAAGGCATCGAAGAATTCTGCTTTCGGGCGCATATTCTCCACTTCAGCGGCAAGCATTTCCGCCTGTGCGGTTGCGGCGAGATAATTCTTTACCATGTTGCGGAGGATGGACGGGTCTTTGGCGATTTCGCAGAGAAGCGGGTTTGTGATGTACATACCGTGTTTACGGATAGTCGGTAAAACCTCTGATGTAACCCATCTTTTGAAGATTTTTGCTGACGGGAGTTTGCTTGACAGAATAAGGCTGTACAAACCACTCTCATTGATTAAGACAGGATATTGTGTTCTGCCGATGGAGTCGCAAATTGCTACCCCATCTTTTTTATCCTCATCATCAACTCTTTTTGCCAAAGCATCTCTTGAATTCGTATAGCCAAGAATCTCCGTAATATCCTTTCCGACAAACCACGGATCGCCGTCGATCATCATGGTGCGTACATTGCCGAATTCTTCGTTTGTGAAAGTTGTGATTTTGTTTTCCATTGTGTGGTTCCTTCCTTTATATATGTGTGGTTATTCCGTCTGCTTCTGTTCTGCCAGATCAGACAGACGGGTTGTCATGAGTTTGTAGAGCAATGTATCCTTCGGGAACCTGTCCACAAACGGCAGAATGGTGGAGCCATAGAAAAGCAATCCTTCACCTTCACCGGAGTGGGTCACATAGGAAAGCTGGTGGGGCGAGATATTGAGCTTCTGGGCAAGAATCTGTCTGTCCCCAGCCGCCTGATTGAGCATATAGATGTAGTCGGAGTTTTCGAGGATGTTTTCTACCTCTTTTGACGCAAGAAGGTCTTTGACATTCTGCGTAATCCCGGTGGGAATACCGCCCCATTTACGGAATCGTTTCCAGATTTCCACCATGTACGATGCAGTCTGTTCCTCTTTCAGAAGAAGGTGGAATTCGTCCGCAAAGTATCTGGTAGATTTCCGGGCATCCCGGTTGACGGTAACACGGTTCCAGACCGCATCCTGTACGATCAGCATACCGATTTTCTTGAGCTGCTTGCCGAGTTCCTTTATGTCGAAGCTGACAATACGGTTGTTGATGTTGATATTTGTACGGTGGTTGAACACGTTCAATGAACCGGTGACGTAGATTTCCAGTGCGGTTGCAATGTACTGTGCTTCCTTTTCGTCCTGACTCCGGAGAGCATTGTACAAATCTTCAAGAATGGGCATTTTCTCCGGTACAGGATCGTTCAGATAATCCCGGTAAACCAGACGAACACAACGGTCAATGATGGTCTTTTCGACAGGCTGTAATCCTTCTTTGCCGCCGACAATCAGTTCACACAGGGACAGGATGAAGTCCGCTTTGAGAGACAGTGGATTTTCGTCATCACTGTAATTGAGGTTCAAATCCATCGGATTCACAAAGTCCATACTTGTGGGAGAAATGTGGATCACCTGCCCCTGCAGATGTTCCACCAGGGTTCCGTACTCCGCTTCCGGGTCGCAGATGATTATATCATCGTCTGTCACAAGGAACACATTGGCGATTTCCCGTTTTGCCGAGAAGGATTTACCGGAACCGGGTGTACCGAGGATCATACCGTTGGGGTTCTTCAGCAGTTTTCGATCAACCATAATCAGGTTGTTGGATAGGGTATTGAGTCCACAGTACAGAGCTTCCTTCCCATCCTGGAACAGTTCCTGTGTGGTAAATGGGATGAATACCGCCGTGGAAGATGTGGTCAGTCCCCGCTGGATTTCGATCTGATTCAGACCGAGAGGTAAGCTGCTCATAAGGCCCTGTTCCTGCTGAAAGTCCAGACAGGTGAGGATGCAGTTATGCTTCTGTGCGATGGATTTCGCCTGTAGAACGGTATTTTTGAGCTGCGGATATTTGTCAGCGGTATTCAGAACGATGAATGTCATGAGAAACATTCGCTCATTTCGGGACTGTAAATCCTGCAGGAGTTTTTTCGCTTCCGTGCCGTAGGTGGCGAGGTCTGACGGGATTATATCCATGTCATAGCCCCCGCGGACTGCCTTTTTCTGTTCTTCGATCTTGGATTTATCGAGGTCAGTAATTTTCCGCTTGATGGTTTTGATTGCCGTAGTTTGATCGACAGACTGAATGTGCATTGTAACTATAAGGGAACTTTCCATATCGAGGAAATCCGCAAGCAGGCGGTCATTCAGTTCCGGGGCGATGATCTGCAGGAAGGATGCAGTACCGTATTTGTTGCCCATGTGGAAGTGCTTACCGGTTCTGAACTCAAAAGAAGATGGAGCGATAAAGTCCTTTACGGAAAGACCGCTGGGGGCAAGCCAATCCCATGAAAAAGAGAACGGTTCCGGTTCGTCAAGATGGAAGATACCGAACATTACTTCCAACCGGTCATACCCGTTCAGCGGTTCTGCCTTTACGCCCAGCCGCTTGAAGTTGTTCAGAATATCGGTTTCGATGCGCTCCAGACGGGGTTTCGCTGTTTTTACGCTGTTCGCTTCGATGGTGAAGGTCAGGTACTTCGTTTTTATAAGTCCGTTGTTGCCTTTCGCAAGCTGATTTTTCAGCATATCCGTGTATTCACTTCGGATTTTATCGAAATCATCTCCTTGCAGCGGGATTTCAAGGTTTTGCGAATAACTGTCCCGGTTGGCGGAATGGTTGATAAAGGAAAGCTGAAATTTGATGGAGGAATCGAAATAGTTGAGGAAATCACACCATCCTTCAAAAATGGCGGATTTATCGTCATTTGTGTTCAACTGATAGTTGATGTCTGCAAAACGTATGGTTTTGGAGTAAGTGTTTTCTGTCACACGACATATCCCGTCCGGGTATATCCGCAGAAACGGAATACTGTCCTGTGCGCTCATCGTGGCTCTGTCGTTTGTCTTATATCTGGCAAGTATTGCTTCAATCTGCTTCTTATCGCTTCTTGTCAGCTTTGCCATGCAGTATGTGATATACCTCCGTGTCGAGTGAATTTTGCTTCTCTAAGGCTGAGTAGAAATTGTTTGTCCTGTATAGCCGCTGTTTGGGTCGCAGGAACAGGACGTTTATCATGTTCTTCGCCACCTTTTCCAGCGGCTGACCGTTCTTTTCGTACAGTGCCAAAAGAAAAAACGGCAGCATCAGGAATACCATGATGAGTGCCGCCGTACTTGTGCCGATATATGGTTTTGTGAGAAAGAACAGCGGTACACCGACCAGCGCACCGCCGCCGAAGCAGACAAACTGCCGCTTCGTGAGATTGAACAGGAATTTGGTTTTGACATGGGTTAAGTCTTTGGGGACGGGAACGTATGCTATGTGCGATCACCTCCATTCGGATTCATGTCGTAGTATTTTGCTATGTGGGGATATTTCTGTTCAAATTCTGCCGCATACCGATACGGACTATGATTCAGCCCTTCGTCTGTCACAAACTGCCGGAAAGATTTCTTGCGAAACATTGCCGGTTGATTACACCATCGTGCGAGCGTGATATACATCCCACGGTACGGGGAGTCCATATACCGATCAAACCTTGTTATGTACGGCAAAGCGTGATATTTCATGAGGATACCGATCCGTTCAAAGGTGTCTCGGATATCCTGTTCCCAAAAGGATTCGGTATATCTGCCGTTGCGGTCAAAGCCACAGAACACATAAAATTTCAGGTTTTTCTGTGTATATGCCCGGGCAAGCTGCAGTTTTCGTTCAATGATGTCCCGGTCTGCAATATTATCAAAAGCAAATATGAAGTCACCGCAATATTTACTTCGGAACAGCATTTTCGCTTTTTCTTCATCCAGCAGACGGATGTCCAGTCCCTGTACGAATCGGAACGGTTTGCCAGTATCCTGCAATTCGCAGAGCAGCCGTTTCCACTGTGGACATCCAAAGAAATTGTCATCCAGCAAAGTGATTTTCGGGCGGGTCACGTCCAGAAATTCCGTAAGCGGAGAATGTACCTGTACCCGGTCATAGTTTTTGTTGACACAGAAATCGCATTTCCGGAAGCACCCACGGGTAAGAAATCCGATGGAATGATCGGTATATCCTGCGGTTGCAGAGGTACGCCCGACCTGATCGAGCCACAGATCGTACAGGTGGTAATCCGGAAAAGCGTGTTCTATTTCCGTTGGCAGCGGCAGAGCCTTGTCATATAGGAATCCGGTTCCGCCGGTTACAACATTGGGCAGACAGAACAGTTCAGCCGGAACGGGTGTATCGGTAAAAACTTTGCTGAGATACACCCGGTTATACCGGCTGATTTCTGTCGCCGTTGGTGTGAGAAGCAATACGGTTTCATCGCCGCAGGATTTGTGTTAGCCGGACAGCTTTATACAGGCGAGATTGGGAAAACGATGCCTTTTGTGCCAGCAAAGGTCAGCGTCTATGATACCGATTTTCATATCAGTGCGCCCCCAAGAGTGACTTCGCAAGACTTCCGGTCTTGAAAAGAGAGAAACACAGCAGCACCGTATACCCCATACAAGTCCAGATGGCATAGGAAATATCGCTCGTCACCGCAATATTCTGTACCAACGCTGCGTAAATCGCTACACAGATGATAATCAGAAATGCCTGTAAACCGAGCGCACCGAGAGATTTCAGATAGTTCTGTCCCATGTGGCTGCTCTCCCGGTTCATCATGGTAGCCATGGGGATGGGTGCAACAGAGGTCACGATGTAGATTTCTATCATTCTTCCGAAAGAGATCAGGAAAATACAAATCGTCAGAACGTGCATACAGATTCCCACAAGAAAGGACTGCATCCAGATTCCGAACAGTTCACCAAGTTCCATTACTTCCAGACGGGACTGGAGATCGGGTATGAGGGATTCAAAGTTCAGTGTGGCATCGGAAACCATAATACCGGATGCATCACTGACAATGCTTTGGGAAATATCGAATACCGCCATAACGATGTTCCATGTGTTTGTCACGATCAGTGTGGCGCAGGCTGTCTTGAACATCCATTTATAGATGTTGGAAATTTCAAAATCGTGGAGATTGTTGCGTTCAATGATGATCTGTATAAACTCCAGTGTCATGATGAACGCCAGAATCAGACCGGCGATGGGAACGATCACGTTTTCTGACAGAGTATGAATAATGGTGTACACACTGCTGTTCCATACGGCAGGAGTTTGTCCCACCTGATTGGAGATGTCCCCGACTTTTTCGTTGACGGTATCGAACAGTCCTGTCAGGTTGTTCATGGTACCGCTGACGAGTAGTTCTGTAAGCCATTCGGTTATGGCTTCTTTGATTGCGTCTATTTGTCGTCACCCCTTTCCGGTACACCACTCCCCGCAGTACGAATACCGCAGGGAGTGCATACCATAGTGGATTTACGAGATGTGTTCACGCCGGATCAGCCGAGCAGGCCGGACCGCAGGGGGATCAGGGTAATGCCGATCAGCGCAACACCGCCACCGGCCACAAGCTGCTTAACGCCCTGAGACTTTGCGCCAGGGTTATCCGATCCATATCCTTCCAGAAGGTTGATGCCGCCCCATACGCAGAGCGCACCGCCGAGTGCCACGACGAGGGTCTGGAGGGTGTCGATTGCAGAGTTAAAGAATTCCATATAGTACCTTTCTCAGCACTTTGTGCTGCCTTTCATAATCAAAAATTGTTGTTTGGTTCGTGAATGGTGGTAGATATATGGAATCCGGGTTCTGCACGGATGGGAGGATTCAGATGTTTACGATTACGGAGAGTGCCGAAGTTTCACCTGCCTTTATATATAAAAATTTCCGCCGATTACGTTTCAGCGGATTCGGGAATTTCATAAACATCATAGGTATCATTAGGTTTTGTCTTTAGCTTGGTCGAGAGGAATTTCTCAATGTCGAACGTGTTCTTTTCATCCGCGTCCGACAGATATTTGTAGTTCGGGTGCTTCGTAATGTCGTACTTATCCGAAAGAAACGGACGGACACCACGGAGCTGAAGAATGCACTTGCCGCCGTCGAGGACAGCCAGTTCATCCACAGAAGCCAGTTCCTTACCGAGTTTCTGATAGGACAGACCGTGGGAAACCTCTTTCCCGCGATTTTCGCTGGTGTTGGCAAGGTCGATGGTTTCCTTACCGAGTGCAGTGGAAAGTTCTTTCAGCGTAGTCGGTTCGGAACCGCCGAGGAAAATACGAGAGTCCATATTACCGATGATAGTGTCCGCGTTATCTTTATACAACGCCTTTAACTGTGACTGTGCCTGCAGAACAAGACAGCAGGAGATCTCACGGGAACGGATGTTAGCTACCAACTTTTCCAGTTTCGGAATCTGACCGATGTTCGCCGCTTCATCAATCAGACAGCGCACATGAACGGGTAAACGTCCACCGTATACATCGTCCGCCTTTTCGCAGAGGATATTGAAAAGCTGAGTATAGCACATGGAAATGAGGAAGTTGAAACTATCATCCGTATCAGACA
>JAFUKI010000114.1 GCA_017467815.1 Clostridia bacterium
ACAAAATGGGCTATATATGATACAATATGAGCTATAAATAGTCCATTCAGTCGATTCGGAGGAAAATATGGGAAAAGTCAACTGTCGTAATTGTGAAAAAGAAACGGATGGGGACCTGGAATGCTGTAAATTCTGCGGCTGTCCGTTGTGCAGTGAATACGAGCAGAAAATCGTCAGGATCAAAATACCGGGAGATATTACAACAGGTTTGTCCCGTCTTTTGTTCAGTACTGATGTGGAGATCACGGATCGGACAGACACTATTTTGTGGATGGGCAGGCAGGGGGAAGACGCAGGCTTTTTTGTGAAGGAACCGACACGCATTACCATTCATCTCGGCGGTATTGCCAAGCCTGTGGATGGCATTGTCCGACCGGGGAAACGGTATTGTTTGTCCCAGGTCGGCGGTATACATTTGAGACCGGTTTATGCTTTGTGCGAAATTCCATTGGAATGATACTTTCTCTTACGAACCGGCATACATGAGAAAATGCTTTCATATACTTTTCCAAAATGCACTGTTTGGAAAGGCATAATATGAAACGATCTATTCCGCTTTGGCAGTTTGCCGGTTTTGCTTTTTCCTCCCTTTTGGGAACCGTACTTCATTATCTTTACGACTGGACGGGTCAGAACACCGTTGCTGCGTTGTTTTCCGGGGTAAACGAATCCACATGGGAACACATGAAACTGTTGTTTTTCCCCATGTTTCTGTTTGCCGTGATACAAAGCAGTTTTTTCAGTGATCGGCAGGATTTCTGGTGTGTGAAGCTGGTCGGTATCGCTGTCGGGTTATTGTTGATTCCGGTTTTATTCTATACGTACAACGGCATATTCGGGGAATCGCCGGACTGGATCAATATCGTTATCTTTTTTATATCGGCAGCCCTTGCTTATTTGCTTGAAACCTTTCTTTTTCAAAAAGATGCGATCAGATGCAGATTTCCGTGGGCAGCTTTTCTTGGGATCTGTCTGATCGGTGCGGCATTCGTGATTTTCACGTTTCTTACACCGCAGATTCCTTTGTTTCAGGATCCCATTACCGGTACTTACGGGATTCAGTAAATATCATTGTATTTCCGGTCCATAAATAGAGAAAACCACCACCGTGGTTCTGTGCAGTTCACGATGGTGGTTATTATTATTTTTCGGATTCCATCAGCTTCTTTGCCCGTTCTATGTAAGCTTTGAAACGGTCCTCATTCCGGACGGGATTGAACCATTCCCAGCCTCTGACGGCAGTCATACCGTAATACATTTGTTCCGCCTTGGGATTAAACAGATAATCGTAATCCAGGGGTTCTTTGGTACCGTCGGGAAGCAGAATGACGCTCTGCCCTTTGATGATCTTGATACCGCCGAAGATCAGCTCATTGCCCACTTCCAGTTCTTCTCCGTCGGGAATTTCCGCCCACTTCGGGTACAGTTCAAATGCTTTTTCCAGATACCGGTAGCCTTCTTCCTTGGTTTCCGGTGTATCACAGCCAAAAAGAGTGCAGGCGGTGAAAAAATGTGCGCGCCAATATCGTCCCAGCCATGCACGGGGGATCTCTCCGCCTTCTGCCAGGAATTCTACCGTACGGATATGCCATTTTCCCCATTCCGCAGCTCTGTCCGGGGCACCGAGATTCCAGTTGTCTCTGCCGAGGAAATGGGTCAGAAGCCGGAAGTTGTTTACATCATGGAGCAGCCGGCATTCGTACCATTTATAGGCATCCCACAGCGGCTCTTCCATCTGTTCATATTGAATCGCCCCATAATGGGTGATCGGCGGGGGCAGATTGCGGATACCGGTTTTGTCTGCGAAGATCACGATATTGCCGCTGCCGTCTGCCACATAGGTATATTCCGCTGCACCAACATATCCGTCGGTCAGGTTCAGGGCATCGTACCGGCGTACAAGTCCGTCTGCCATGGGCATATATCCCTCGCCGATTCCTTCGTAAGAGGTCAGCTCATACACCGCCGTTCTTGCGCCTCCGCAATATTCGTTTTCGGTACGCACAATGCCCACACCATCGGCGAAATAATACACTTTTTTACCGCCGCGGTATGCCAAACCATCGTCCATACCGCTGATATCCATGGACAGCTTCAGGCAGTTTGCAAATGTGCCGGCTTTTGTGGTAACGGTTCCGCCGTCTTCACAGTTCATCTGTGTTTGGATCGGTCTATCGCCCCACCGATTGTATTCCACCAACGGAGAGGCTCCGATCTGCCACTCGTCCGACCAAATGTTTTGGGTGGCGTCTTTCAGAATATCGTATATGTCGTTGTACAGAAGCGGCGTATCAGCTTCACCCATGCCGCCTATGCTTTTCAGTTCAAAGGACCAGCGATGATTTCGTGTAGACGTGATTTTTCCGTTTTTCTGTACAACCAGCTCTTTTGAGAAGAAATTCCAATGACCGGTGGCTGTATGTTCGGGATTGAATGTGGGATCGGTTTCCATAATCCGTTTCGCAACCGATACAGCGGCTTTGGTGTGTGCTTTTTCCATGGGCGTTTTTGCCAACACCTGAGCACGTTCAACCGCATGAGAAACGTCGCATACTTTCCCCATTCCGCCTTCATACTGGAAGTATTCATTGCGAATTTCCTGGATCATATCCAGCCAGCTGTTTTCGTCATACCGGAACCGTTCTGCAAAATCTCTGGATGCCGTCATCACCAGATTCTCGTCCGCATAGGTAACCGTGATCTTCAGTTCGGATGTCAGGACGTCATGATTGTATGTATCTGCATATTCCCATGTATTTCCGGCTGCCATGGGAAGAAGTCCTTCTCCGGCTATGATATGATACTTCTGCAGCAGGCGCACATCGGTCAGGTCGTCCACGGTACGCGCATACTTGACAATACCAACACCGGCTTTATACCATGCTTTGCTGATACAGTATCCGCTGTACTCTTCAATCCGGCTTGTAATCCAGAGCTGACAATCCGTAAAAACGCCGCAGGGTGTTCCCACCGTTTCACCGGCAGAAGCAAATGTCAGTGTGGTTCCGTCCGTACCTGTACGGGTTTCGCCGACAGCCATCTTTGTATCAAAGAACCAGCCATCACAGCGGGATACGTGATGGAACATATTGGGAAGCTCTCTGTCTATGGAATTCATGTATCCATGCCCGTACTGTTCCATCTTCCAGTACCGCAGACTTCCGTCGATCCAATGCAGTTCAACAGCATTGTTGTTGTTCAGATACCGGTTCTTATTCTTGTCCCGATATCCTGCATCCATTTTCTGCTCTACCTCTCTGGCATATACCGTAAGAGCATAATACCGGTCTGCTGGTGTCAGAAGGGACTGTACCTTATCAAAAGCCGCATAGCCGTTTTCGGTCTGTCCGTCTTCGAAATACTGGTATCCCAGCCAGAACCATTCTCTTGCCAGTGTACGGACAAAGCCGGCTTCTTCCAGCAGGGGTATCTGCTTGTCCCGGATGAATTCGATTTTGGCATTGCCCCATACCTTGCTGTCCTCGCGGGTTACGATGAATTCCATAACCTCATCGTTCTTCCCTTTTAATGCCGCATCCTTGATTCTGGCGAACAATGCGTCGTTTTTATCACCCGGCAGCCACCACCAGCCGCGCATCAGCACATCTGCAAGTGCGTGGTATTTATCCCCGGATTCCGGCAGATCTTCCACCTCGCGGAGAACGTCTTTATAGACCGTTTCAAATCCGCTTTTATCGTTTTTCAGCTGCCAGAGTTTTAATTCTTCCACCTTTTTCATGACGCGCTGAACCAGAGTATCGTTATAACTTTCGTTCATTGCACAAAGCTCCTTTCTGATTCGCTTTCTGCCATCGTGAAGCTGCCATTTTACCGTGCCTTCGGAAATCCGCATCCTGTCCGCTATTTCCGCGATGGAAAGTCCGTCAAGATAATGCAGACGGATGATCTCTCCCACCTTTTCCGGCAGTTTTCCGATGCTTCTGTGCAGTTCCTCTTTCTCCTCGGACAATGCATACAGCTCGGCAGGATTCATTCTGGGGTCATCGGCTATTTCCGTATTCTCCAGAAGATCGAAGTCGATGAAGCTGCGGTACCGTGTGACCATATTTACGGCACAATTCCGGGCAATGCGGCAGACCCACGTGCCGAATTTGTCCTGTTTGCGAAGTGTGTTCAGCTTCATCCATGCAGTGACAAATGCATCCTGCGCGGCATCTTCTGCCATGAACCGGCTTCGGGTAATCTGAACAGCGGAAGCGATTACGGCATTCTGGTACCGTAATACCAGCTTCTCATAGGCACTCTGATCGCCTGCCAATGTCAGCATAACAAGAGTCTCGTCGGTTAAATACTGATGCTGCATATGCATCCTCCTTTCACGGTTCTATGAAAATTTTCATAATTTTTAAGCGCTTGTCTTATAGACACATTCCGGCGAAAAAGGTTGGGGCATTTGGGAAATTTTTTGAAAATTATTTTTCATTCTGTTCGATGTAATTATTATATCACGATATCCCCATTGCCGCAAGTCTGCTTAAATTGAAAATACTGCAGGTTTAATATTTCCCAAACATTTCGGCATCAAATCCAAAACATCGGTCGGGTATAATTTTACCAACAAATCAAACAGAGGTAATTACAATGAACAGAAACGATCAGAACTTCATCGCCCAGAAAATCCGTACCCAGTACATGGAACAGCAGCCTTCCGAGCTTGACGAACTCCGTCAGCTTGATGCAGCGGTAAAACGCCCTGCCAATATTTTCGCTTACATCTTCGGCAGTATCGGTGCAGTGATCATGGGTGCCGGCATGAGTCTTGTTATGACCGATCTCGGCAGCACACTCGGTATGGCGGATCCTATGGTACCCGGCATTATCGTTGGTATTGCGGGCATGGTTATAGCGCTTCTCAACTACCCGATTTACAAAAACATACTCGCTTCCCGCAAGGCAAAATACGCTGACAAAATTCTCGCACTCAGCGAAAAGATCATAAATCACTGAACAAAAGGAGACAAAAACAATGGCAAATTTTCTGAAGAAAGCATTCCAAGACATGAAAGAATCCACCAAGGCACAACATGAGGTGGATAAAGCCAATTTTGCTGCTGCCAAGGCTGAATCCAAGGCACAGTGGGAAGAAGCCAAGGCTATGGGCAATCCCGAAACCATGAAGAAAATCCAGCAGGAAAAGCGGGATGAACAGATCCGGGAAGCCAATACAAGAATTGCAGATGCGCAGAAGCGTATCGACGACGCGAAAAACAAATAAGGAAAACAGAAAGAGCGAAGTGCCGCTGAAACAATGCGGTACTTCGCTTCTGTTTTTATGTAAATTTTGTTTTATCTGCGTCTTGTACTGACTATGCCGATCACGGAGACAACAGCGGCAATGGCGGCGAAAATCCAGTCGCTGACCGGGTTGACTACGCTGGCAACGAGAATCTGTGTAGGTCCGTCCGCACCGCCGATGATACCGATGCTTTCATCCACGGAATGCAGTGCTCCCTGGGTGAAAATGAATTGGATCAGTTCCCACAGGAGAATGATTCCGGCAATGATACCGACGGCGATGAAGATCATACGCCAGATCCTGCGGCGGTTTTCATTCTGTCTGGCAAACTGTTCGTTCAGCAGTTCCAGTTTGGCGGAAAGGGCTTTTATGTCGATTGCTTCTTCCGGTTCCACTGTTTCGCCCAGCAGTACGGTAACGGTTGTATCCAGTTCTTCCGCTATCCGGATCAGCATCTCGGAATCGGGAACGGACAGACCTTTTTCCCATTTGGATACGGTTTGGCGGACTACGTTCAGCCGGATCGCCAGTTCTTCCTGGGACAGTCCCTTCTCTTTCCGCAGATTTTTCAGGTTTTCACTTAACATAGGTATGCCTCCTTTGGTTTATCTGGAAAAAGTATACCACAGCAGGACGGTTTTGGCAAGCAATGGAAGTTAACATGGGCGCAACGGAGTGAATTTTACTGTTAAAGTTTCACGGTATACCTGTCTTATTTTCGGATGGGCAGGAGCATACGTGTCTGCTTTTTGTATTCCGTAAATCCTTCTTTTTTCGATTGTCTTCCGTCTGCCAGCGGAATACTGACTGCAAAAAACAACACGGTATTGGCGGCAGCACCTGCGGCAAGATACCACATTTCCGGAGCGGCACAGATTACAGCCAAAGCGATACCCCACCACATGAGAATCTCACCCAGATAATTGGGATGTCGGGAATATTTCCACAGCCCGACACGGATGAAAATGCCGGTGCGGTCTTGACGGAATCTGTGCATCTGGCTGTCCGCTGTTCCCTGCAGAATGACCGCACAGACCGATAGACAGAGGAACAGAACGCCTGCGATATTTCCCTGTACTGCATTTCGGATGGCATACACACCGGGCAGAACACATCCGTACACCACAAGGGTCGGTACCATATGGATCCCCACAAAGTTGATCAGGGGATAGAACACACCTGTTTTTTCCTTCAGCATGGTGTACCGCCAGTCCTGGTGGGTAAGATCACCGAAAGTGTACGCCCAGTTCACGGTCAGGCGGATACCCCAGAAAAAGACCACGATCAGTAAAAATATCCCAAACACGGTCAAATTCTGTCCCACTGCAAAGGCTGCCAGAATAAACGGCGGCTGAACACTCCAATAAGGGTCATACACAGATGCATTTTCACAAATCTGGCTAAAAACAAAAGTGACCACTGTGGCAGCTGTATCGGCTACCAGGAGAGAAAGCCACCACGGCAGGGAGAGGTTCCGGTAAACAAAAATACCGACGGCAGCTGCCAAAATATAAATCAGGGTAACGATCACAAAACTTGCACTGCGGTTACGGTTCAGTTTCCGTATTCCCTTCGTCATTCCTTTCACGGCAAGGATCAAAAGAAACTGTACCAGCCACAGGAATATGGCGGTTGAAAAGGAAGTCCATTCTTCCCCGATACTGATAAATCCTCTGCCGGGATGGGCGAGGTAACGATGGTTTGCATGTGAACCAAAGACAGCGGACAGGATGTACCAGGCAATCACATACAGAGGAAGATCTATCCATGTGTGGGCAGCAGAAACACATCTGGCGAACAGGACCGGCAGAAGAAGCAGTCCTGTCCAGAAGATGATCCTGCCGGTGGAGTCGTTAACATGGAGTGTATACATGTATTCCCCGTTTTCGTTAATTTCGTAATTCTGTATGCTCCCTTCTACACCGATCATACCGTCTGCTATAGCGAGGCAGATGGTGGCTGTCAGTAAGCCGAGCAAAAGGACGAAAAGGTAACTTTTCTTTTTTGACATGGTTTGATGTCCTTTCAGTTATAGTGGTTTGTTCCGCAGAAAACTATAGAATTCACCTGACATAAGTTTTTCAGAATCATATAATTTTTCCATCCACAATTGATATGATCCTGCTGCAATACCCCGCAACTTCCGGATCATGGGTAACGATCACGATGGTTCGTCCATCCTTATTCAGTTTACTGAACAGTTCCATTACATCTCTTGTGGACTTTCTGTCCAGATTTCCGGTAGGTTCATCGGCAAATATACACTGGGGATCGTTGATCAATGCTCT
>JAFUKI010000015.1 GCA_017467815.1 Clostridia bacterium
AAGTCTTCTTGGAGTCATACTGGAAGTAAGCCTGGATATACTTATCGGTATGGTCACCGATGATCTTGATGGAGTTCTTGTTGGCACCAACAGTACCGTCACCACCCAGACCCCAGAACTTGCAGGCGATGGTGCCGGCAGCAGCGGTGTCGGGAGCGGGCTTTTCTTCGAGGGAGAGACCGGTTACGTCGTCAACGATACCGATGGTAAAGCCGTTCTTGGGACATTCAGCATCCAGGTTTGCGTATACAGCAAAGATGGAAGACGGAGGAGTATCCTTGGAACCCAGACCGTAACGACCGCCAACAACCTTGATGCCGGATACGCCGGAGGTAGCCAGTGCGGTAACAACGTCCAGATACAGAGGTTCACCCAGAGAACCGGGTTCCTTGGTTCTGTCGAGAACAGCGATCTTCTTACAGGTGGTGGGGATAGCTTCGATCAGCTTGGAAGCTACGAAAGGACGATACAGACGAACCTTGATCAGACCAACCTTTTCGCCGGAAGCTACCATGTAGTCGATAACTTCTTCAGCAACGTCACAGATGGAGCCCATAGCGATGATAACCTTTTCAGCATCCGGAGCACCATAGTAGTTGAAGAGCTTGTAGTCGGTACCGATCTTGGCATTGATCTTGTCCATGTATTCTTCTACGATTGCAGGGAATGCGTTGTAATAGGTGTTACAAGCTTCTCTGTGCTGGAAGAAGATGTCACCGTTTTCAGCGGAACCGCGGAGAACGGGATGTTCGGGGTTCAGAGAACGTGCGCGGAAAGCAGCGATAGCGTCCTGGTCAACCATTTCAGCCAGATCTTCGTAATCCCATGCTTCGATCTTCTGGATTTCGTGAGAAGTACGGAAACCGTCGAAGAAGTTCAGAACGGGAACACGACCCTTGATGGTAGCCAGATGAGCAACAGCACCCAGGTCCATAACTTCCTGAGGGTTGGATTCAGCCATCATTGCGAAACCGGTCTGACGGCAGGCATAAACGTCGGAATGGTCACCGAAAATGTTCAGTGCGTGGGAAGCTACGCAGCGTGCGGATACGTGAATAACGCAGGGCAGCAGCTCGCCGGCGATCTTGTACATATTGGGGATCATCAGAAGCAGACCCTGAGAAGCGGTATAAGTAGTGGTGAGAGCACCGGCTGCCAGAGAACCGTGAACAGCACCAGCTGCACCGGCTTCAGACTGCATTTCAACTACTTTAACAGTGTCGCCCATGATATTCTTCAGACCGGTAGCGGACCAGGTATCGGTCACGTCAGCCATAACAGAAGAAGGGGTGATCGGGTAGATGGCAGCAACTTCGGTAAATGCATAAGAAGCATGAGCCGCAGCTGTGTTGCCATCCATGGAAAGTTTCTTTCTTGCCATGATAGAATTTCCTCCATTTATAGTGAATTTTTCTTTGGACTATGTCACATACGATGCAGAAATTGTTCTGCAATCATACAAAGTATATTATAGCGCAAAATTCTAAAAAAGTAAATACATTTTTGATAATATGTACGTAAAAATTTCTCGGATAAACAGAGAAAAATTTGCAATAAGTGCAACAAAAAGAGAGAAGACAGCCGCATAGAGCGGAAAAACGTCAGGTACAGGCAAAACATAAAAACAGACAGGGAAGATACCGGGACATCCCGTCTGCGTCGGATCACAGATAAGCGCAATGCCTGTAATCTTTCGTTTCGGGAAATCGAAGGTACCGTCCCCTGCCTGTTGGCGGGCGATTGCCTATTGGTGCGGTTTTATTCTTTCCGGAATCGCTCCACGCTGTTTTTCTTCAGATCAATCTGATAATCACTGATATACGGTACACAAATCCGATCCGTACACAAACGGCGTTTGCATGTCATTTGGAGTACATCTTCCCTGGTGGGCGAGAACATGAACTTGCCCGCCGCTCCGGATACGGTAATGCGATCAGTACCTTCCAGCGTAATTACAGCGGACAGGGGAGAATCGTACAGCAGTGAATTTACGGTCATGGGATATTTTTCGCAAAATTCCTGCGGATGCCGGGGATTTCGTGCATCTGCCCAGTGGTAGGCGGAAGCGTTGAGATCAAGACAGCATACACCGTTTATGAATGTACAGTAATCACAGTGGTGATGGCCGTTGACGCACAGAATAACGCTGTGTTCCTTCCGGCAGTTGGCACGGCAGATGATATGCCATACATCATCCCGGTTGCTGATCCCGTCCGTGCGTTCCAGACTCTGGTGACTGAAAATCACACAGGGATGAGGAGATTCGCTGATGGTTTCCTGCAGCCAGTCCAGCTGTTCCTGCGGAATTGTACCCCGGCGATGTTCACGTACCTGCCTGGGCGCATAATGAACCATATTTCCTTCACCGTCACGGCAGTAATTGGGATCCAGCACGATAAAGCGGTAACCGTCACGATCAAAATAATAATAATTTTTTTCCAGACGGTACATACGCAGGATATAATCGAGACTTTCCAGATCCGTATCGTGATTGCCGAATGCACTGTATGTAGGCAGGGGATGCGAAACGTACATATCTCCCAATGCGGAATTGAGTTCCGGTGTGTGCAGAAGATCTCCCAGCTGGATGACAAAGGATACTTCCTCTGCATCTGCACGGTTCAGTATCTGCTGCAGATAGGCTTCTGCATCGTGGGGGGATACCTGCGGTTCGTGGTGCAGGTCGGTAAATGCAAGGAATTTGCAGGATGGCATACGGTGTCTCCTTTCAGACGGTGCAGGTGTGGATTACGGTTTTACCCGGTTGGGAACAGGCTGTGATGACGGAATTCCGATCTGCCGGTTCAGCTGCCGCAGCAGTTTCGCCAGGGGCAGAACCAGAATACTCATTACCAGATTCCCGATACCGTGCATGACATCGAAGGGAAGTCCGCTGATGATCCACTTGATGGTGGTGGCGAAATCGTAGCCGAACAGAATCGCCTGAGCAGGGGCATACAGCGTGCCGTACGCCAGTCCGAACAGCATACAGACAACCGCATACAGCACAAATGCCGCACGGTTCGGAAGATGCTTCGGCAGCAGCATGATGACCAGCCAGAGAATTGTCCAGATATAGAGATAGGGCACCCACCAGAGATTGAACCCGCCGTACAAACCGGTCAGAAAGACGTAGATGTAAATGGGAATCAGCGCTTCTGTACGGTAGACGAGAGTGAACGCGGTGATAAACATGGCGATGGGATGGATGTTGGGCAGACCTTCCATGATCAGCTTGCCAAGGAAGAGAATGGTACCCAGCATGGCGTAAACGATCATTTTACGCAGGCGCACCCCATGACTGGCATTACGCATATACTTCGTAAACCAGCTTGAAAGAATCGCCTTCCGCAATGGGAGTGGAGCTTACACCGGTCATGGCATATTCTTCACCGATGTACAATGCCCAGTATGCGCCGTCGGTGTTGAAGTCTGCGGTGATACCGTTGACTGCGGTGATGTAAAGACCGTACTGGTCTTCCGTGCCTTCGATGATGCCTTCGTTCAGCAGGGCATCGCCGAGGTTGTCCGCATCCGATGTAACGGTATGCTCGGTGGAAGTGCCGTCGGGACCTACAACGGTCAGGGTGAAGGTAACGGCATTGCTGTTTTGTTCTTCGGTCTCACAGGATGCAAGACACAGTGCTAACGCCGCCATCAGCACAAACAGAACAGACAAACGAATTGTGGAAACAGTTGTTTTGTTTTTCATGTTTGTTTCTCCTTAAAAAATATAAAATTTTGAATTGCGTACATGACCGATGGTCGCCGGCACTCGCAGCATCTGTACGCGCAGACAAGGCAGGTATCCCGGCTGATGCAGCTCCCAAACCCCTTCCCATCCCGAATACTGGATTCTGTCGGACAGTGGTGAACACGTATGGCGGCATACGCTTGTTCGGGATCATGCACAATCACGGTGACGGGCTCGCACAGGAATTTCACCTGTTTCCGGTTTAAACCGATATGGTACCTTGCGCAGAATTTATTATAGCACGACTTGACATGAAAAGCAAGAGAAGCGGCAGTTTTTCTGTTTGGATTATAATAGAGGGGCGAAAAACGGTTTCCCTGTTCAATGTGACGACAAAATAAGTTGAAAGCTGTGGAAATTTGTCTCACCAAACTCTTGACGATTCCGGAAATATTCAGTATAATATAAATAGCGTGGTTTTCAATACAGCGGCTTTTATGGTAAGCTGCGGCGATGCCTGCAAAAATAGACTTTCTGTGACTGACGGTTAAGCGTTTTTATACGTTGCGGGAGTACCTGCGTGGAGCAGAAAGTGACGAAGCCGAAAAGCTTCAGCCGACCGTCTGGGCATTGTTTTGTTCTATAGTACAGGTGGACTGTGTATAGCAAAGCTTTGTCCTTTTTTTGATTTACTGAACAGAAATACTGTTAAAACTACAAAATTACAACATAAACGAAGCTGACAGAAAGAGGTATGAGCATGAGTAAAAAGGTTGCCATTCTGATGGGAAGCGACAGTGATCTTCCCGTTGTGGAAAAAGCGTTTGCCGTATTGGATTCTTTCGGTGTGGAATATACCGCCAGAGTTCTTTCCGCCCATCGTACACCTACTGAAACCGCCGCATTTATTTCCGGTGCGGAAGAAGAAGGATACGGTGTGATTCTTGCCGCTGCCGGTATGGCTGCCCATCTTGCCGGCGCCTGCGCAGCGAACACCACACTTCCCGTAATCGGTATTCCCGTAAAGGGCGGTGCAATGGATGGTCTGGATGCACTGCTGGCTACCGTACAGATGCCCTCCGGTATTCCGGTTGCAACAGTGGCTATCAACGGTGCTGCCAACGCTGCTCACCTTGCCTGTCAGATTCTGGCGGTTTCCGACAAAGAACTGTCTGCCAAACTGAAAGAAGCACGTAAGAAAGGTGCGGAAACCGTACTCGCAAAGGATGCAGCTCTGCAGGAAAAGCTGGCAAAATAAGCCGGGCATTGCGGAGGGGAAAATGAAATATGCATTTCTGCGTTTTCCGGGATTCGGAGACAAATCCGTTACCCTGACCTACGACGACGGCGCAGCATCGGACCGACAGCTGATTGAAATCATGTCCAAATACGGCCTGAAAGACACATTCAATGCCGGTATGATGCCCCAGACACGGAATGGACACCGTTTATCCACGGAAAAATTCGATATTCCCACCGACTGGCTGCCAATGCCGATCACCGTCGCCATCGTAATCCCCGGCTGATGGAACTGGCGAAGGCGTTTCTGGAAGGACCCCAAGGTTCCTACCATTGGGTACAGACTCCCCGCCTGTTTACCCTTATGGGGCACAGCAGTGAGTTTGTTAAGGATAACAGCTGGCATATCATCGAAGAATTCGGCGCCTATGTGGGCAACCGGGATGACGTGTGGTATGCAACCAACATGGAAGTTTTCAACTATGTAAAGGCATTCGAAGCCCTGCAGTTTGCCGCGGACGGTTCCTTTGTGTACAATCCCGGCGTACTGGATGTTTGTTTGAATTGCCATGGACAGGACATACGGATCCCGTCCGATAAAATTGTATCTCTGCAATAAAAATATATAAATAATAAAAATACTCTCCGGAGGTAATCTAAATGAAGAGTTTCAGTGAAGCGTACAAGGAAGCAGGCGTTGATATTACAGCAGGTTATACAGCTGTAGAACTTATGAAAGCGCATATTGCCCGTACCATGACAACAGGCGTGTGTGACAGCATCGGCGGATTCGGCGGTATGTTTGATCTGGGTGCTGTAATGAAGGAATACGGTATTACCGATCCGATTCTGGTTTCCGGTACGGACGGCGTTGGTACCAAGATCCGTTTTGCTATGCTGATGGACAAGCATGACACAGTGGGTATCGACTGTGTTGCCATGTGTGTGAACGATATTATTTGCTGCGGTGCCCGTCCTGTATTCTTCCTGGACTACATCGCCTGCGGCAGAAACTTCCCCGAAAAGATCGCGTCCATCGTATCCGGTGTGGCTGAAGGCTGCGTACAGTCCGGCTGCGCACTGGTTGGCGGCGAAACTGCAGAACATCCCGGTATGATGCCGGAACATGACTATGACCTTGCCGGTTTTGCGGTAGGTATCATGGATCGCTCTAAAGTAGTCAACAATGCCTCCATCATCCCCGGCGACGTTATGATCGCACTGCCTTCCAGCGGCGTACATTCCAACGGTTTCTCTCTGGTACGTAAGGTATTTGATGTAGAAAACAAGGATGTAACCCTGCCTGTAGCGGAACTGGGCGGCAAGAGCCTGGGTGAAGTTCTGCTGACACCTACAAGAATTTACGTTAAGCCTGTCCTGGCTCTGCTGGATGCTGTTACGGTAAAGGGTATCTCCCACATTACCGGCGGCGGCTTCTATGAAAACCTTCCCCGCGCCCTCCCCGACGGAATCAGCGCCAAGATCGAAAAGGCAGCTGTCAAGACTCCCGTTATCTTTGACCTGATTGCAAAAGCCGGCAATGTAGCGGAAAGAGATATGTTCAACACCTACAACATGGGTGTTGGTATGGCGATCACCGTTGCCAAGGAAGATGCGGACAAGGCGGTGGAGATCCTGCGTGCCAACGGAGAAGAAGCGTACATCATCGGCGAAACCGTTGCCGGGGATGACGGCGTAATTCTGGCATAAACAGGTGGACCTATGACAAAGACAACCAATATTGCGGTATTCGTATCCGGCGGCGGCACAAATCTGCAGGCACTGATTGATGCCCAGCACAGAGGGGAACTGGGGAACGGCAAGATCACACTCGTGGTTTCCTCCAAACCCGATGCCTATGCGCTGGAACGGGCAAAAAACAACGATATTCCCACAGCCGTTCTGCCCCGTAAGGAATACGACAGCATTGCCGCTTATTCCCGTGCCCTGGTGGAAACGGTGGAGGCTGCCGGGATCGACCTGATCGTTCTTGCCGGGTTCATGACCATCATTGACGAACAGGTTTACGACAGTTTCCCCAACCGGATCCTGAATGTGCATCCCGCACTGATTCCTTCCTTCTGCGGCAAGGGCTATTACGGCCTGCGTGTCCATGAAGCGGCTCTGGAAAAGGGCGTAAAGGTTTCCGGCGCAACGGTACATATTGTGACCCCCGAATGTGATGCGGGTCCCATTGTTCTGCAGAAAGCGGTAGAGGTTCTGGATGACGATACACCCGAAACCCTCCAGAAGCGGATCATGGAACAGGCGGAATGGAAAATACTGCCGGAAGCGGTCAGACTGTTCTGCGAAAATAAGATAAATATTGTAAACAATAAGGTTTATATAAAAGGAGAATAAAATGAAAGTTTCTTCCATTGCCAGCGAACTGAATTCTCTCGCTTATCACGGCAGAGGCATCATCATCGGCAAGAGCGCCGACGGAAAGAAAGCCGTAACCGCCTACTTCATCATGGGCAGAAGCGTCAACAGCCGCAACCGTGTGTTTGTACCGGAAGGAGACGCAATGCGCACCAAGGCATTCGACGAATCCAAGATGGTGGATCCCCACCTGATCATTTACTATCCGGTTCGCGTACTGGGCAATAAGACCATCGTTACCAACGGTGACCAGACCGACACCATCTACGATCTTATGGACAAGCAGATGACCTTTGAACAGGCTCTGCGCACCCGTACTTTTGAAGACGACAAGCCCAACTTCACTCCCCGTATTTCCGGTATCATCCACTGCGAATACGGCGATATGAACTATGCCATGTCCATTCTCAAGAGTGCAGAAGGAGATGACAGCTCCTGCGAAAGATTCACTTATGCCTACACCAACCCCATTCCCGGTAAGGCTAAGTTCATCCATACCTATAACTGTGACGGCGATCCGCTGCCCTCCTTTGAAGGCGAACCCAAGACCCTGGAACTGCCTGACGTGGACATCGACGCTCTCACCGACCTGATCTGGACAAATCTGAACGAAGACAACAAGGTTTCTCTGTTTGTACGTTATATCGACCTTGCAAGCGGCGAATCCGATACCAGAATCGTAAACAAGAATCAGTGAGGATCTGTTTTCGCGACAAATCAGAATCGAGCAAGATCCATAGCGGTGCTTGGTCATCCGGGACTCGGCATCATCGGTGAAAACAAAAACAAAAACAGCTGGCATTACCGCGGCAGATACGAGAATCTTGCCCGGCGATACGGCAAAAACAGCTAAAAACGAACAAACGAAAGGGACAGAATAGATTATGAAAGAATTTGAACTGAAATACGGCTGCAACCCCAACCAGAAGCCTTCCAAAATCTACATGAAAGACGGCGGCGAAATGCCCATCAAGATTCTCAACGGCCGCCCCGGATACATCAATTTCCTGGATGCTTTCAACTCCTGGCAGCTGGTAAAGGAACTGAAGGAAGCTACCGGCATCACCTGCGCAACCTCCTTCAAGCACGTTTCCCCCACTTCCGCTGCACTGGGCTTCAAGCTGGATGAAGATATGAAGAAGATGTGCTTTGTTGACGATATCGAAGGTCTGGACGATTCTCCCCTGGCTTGTGCATACGCAAGAGCACGCGGTACCGACAGAATGTCCTCTTTCGGCGACTGGATCGCTCTGTCCGATGTTTGCGACGTAACCACCGCTATGATCATCAAGCGTGAAGTATCCGACGGTATCATCGCCCCCGGCTACGAACCCGAGGCACTGGAAATTCTCAAGTCCAAGAAGAAGGGCGCCTACAATATCGTAGAAATCGACCCCGACTACGTTCCCGAAGAAATCGAAACCAAGGATGTATTCGGTATCACGTTCGAACAGGGCAGAAATAACTATAAGGTTTCCCACGATGTTCTCACCAATCTGGTTACTTCCAATAAGGAAATTCCCGAAAAGTCCAAGCTGGACCTGATCGTTGCACTGATCACTCTGAAGTATACCCAGTCCAACTCCGTTTGCTATGCGGTCGACGGACAGGCTATCGGTGTCGGTGCCGGTCAGCAGTCACGTATCCACTGCACCAGACTGGCGGGCAACAAGGCGGATATCTGGCATCTGCGCCGTCATCCCAAGGTTCTCGCTCTGCCTTTCCAGCCCACTCTCGGCAGACCTGACAGAGATAACGTAATTGACGTATACATTTCCGAACAGTACGAAGATGTACTGGCAGACGGTATGTGGCAGCAGTACTTCACCGAACAGCCGGCTGAACTGACTGCTTGCGAAAAGAAGGCATTCCTGGCAGGCATCACCGGTGTTGCACTGGCATCCGATGCTTTCTTCCCCTTCGGCGACAATATTGAACGTGCAAGACGCAGCGGCGTTTCCTACATTGCAGAACCCGGCGGAAGCGTACGTGACGAAAACGTAATCGAAACCTGCGACAAATACGGTATCGCTATGTGCTTTACCGGTATGCGTCTGTTCCACCACTAATAAAAAATCACAGCTGTACTCATGCCAAAACATGGGTACAGCATTGTGCGTTTTTCGAAAAGCAGTGTTTCGGGAGATCGTTTTAAGATATGCTCTCCATAAATACTGCATACATACTGAATTAGGAGTAAAAATATGACCATTCTTGTTATCGGTTCCGGCGGCAGAGAACACGCGATCATCCAGAAGCTTGCTGAAAGTCCCAAGGTGAATAAGATCTATGCACTGCCCGGAAACGGCGGTATGACGGATATAGCGGAATGTGTTGCCATCGGTGCAAAGGATATTCCGGCGATCTGTGAATTTGTGAAGAATAACCCCGTCGATTTTGCTGTGGTGGCACCGGATGATCCGCTGGTGCTTGGCTGTGTGGATGCACTGGAAGAAATGGGAATCCCCTGTTTCGGTCCCCGCAAAAACGCGGCAGAAATCGAAGGCAGTAAAGTCTTCTCCAAAAATCTCATGAAGAAATACGGCATTCCCACAGCGGCATACGAAGTATTTGAAGATTACGACAAAGCAATGGCGTACGTGGAAACCGCCCCCAGTCCGCTGGTTGTAAAAGCAGACGGACTGGCACTGGGCAAAGGGGTGCTGATCTGCCAGACCAGAGAAGAAGCCAGAGATGCGCTGAAGGAAATCATGGAAGATAAGGTATTCGGTGCTTCCGGCAGCAGAGTCGTTATCGAAGAATTCCTGGAAGGTCCCGAAGTTTCCGTTCTGTCCTTCACGGACGGTAAGGTTGTGGTTCCCATGGTATCTTCCATGGACCATAAGCGTGCAGGGGACAATGATACCGGTCTGAATACAGGCGGTATGGGAACCATTGCACCCAATCCCTACTACACCGCTGAAATTGCGGCTGAATGTATGGAAAAGATCTTCCTGCCCACCATGAACGCCATGAACACAGAAGGCCGTACTTTCAAGGGTTGTCTGTATTTCGGACTGATGCTTACCAAAAAAGGTCCCATGGTAATCGAATACAACTGCCGCTTCGGTGACCCCGAAACCCAGGTTGTTCTGCCCCTTCTGGAATCCGATCTGTTCACCATCATGGAAGCTGTAGCCGAAGAAAGACTGGCGGAAGTGGAAGTGAAGTTCGCGGAACAGAACGCCTGCTGTGTAATCATGGCATCCGACGGTTACCCCAAGAAATACGAAAGCGGTTTCCCGATCACAATACCGGAAAAGCTGAAGCATAATGCCAAAGTATATATCGCAGGCGCAAAGCGGGACGAAAACAACACCCTTCTGACTGCCGGCGGACGTGTACTGGGCGTAACAGCCTGCGGAAATACCCTGGCAGACGCGATTGCCCTGGCGTATGATGCGGCAGCGGACGTGCAGTTTGCCAACGCATATAAGAGAAATGACATCGGTCAAAGAGCACTTGCAGCTTATGACGAGAAATGAGGAAATAAAGCATGGTTTATAGAGTATATGTAGAGAAAAGAGAAGGTCTGACCGTTGAGGCAAATGCGCTGTATAATGATATTCAGACTTTTCTGGGGATCAAATCCATCACCGGCGTACGTCTGCTGAACCGTTATGATGTGGAAAACATCACCGCAGAACTGTTTGACTATGCCAAGAATACCGTATTTTCCGAACCGCAGGTGGACGTTGTATTCGACGAACTGCCGGCAGGGGATATTGTGTTTGCTGTGGAATACCTGCCCGGTCAGTACGACCAGAGAGCAGACTCCGCGGCACAGTGCATCCAGATCATTTCCCAGGATATCCGTCCCGATGTACGCACCGCAAAAGTGTACATTCTCTCCGGTGATCCCACTGCGGATGAACTGGCTGCCGTAAAGAAATATGTTATCAACCCCGTGGAAGCCAGAGAAGCCGGTCTGGAAACCAAGGAAACCCTGGCGGCACAGTATGATGTTCCGGCAGATGTAGAAGTTATGGAAGGTTTCCTGGATCTGGATGACGCAGGACTTGCCGCTTTCGTGAAGAAATACGGTTTGGCAATGGATACGGATGACCTGCGTTTCCTGCAGAATTACTTCCGTACCGAAGGACGCTGTCCCACCATTACCGAAATCCGTATGACGGATACCTACTGGTCCGACCACTGCCGTCACACCACATTCCTGACCACCATCGACAATGTAACCTTTGAAGATGAACTGCTGAACGAAGCATTCCAGCATTATAAGGAACTGCGTAAGAATCTGGGCAGAGAAGCAAAGCCCATGAACCTGATGGATATCGGTACCATTGCAGGACGTGCTCTGAAAGCTGCCGGCAAACTGCCGAAACTGGACGAATCCGAGGAAATCAACGCCTGTACCGTAAAGATGACCGTGAATGTGGACGGTAAGGATGAAGAATGGCTGCTGCTGTTCAAGAACGAAACCCATAACCACCCCACTGAAATCGAACCTTTCGGCGGTGCGGCAACCTGTATCGGCGGTGCGATCCGTGACCCCCTGTCCGGTCGTTCCTATGTATATGCCGCCATGCGCGTGACCGGTGCTGCCGATCCCACAAGACCTGTTGCAGATACCCTCACCGGTAAGCTGCCCCAGAAGAAGCTGGTAACCACCGCTGCTGCCGGATATTCTTCCTACGGTAACCAGATCGGTCTGGCAACCGGACAGGTGGACGAACTGTATCACGACGGATACATGGCAAAGAGAATGGAAATCGGTGCTGTTATCGCGGCTACTCCTGCCGATCATGTACGCAGAGAATGCCCCGTGGATGGCGACCTGGTTATTCTGCTGGGTGGTCGTACTGGCCGTGACGGATGCGGCGGTGCTACCGGTTCCTCCAAGTCCCACGACCTCCACTCCCTGGAATCCTGCGGCGCAGAAGTTCAAAAGGGTAATGCACCGGAAGAACGCAAGCTGCAGAGACTGTTCCGCAACGGTGAAGCGGCAAGACTGATCAAGAGATGCAACGACTTCGGTGCAGGCGGTGTATCCGTTGCCATCGGTGAACTTGCAGACGGTCTGATCATCGACCTGGATAAGGTGCCGAAGAAGTACGACGGTCTGGATGGAACAGAACTGGCGATTTCCGAATCCCAGGAACGTATGGCGGTTGTTGTAGCCAAGGAAGACGCCGAGCGGTTCTGTGAACTGGCAGATGCGGAAAACCTGGAAGCTACCATCGTTGCCCATGTTACCGAAGATCCCAGACTGGTTATGTACTGGAGAGGGAAGAAGATCGTGGATATCTCCAGAGAGTTCCTTTCCTCCAACGGTGCGGAAAAGCATATTGACGTTGCACCCGCAGCACCCAAGGATTACGCCAAGGCAATTCCCGCAGATTTCGCATCCGGCATGAAGGCACTGGCTGGGGATCTGAACATATGCTCCAAGAGAGGTCTGTCTGAACGCTTTGACTCCACCATCGGTGCCGGCACCGTTATGATGCCCTTCGGCGGCAAGTATCAGGATACACCTTCCCAGGCAATGGTACATAAGATTTCCACCGAACATGGGGATACCGATACCGTTTCCTTCATGGCATGGGGTTATAACCCGTATATTGCTGAAAAGAGCCCCTACCACAGTGCATATCTGGCAGTTGTGGAATCCGTATCCAAGCTGATCGGTGCAGGTGCATCTTTTGAAGAAGTTTACCTGACATTCCAGGAATATTTCGAAAAGCCCATGCGTGCGCCCGAAAGATGGGGTAAACCCATGGCAGCACTCCTCGGCGCACTGGAAGCACAGATGGCACTGGGCGTTGCGGCAATCGGCGGTAAGGACTCCATGTCCGGCAGCTTCGAACAGCTGGATGTTCCGCCCACACTGGTATCCTTTGCCGTAACCACCGACAAGCTGAACAACGTAGTAACCCCTGAATTCAAGGAAGCCGGACACAAAGTTCTGTGGCTCCGTCCCGCTATGGATAAGAACGACCTGCCGGAAACCGCATCCCTCCTGGCACTGTACGAAACTGTACATAAGCTGGTGAAGGACGGCAAGGCAGCAGCAATCTACACACCCGGATTCGGCGGTGCTGCGGAAGCTGTTATGAAGATGGCATTCGGTAACCGCGTCGGCTTTACCTACAGTGACGCTGTTTCCATGGCAGACCTGTTCGGTTATGCATACGGTTCCTTTATTGTGGAAATGAAGGACGACACCGCTGTGGAAGGTGCGGTTCTGCTGGGTACAACCGAAGAAAAGTACGCACTGACCTACAAGGGTGAAAAGCTGTGCCTGTGCGATGTATATGACGTATATGCCGGCAAACTGGAAGGCGTATATCCCGTTCATGCAAAGGCTGAAAAGGCAGAAGTACCGACCATTTCTGCACCCAAGTATACCCGCGTAAAGACTGACGCAAAGTTTGCTAAACCCCGTGTGCTGATTCCCGCATTCCCCGGCACCAACTGCGAATTTGACACCGCAAAGGCACTGGAAAATGCCGGCTTTGCACCGGAAATCATTGTTGTCCGCAACCTGACCAGCAATGCTGTTGCGCAGTCCGTGGAAACCTTTGCCGAAAAACTCCTGCAGAGCCAGATGATCTTCATTCCCGGCGGATTCTCCGGTGGTGACGAACCGGACGGAAGCGGTAAGTTCATTACAGCATTCTTCCGCAACGGCATTATCCGTGAACGCACCAACGAACTTCTGAAGGTACGCGAAGGTCTGATGTGCGGTATCTGTAACGGTTTCCAGGCAATCGTCAAGCTGGGTCTGGTTCCTTACGGCGAAATCATCGACACCGATGAAAACTGTCCCACTCTGACATTCAACACCATCGGCCGTCACCAGTCCAGACTGGTACGTACCCGTGTAGCATCCAACAAGTCTCCCTGGCTTGCCGAAACCGAAGTGGGCGATATCTATAATGTAGCTATTTCCCACGGTGAAGGACGCTTCATTGCACCGGAAAATGTTCTGAAGCAGCTGGCAGAAAACGGACAGATCGCTACCCAGTACGTGGACGACAAGGGGCAGGCAACCATGGATATCGACTACAACCCCAACGGCTCCATGCTGGCAATCGAAGGTATCACCTCTCCCGACGGCAGAGTTCTGGGTAAGATGGGTCACTCCGAGCGCTGGAACAACGGCCTGTACAAGAACGTACCCGGCAACTACGACATGAAGCTGTTTGCCTCCGCAAAGAAGTATTTCGAATAATATTTGCATCATAAATAAAAAGAGACTATTGCATTAAGCAGGGGGGGG
>JAFUKI010000115.1 GCA_017467815.1 Clostridia bacterium
ATACGATATTTTTCAAGAAGCCTCACAACAACATTCTGACCAATTATTCCGTTTATGAAAGAGATACCATGGCCGTGCTTTCGCCGGAACCGTACTACGAACAGTCCGCCGCAGCCGCAAAAAAAATCGAAGACTGCGCGGCGCTTATGGCACAGAACGACCTTTTTCTTCCCTGATTCTTTCAGAGATTGCCGTATCTCTGAGAACCGCCTTATTCCGCCCTCAAATTTGTTGCAAATGTCACAGTTTTTGTACATTTTCTGACAAGCAGCTGCATAATCCGAACATTTTTTCATATCAAGCAGGAGAACTTTGCCTTGTCAATAGCTTTTTCCAAAAAAGTACAAAAACGGCATAATCCATAAATTTGAGGTGCGAAATTTGGCTCTTATTATCCCAAACAGGTCTTGACAAAAAGGACTTTATAGATTATAATATACAACGTAATGACGGCCCATTACACGACACCACAATATGTTGTGGTGTTTTTATTGGCACATTACGACAGGCTGTGACATTCTCCATTTTCTGACGTTTTCCGGAACCTGTCCGGCGCGTTTGTCGGAGGCTGTCGATCCTGTCCTCTTTCCTTTTTTTGCGCACCGATATTTCATGATAACAGGAAGATCATGTATTAACATACGTGGTATGGCAGAACGCAGGCAGGCTGACGATATGTCCGGTTTATCTGTGATATTTACACGCCATATGACAGAATGGAGTTTTATATGCTGACCAGAATCCGCAAGCGGGACGGTCGTGAGGTCCCCTTTTCCCTGGAGAAAATAGCCAATGCGATCTTCCGCGCGGCACAGGCTGTAGGCGGAAGCGATTATAAGGAAGCCCTGGCTCTTGCCCAGGAGGTTTCCGTGCGCCTTTCTCAGGAACACGCAGGCGAGGAAGACATTCCTTCCGTGGAAGCCATTCAGGATACGGTGGAATGGGTTCTGGTAAAGCATGGTCATGTGCGCACCGCCAAGGAGTATATTCTGTACCGCGCGGAACGCACCAAGGTCCGGGAGATGAACACCCATCTGATGAAGACCTTTGAAGATCTTACCTTCCGCTCTGCACTGGAAAGCGATATCAAGCGTGAAAATGCCAACATCGACGGGGATACCGCCATGGGTACCATGCTCAAGTACGGTTCCGAAGGTGCAAAGCAGTTTTACGATCTGTACGTACTGGATCCCGCCCATGCAAAAGCGCATAAGGACGGCGATATCCATATTCATGACCTGGATTTCTACGGGCTGACCACCACCTGCTGCCAGATTGACCTGATCAAGCTCTTTGACGGCGGTTTTGCCACCGGTCAGAGTCAGAACATCAGAGAACCCAAGGACATCATGTCCTATGCGGCTCTTGCCTGTATTGCCATTCAGGCAAACCAGAACGACCAGCACGGCAGACAGTCCATCCCCAATTTTGAATATGCCATGGCCATCGGTGTACGCAAGACTTATGTGCGTCATCTGACCAGAAACATTGCCAAGGCACTGGATATGGCGGATGTGCTGTATGGCGGCAGAGATGGCGAAGAAGCCGCAGCCGCACTGCTGGCACATATTGAAAATACATACGGTGTACATCCTGTTATGGCAGAAGCAGAAGCCATGAAGGATGCACTGGCAAAGGAACTTACCGCGCTGCTGGGAGAAAGCGGTTCCAGAGAAGCGGCGGTTATCGAAAAATACACGGAAAAGGAAATCGACCGCAGCACGCATCAGGCGATGGAAGCGCTGATTCACAATCTGAACACCATGCATTCCCGCGCAGGCGCGCAGATTCCCTTCTCCTCCCTGAATTACGGCACCGATACCACACCGGAAGGCCGGCTGGTGATCCGTGCGCTGCTGGACGCCACCAATTCCGGCATGGGCAACGGCGAAACGCCTATCTTCCCCATCCAGATCTTCAAGGTAAAGGAAGGCGTCAATTACAATCCCGAAGATCCCAACTACGACCTGTTCCAGCTGGCCTGCCGGGTCTCCGCAAAGCGGCTTTTCCCCAATTTCAGCTTCCTGGACGCTCCCTTCAATGCCCAGTTCTATCAGCCGGGTAAGGTAGAAACGGAAGTTGCCTATATGGGCTGCCGTACCAGAGTTGTGGCAAACGCATATGATAAAACCAAACAGATCGTAAACGGCAGAGGAAACCTGAGTTTCTCTTCCATCAATCTGCCCCGAATTGCCATCAATGCCAATAAGAATGTAGACTGTTTTTTCGAGGATCTGGAACGGAAAATCGATCTGGTAATCGAACAGCTTCTGGAACGGTTCCGGGTACAGGCTGCCAGACGGGTGCGGAATTATCCGTTCCTTATGGGCGAAGGCGTGTGGCTGGATTCCGAAAAGCTGGATAAGGATGATTTTGTGGGCGAAGTGCTCAAGCACGGTACGCTGACCGTCGGTTTCATTGGTCTGGCAGAGTGCCTGAAAGCACTGACCGGCTTCCACCACGGGGAAAATGCTGATTCACAGCGTCTGGGTCTGGAAATCATCGGCTTTATGCGGAAGAAAATGGACGCTGCCACCGAGCAGTATGGTCTGAACTTCTCTCTGATCGGTACGCCTGCGGAAGGTCTGTCCGGCCGCTTTGTGCGGATTGACAAGCAGAAATACGGTATTATCCCCGGCATTACCGACAGGGAATACTACACAAACTCTTTCCATATTCCGGTTTACCACGATATTTCCGCATATGACAAAATCCGTCTGGAAGCGCCTTATCACAATCTGACCAACGGCGGGCACATCACCTACATTGAACTGGACGGAGATCCGTTGGAAAATCTGGATGCATTCGAAGATATCGTCCGCTGCATGAAGGAATCCGGCATTGGTTATGGTGCCATCAACCATCCTGTTGACCATGACCCTGCCTGCGGCTATACCGGCATCATAGGCAACACCTGTCCCGGATGCGGCAGAGCGGAAACCGCCGAAAAACCTTTTGAACGGATCCGCCGGATCACCGGTTATCTGGTAGGTACGCTGGATCACTTCAACGACGCCAAGCGTGCGGAAGAACGGGATCGCGTCAAGCACGCAGTTCGCAGCGAAATGGAAATGATATAACAACAAAAGCGGCAGTCACTCCTGCATCGGAGGATTGCCGCTTTTCTGTTTTTATGCAATTGCCCGGGAAATTATCGAAGACCAATGTTTCAACCGGTCACTTCCGACAGTTCTTCCAGCTGTTCCGGTCGGCTGACGCTCATAACAGGGATGGTGTTCGGCTCATGCAGCAGATACGCAAGGCTGAGGGTATTGACAGATATGCCGGTTTCCCGGGATTCTGCCAGCAGATTGTTGTACGCCGCACCGTTGGCATCGCTCAGCCAGTCTTTTCTGCCCCGGAAACTTTCGGTATTTGTCCATTTGCCATCCGCATATACCGCGCCGCACTGCTGCAGCTTGGAAAAGAAACCGTGTGCAACGGATGAAAAAGGAAAGATTCCGAATCCCTTTTTTCCGGCAAGCTCCCGCAGTTCCCTGTCCACTGCCGTCATACCGTTTGCCGGACTGTATCCTGCCGCATTCTCCATGGCAAGACTCCATTCATTGGAAACGCCAACAAAATACTTCTGCCAGTCATTCCCCATATATGCAACTGCCGTCCGTACCCGTTCCGTACGATAATTGGAAAACCCAAACCGGGTGACTTTTCCTGCATCCACCTGATCTGTACAGAAATCCACAATCCTGCGTATATCCGTTTCTTCGTTATCCCGGTGCAGCAGGCATATATCCAGCCTGTCCATTCCAAGAGACTGTCGGCTTTCGGCAATATCCATATCCAGTGCTTCCGCCGTGACCCGACTGGTTTCCGGAGAATCGGGAGCATAATGGCAGGCTTTTGTGGTGACGGCCATGTCCGTGATCTGCCGTTCCTTCAGCCAGCGGCCGATGACAATTTCCGAAGCATTGGTACGATCCGCACCCCATCTGCCATATACATTGGCAGTATCCAGAAACCGACCGCCCATGGTGTAGTATGCATCCAGTATGGCGAAGGCTTTATCCACCGGCGCACCGGTCAATCCGTCCGCTCCCATGGAAGCCGTCCCGAGGCAAACGCAGGACAGCGGTACAGGATATGTATTCAGTTGGATTTTTCGCATGGTGTTTCTCCTGTTATCATGGTATTTTCTTATTTAAATACTGAAAAACGCAAGTTTTATCCAAAATAGCCTGTATTGATTGGGCCTTTTTGAAAAACAGTCTTCAATCAGCGTTTATTTAAGTATACCACGCAAACAGTGCTTTTGCAAGCATCAGTTTTCCGTTTCTGCTTCCTCTGTCCCCGCCAACCCGATGGGGTAATCCCCGTATCCCATGCAGCAGGAAATCCCGTTCAGCGAATCCTTCTGCATCTGCATTATTGCGAACAACAGGCACAGGCAGCTGTGATACATATCCACAATATCGTAGGTCGTTCCGAGAACTTTATGTTTGGAAACCTTTTCCACCACCAGCCCGCCGGCAATCAGTTTGTCAAGCGCAGTCCGCAGTTCTTCCTTCGGCATCGCCAGCTTTTCTTCCAGTTCACTGAAACTGATATCGCTCATGGAAACAATTGCCATACAGACTTCACCGGTGTGCTTTTCTGCCAATATAGCGCAGATTTTTCCGGCAAATTCTGCTGTTTCCCGGTTCATATGTGTAAAATACTGTCTTGTCACAACAGCGCCGAATCCGTTGCCGCCCAGCAGGGATATGCCGCCTTCACTGGAAATATGAATCGGCTGGTCATGCAGCTCCACCGGCCCTCTTCCCCGCAGATTCCCGCAGGAAATGCCGTGATGGGCATGGGCAAAAATTTTCAGCGCCGTTTCATAAGATTCCACACTCATCTGCTCTTTTTTCTCTGTCAGCTTGAAAATCTTTTCGTAAATATCCTCATACACCATATCCTGTCCGTAAAACAGATAGTCGATGCTCACGTGGAAATGTTCCGCCAGTGTCGGGATCGTCTGAAAGTCCGGCTGACAGGCGCCTGTTTCCCATTTGGATACAGCCTGGGGAGATACATTGATCGCCGCCGCCAGCTGTTCCTGGGTCATTCCGTTCTTTTTCCGCAGTTCCGTAATGTTTTTTGCAATACTGATTTCTCTCATGATTGCCTCCGCATATTATGTTGATTTCCGCCAGGCCCTTCGGTTGTGACACCAGTATACCACAACCTGCAGTGGATGTAAACAACGGATTTTTCGGGCATTCCCACTTTCGGTTGTATTCAGGAAACACTTCTCTCTTTCCGGTTGTTTTCAGACAGCTAAAAAAGACGGTCGGCTGCAGAGCTTTCCGTCTTTTCTGTATATGCACTTTCAATCAATATCTTCTGGGAGGATTGCCTGCACCGCCCTGACCGTTCTGATTGTTTCTGCCCTTCTTCAGCATGGTGATGATTTCGTTGAAGTCATCGTCAGAGATGGGAGAATCGTCATCGGCTTCTTCTGCGGGCTTTTCTTTTTCCTCAATGGTGGTTTCCTTCTTGACTACCTGGCCCTTTTCGATTTTGCCGGCAGCTACCATACGCAGGTTGTCCGGCATTGCAGCCTTACCGAAGTTTACGGTGGTTTCGCTCTTGTTTTCAAAACCGGTAGCAATGATGGTCACCTTCATGGTGTCTTCCAGATCGGAGTCAAAGGCCACACCCCAGATGATGTTGGCATCTTCGTGTGCTTCCTGGGTAACCAGAGAAGACGCGATGTCCACATCGTCCATGCCGATATCGGGAGAAGCGGTAATGCTGATGATGATACCGCGGGAACCGCTGATGGAGGATTCCAGCAGAGGAGAAGAAAATGCCATTCTGGCGGCCTGTTCTGCCTAGTCCTTACCCACTGC
>JAFUKI010000116.1 GCA_017467815.1 Clostridia bacterium
CATCGAAAAAGCACTCGGACTGAAGGCAAGAATCCTTGCGAAGCTGGAATATTTCAATCCGGCAGGCTCGGTCAAGGACAGAATCGCCAAGGCAATGATCGACGAAGCCGAAGCATCCGGCAAGCTCAACCCGGATTCAGTCATCATCGAACCCACCTCCGGCAACACGGGCATCGGCCTTGCTTCCGTTGCGGCGGCGAGAGGATACCGAATCATCATCGTAATGCCCGAAACCATGTCCATCGAACGCCGTCAGCTCATGAAAGCCTACGGTGCGGAGCTGGTGCTCACCGAAGGCGCGAAGGGAATGAAGGGCGCGATTGCAAAAGCGGAAGAGCTTGCGGCGGAAATCCCGAACAGCTTCATCCCCGGTCAGTTCGTCAATCCCGCCAATCCGACGGCACACAGAGAAACCACAGGTCCCGAAATCTACGAGGACACCGACGGCGACGTTGACATTTTCGTAGCCGGTGTCGGAACGGGCGGTACGGTCACGGGTGTCGGCGAGTATCTGAAATCGAAAAATCCTGCTGTGAAGGTCGTTGCCGTGGAGCCTGCCACATCTGCTGTTCTCTCAACCGGTGTGGCCGGAGCGCACAAGATTCAGGGCATCGGCGCGGGATTTGTTCCCGATGTGCTCAACACAAAGATTTACGACGAGATTATCCCCGTTGCCAATGAGGATGCCTTTGAAACAGGACGTCTGATCGGCAGAAGCGAGGGTGTGCTCGTGGGAATTTCCTCCGGTGCGGCGACCTATGCGGCGATTGAGCTTGCCAAGCGCCCCGAGAACGAAGGAAAAACCATCGTGGTTCTGCTCCCCGACACAGGCGACCGCTATCTTTCCACACCGCTGTTTGCGGAATAACACAGGAGCCGACGCAGAAATGTGTCGGCTTTTCTTTTGAAAATCGGGTAAATTCTTGAATTGCCTACCGGATCGTGGTATAATTGAATCCATAAAACCAAAGGAGTACGGTATGATTATATCGACAAGAGGGCGATACGCCCTGCGCGTGATGCTTGACCTTGCAGTAAACGGAAACGGCGACTACATCGCTATGAAAAAAATCGCCGAACGTCAGGGGATTTCTCTCAAATATCTGGAACGTATTCTGCCCGTGCTGACGCAGAATCAGATCGTGGAAGGGGTTCAGGGCAAGGGCGGCGGATACCGGCTGACGAGAAAACCCGAAGAATACAAAGTAGGAGAAATTCTCCGTCTGACCGAAGGGGATCTTGCGCCCGTGTCCTGTCTGGAATGTGGTGCAGAGCCCTGCGAAAGACGCGGTGAATGCCGCACACTTCCGATGTGGACAAAGCTCCACGATATGATCGGAGATTACCTTGACAGCGTTACACTCGCCGATCTTCTGGATGGGAAGGCTTGAATTACATATTATTTTTCGTTGGGCTGATCGAAAATAAGCGGTCAGCCCATTAAATTCCCCTGAAAATGCAAAATTTATATTGACAATAATACATATTTAATATATAATAATTGTATTATCGAGTAAAGGAGTTTTTTATGGAGAAGAAACCTGCTATCGTTGCCAGAAGATTGACCGAACTTCGGGAAGGGATATGTATATCACAAGCGCGTCTGGCGGCAATATTCGACATCGATCAGCCTGCTGTCTTCCGATATGAAAACGCACAGTCCTTTCCGCCTTATGGTGTACTGATGCAATATGCGGAGTTTTTTAATGTCTCGTTGGATTATATCTTCGGGCGAACCGATCAGCCGCAGGGAATGTTCTATGAGCATCCCCCACGACTCTCTGAGTCGGATGAGAATCTGGCAGCCTTTATGGAGATGTGCTTCGATCCCAAATCGTCCGCAAACGCAAAGCTGAAAGAAGCTGTTCTACAGATCATGAAAGAACAAAAACAGGAGAATCCAGAATGAATATAGAGAAAATTACACGGAACGGTAAGACAGTTGCTGTTATCACAAGCGAAGATAAGGTTATGACCGACGTACAATCGGCACTGGATCTGATTATGACCGCAAAATACGAGGCTGGCACAAATCGGATTGCCATAGACAAATGTGCAGTAGCCGAGGATTTCTTTATTCTCAGCCGCGGTCTTGCAGGAGAGATTCTGGAGAAATTTATCACCTATCAGTCAAAGATTGCCATTTGGGGTGACTATACAGGCTATACAAGCAAACCACTGAAGGACTTTATCTGCGAGAGCAACAAGGGCAGCGATGTTTTCTTTGCTGCGACAAAGGATGAAGCAGTTTCTTATTTAACTTTGGTGAAATAACATGATAAAAACAGAAAGATTATTCCTAAGACCCCTTCGCGCGGAAGACTGGCAGTCCATGCAGCGGATCGCCGCCGATTTCCGGGAATCGCAGTACATCCTATATGATATGCCGCTGCCCATCGGGGAACAGGAGATCAAAGCGCTGACGGAAATGTTTGCCGGAACCGGTCTGTTCTTTGCGGTTCTCCTTGACGATGCGATGATCGGGTATGTCTGCTTCCATGAGGAAAACGAGGATTACGATCTCGGCTACTGCTTCCATTCGGACTATCACGGAAAAGGATACGCATACGAGGCGTGTACGGCAATGATGCAGTATATGGCAGAAGAAAAAGCCGCCAAAGCGTTCACGGCAGGTACGGCGCTGAAGAACGTACCGTCCTGCCGACTGCTGGAAAAGCTCGGCTTTACATTAACCGCAACCGAGACGCTCTCGTTTCATAAGGATGAATCCGGAAACGATATTGTCTTTGAAGGCGGAATTTTCCGGAAAGAGATTATGAATTGAGAACCACGCGGAAAACTCAATATTTACAACCAAAACGGGGTATCCTGTCATGCGCAGAATACCCCGGATTATTTTGGTTTTGTATGTTTTTATCCTGTCAGGTACTGAACCCGGCAAACTGCGTCATATAGAGCTCATGATACTTTCCGCGCTTTGCCAGCAATTCCTCATGATTCCCCATTTCCACAATGCTTCCCCGATCCATGACCACGATGATATCCGCATCCCGGATGGTGGAAAGTCGATGGGCAATGACGATGCTGGTACGATTCTGCATGACCTGCTGCATGGCATCCTGAATGGCTTTTTCCGTACGGGTGTCCACATTGGAGGTGGCTTCGTCCAGAATCAGAATTTTCGGATCTGCCACAAACGCACGCGCAATGGCAAGAAGCTGCCGCTGTCCCTGACTGATGTTCGCACCGGAGGCGGTCAGCATGGTATCACAGCCATCGGGCAGGGCTTTCAGCATTTTGTCGGCATGGCTCATCCGCAGGGCTTCATTCAGCTGATCTTCCGTCGCCGATTCGTTGGCATACAGCAGATTCCGGCGGATGGTATCCGAGAACAGCACGGTATCCTGCAGGACAATGGCTACATCCTTCCGCAGACTGTCACGGGAAACCTCGCGGATGTTCTGGTGATTGATCCGGATCTCTCCGCTGTCAATGTCATAGAAGCGCATCAGGAGGTTGACGACGGTTGTTTTGC
>JAFUKI010000117.1 GCA_017467815.1 Clostridia bacterium
ATCCTCTACCTCAATCGGTTCGTGTTCTTCGCCCTTCCCCGCATTGAGTGCTGCAATACCACGGCGCAGATGCTCCATGTTGCTTTCGGAATAAAACATATCCGCCGAGATCTCAAACGGGATCCGGCGTTCCCGTCCTACAATTTTTGAAAAGATTGTCAGTGCTGTGCTTACAGACATTCCCATATCGGCGCAGGCGCTCTCAAAGAGTTTTTTATCTGTTGCGCTCAGTCGGAAATTTACGTTTACCACTTTATCCAAAATGCTCACTCCTTTCTTGTTCACTATTATTATATACCAAATCGCAGGAATTTGCAAGCATTTTGCATTATATTTGCTTGCTATTATTTGTAAATTTTCTGCTGTCCCGTCCGGATGAGAAAAGCACCTCCGCCCGGGAGTCGATACCGGAACGAAAGTGCTTTCGTTAACCTCTTGAGAAGGTTATTCGATTGTGAGATCTTCATCCGGCTGCTCTGTGGCATCTGCTGCGGAATCTGCACAGTCCTCAAGCTCCACGTTTTTCAGATCTCCGATATATAGAGTTTTGCCGAACGCTGCAAGCAGCTTGAGTACCGTGCTCATATTTGGCGTGTTGATACCGTGCTCGATGCGCGCGATCATCGGCTGCCGGACACCGCTCATATCAGCCAGTTCATTCTGCGACAGATTATTATGCTGCCGCATATGTACGATTTCTTTTATAATCTCTTCGCACAGCTCGTATGATGAACTTTTCTTTGGTGTATTGATCTCCTTTCTGACCTCCTCAAGGTCATATCCCATTACATTTATACCGGTCATGATAATTTACTACGCTCCTTCAGTATTTCGGACAGAATAATCCCGGGCGACTGTTAGTAGCCGCCCGTTCATCGGTCGTTGTTCTACTTTACATCCATCCGACCTCATTATATCATACCTCAAAAGAAAAATCAATACGAATTAGTTATAAAATATATTGACAAAGTATACCATGTATGGTATAATAAAATCGATCAGATGGAATATTGTCCAACATGTTCCACGCAGACAGATCAGTTCACCTTTAAGAAAGGGAGTGAGATGAATATGGTATTCGAACTGAGCCGCCTTACATGCCATCCTATGCCAACACCATCGGTCGACATTCTGATCCATACCCTACCATATCCGATCAAGCGTATTCACGTTGGCGCATAGGTTGGCTGTAAGTTGTTCGTTTTGACTTGCAGATTAATCTATGCGCTTTTTTCTATCAACAAAAATTCTGAAGGAAGGAGGAAACATTATGAAAAAGTTTATGTCTGTAGTTATTATAATGGCTATGGTTCTCACTTGTGTTATTTCTGTACATGCAGCACAAACCCATACTGTTTGGACAGACGAAGCTTATGACGGAAACGCTTATGCTTTCGCATGTGCTACATACTCTCGTGGCCAGGCATACAGTTCATCTGAATCTCCATTTGTACGCGCTATTTTCGAAAACACCTCTGGACGACTTAGTAACTCTGACGAACAGCCAGCTGGTTATTGGGCTAGAGCACGTGCTGATGCCAGTGATTTGTCTGATCCCGATGCCACTCTCGAAACATCATTTGCATGGGCCTTTATTGGCGACCTTGAGGTTGTTTGTTCCCAGTATTATTAATGATTCAATTTTGCTGACAAGCCTCCGGGAAACACCTGGAGGCTTGTCTATGCTAGAGGCTTGTTTACGAAAGCAAGGTGTTTTTATGAAAAAAGCTAAATCCACCCTTCTATTTATTTTAATATTAAATATTACCATGATAACCTCATGTGTTTCTAACAAGAATGACGTTATTAACTTAGATAAATATACTCAAACACAGGAAACACTCTCGCACCAAGACCAGTTGAACTCTATCGGCAGTACATGGCTTACCCCAGAAACTCAGTACAACCTTGACACATCAAACGATTCTATCGATGGTATTCAAAGACTGAACGCTGGAAATCTGGGCATGAATCTCACATATCAAAACACAATATATTTCACAACCGCAGGTGAACAAGGAACACTGTATATGTATCTCGACTCTACTACCGGAGAAGTTTTTTATTTGTGTCCCGACCCTCTATGTAGTCACACAGAGCGCGACAAATGCCCATACATGACAACAACTCATGTGATTCCCGATAATTCAACGAAAAACGGAAAATTATTTGTTGCGAACATTATACTTTTTGATGAAAGTCAACGTCCATATGATGTTATTTCCGAGTACACAAATGAGGGCATATTAAAACGAATATATGGAGAACCCAATCTACAGACTGAAGACGGGTATGCTATAGACAATGGCTTTGATTGGTTCTGTGTGTATAACAACTATATATGCTGTATTGAAAGATACGATTATTCTTCTAACGGGAAAATGGTAGAGACGCAAAGATTTTTCAGGGTAATAGACGGCACTACGGGCGAGGTTGTCTACACCTGTGATTACGAGGATATAAACGGTCAGCTTATCAACATCACTGATTCCAATATGTTGTTTGCCGATTATACCAATAAATGCTACTATATCACCGATCTGCAGATGAAAAATCCAAGAACAATTTTTTCATACACAGAATCAGCTTCTATTACTTATGACGCAAACACAGAAGAGTATTTTGTTTATACCACCGAACCAGATGATTTAGGCAATACCATCGGTAGTATTTATGTATACGACAAAAACTGGAACGGTTACAAACTCGAAATGCCGTCCTCACAGATCACATATGCTGTCATTACCCAAAATTATATCTATTATGTGAAACTTCATGATCCTGTTGTTTTTGGAACCAGTATCCGATCCGGTTCACAAACAATGGATACAACCGGAGGAAAGATATTCCGTGTAAAAAGAATCAACGGTGAAAAGACAACAGTTTCAGAGGAAGAACTTGTTTTCGACGGCCACGGTGAAATATTCCATAACGGATTCAATGTCATCGGAGATTACTTATACCTGAAATACAAGGATCTTCATTATGAAGGTGATTACGTATGGTGGCGTCTTACCGGTGATGTTGCACGTATTCATTTAACCGAAAACACCATAAAGTGGATTAATCTTCAATAATCAGAAAACAAACTGAGGAGGAGTACTATGTTTCCAGCAGAATTAAAAAAACACTTCGGGAAATTCCAAATCATAGTACTCCTTGTACTGTTTCTCGGGAATCTCCTGATTCCAGTTATCACATACGGGGAGTATTTCACGGAAAAGCATGAAGAAATCCAAACCCAAAAAGCAGAACTTCTGGAGTTGAGTCTGAATAATCCTGATCAGTATGAAACGATTCTGGAAAATCATACGGCCAATAAAAGGCAGTACGATCATGAGAAAGCAATATCTATCATGCTTCACGACGGAAGAACTGAAGTGAATTTCCAAAATCAATACCTTTTTTATCCGGATTACGGAGATATCCAGCTTTTCAATGATGTAGAAGAAATCCTTCATGCCCCGAATTCATACCGTACAGCTATTTCCAATGTAATGCGTGATACGGCTTTACGACTCAAGAGCAGCCAAGATGCTGATACATATATGCATCGGTACTATGCTCAACTGATCCGGATTTATGATCCATTCTTTGAATCTAGTCTTCCTGTATCGATGATTGAAGGATGGAATGAGTTTTTCTCACTGAAAACACCTTTAGTCTTTACCTTGCTTGCTTCTTTGGTTATGTTTGCCGGTATTTTTCCTCTGGAACACAAAACCGGCATGCATAATCTTCTTGCGGTATCAAAGCATGGACGCAGAAAATTATCGCTTGTGAAAATGTGTACTGTCATGGCTGGAAGTACCTGCCTGACAGTCGTGTTTACACTTTCTCCCTTGTTTGTATTTATGGCATCATCCGGTTTATCGGATATAACGGTTCCGGTACAACTATTGGAAGGCTTCACTTACTGCTGGCTTGATTGGAGTATCGGTGAATATCTGTTTTTCCTGTCAGCCTTTCGGATCCTGTTCTTCTGTACATTCTGTATCGCTCTCACAGTAATCGGTCAATACTGGCGCAGTGAGCTTTCAAGTGTACTCTTTACGGCAGTCGGTATGTTTTTGGGGATTGTAATAGAACGGATTTTACCGGATTCTCCCGTGTATTTCCTCCAAAAATTCAGCCCAACACTCTTGGCGGATGGGCAGATCCTGTTCACAAAATATTATGGTGTGAATCTGTTTTCCCGGTGTATCGGATACACAGCATTTACCGTTTTATGTATTTCTTTGCTATTGGTGGCTCTGTTCAGCATATCCTTGCTGCAGAAATATCCTTTGCCTCTGCAGAAGAATAGAGAAAAGAAAAAAGGTTCTGCAGGCGGATATTTTATATCTCTGTATGGAGCAGAACTGTATAAAATGATGATCTGCCGCAAAGGACTGCTCTTTCTGCTTACTGCTTTGGCAATCAGAGGAATCTGGTCATGGACTTACTTTACGCCGGATACAAGCATGACGGAAATCTTTTATAAAAACTACATGACCACCCTGGAAGGAGAAATAACCGACGAAAAGATCAGCTGGATTACAGCCGAAGGCGAAGAAATGCAGAACCTACTAGATTCCTATGCTGAAATGAATAGTAAGCGTAACAACAACCTGATTTCGGAGGAAGAATATAAAGTTTATGAGCGTCAGTATACCACAGCTACATACAGTGAGGAGGCTTATAAAGAACTGTGTAAACGCAAGGATTATCTGATTCGCGCCAACGAGAATTATGACAATATCAAATTTTTATATGATGAAGGAATCACCCGCTATCTGAATCGGCCATATGATGTGATATCCATACTGGTGATCCTGTTTTTCTCCTACACACTGTTTCCGTCAGAGAATGATGCGAAAATCGCACCGATTATTGAGTGTACCAAGTACGGCAGACGCAAACTGACCAGCACAAAATTCTTATGTATTATGTCTGTGGCGGCAGTGCTGCTGCTGTATACAGTAGCAATCGATATCTATTCTATGAAGTCGAACTATGGGGTCATAGATATGACCGCATCGATCCAGAGTATTCCGTTATTTGAATCAGTAAAAACAGAGCTGAGCATCAAACAATATCTGATCTTATATCAGTGTACAGCAATACTGGGATACATTGTTTGCTGGATCACGTCCGTTTTTGTCAGCGCTTACGTAAAAACGTCCCGCAAATCTCTTACGGTATTGACGTTAACTTTGTTTTTACCGCATCTGACTTCGGCTCTTGGAACAGAAGTTTTTGCATGGATCAATTATGAGCGAATCACTGCACCGGTGATCGTCAGCAGCAGTATCCCGACGCTGATCTGCATGGCTGTAATCGGAAGCTATTTTGTGATAAAAAACAAATATTATTTCAGTAAGTGAGGAACAGGAGGAGAATATACATGCTGCTGTCAATCAATAACGTATCAAAGTCATACGGTTCTAATCTTGCATTGAATCAGTTTACTTCCGTATTGGAGCCCGGTATATACGCACTCCTTGGTCCAAACGGTTCTGGAAAATCGACACTCATGAACATCCTTACGGATAATCTGAAAGCTGATTCCGGTGAAATCACCTATACCGACGAGGCGGGTAATGCAGAAAACATTCTGAATATGGGTGTCCGCTTCCGCGAAAAGATTGGTTTCATGCCTCAATATCCGGGACTGTACCCTAACTTCACCGTAGAACGCTTCATGTGGTACATGGCAGCTCTCAAGGGAATGAAAAAAGAAGAGGCTAAGAAACAAATTCCCGCAATTCTTGCTGCCGTTGAGCTGGATGATGTGCCGAAACGTAAGATCGGCGCCCTATCTGGCGGCATGAAGCAACGTCTGACTTTGGCGCAAGCAGTTCTCGGTGATCCAGAGATCTTGATCCTCGATGAGCCTACTGCTGGTCTGGATCCAAAGCAACGTATTGCTATCCGTAACTACATCTCTAAGATCGCTTTCAATAAGATCGTGCTGATCGCCACCCACGTTGTGCCGGACATTGAATTTATTGCCCGTGACATCATCATGCTGAAGAAAGGCGTGATCGTAGACAACGCGCCGCCGCACGAGCTGACAAAAAAGATTGAGGGAAAGGTCTGGAACGTCCCCTGTGCCGAGTCAGATGTCCAGCAGATGCAGGACAAGTTCCGTGTCACCAACATTGCACGTGATGAGGATACCGGGGAGGTTTTACTGCGTGTGCTTGCCGATGAGCTGCCAACAGACCGTTCAAAAACGGTTGCTCCCACACTGGAAGACTATTATCTGTATGTGTTTGGAGAAGCATCTTCAACCTCTTAATTCACAAAAAAGATAGCTGCTCTGCAGCGCAAGAGGTCGCAGCCTCTTGATCGGAACATCGTGACGTAAAACAGCACCGACATTCAAACGTGCCGGTGCTGTTCTTTTTCTCACATACGATACACCCGTATAGAAGTGCGCTATTACATGAATTTTTTACTCAATGCCAATCTGTTCTTTCAATTCTCGCTTGTACCGATAGTATGTATTCTTTGCAACCCCAGTCATCTGCATAATTTCTACATCAGATAGGCTGCCATTGAAATCAGAAGAATGCTTTTCGATCAGCGCCTTAACCTTTACCGATTTTTTCGTGACGTGTTTTTGTCCGGAAGATGCCCCGATCTGCTTTCCGTTCAGGCGTGCGGTTTCTATTCCTTCGCGAGTTCGCTGCCGGAGATCTTCTACCTCTTTTTCCGACTGCTCAAAGGCAAGCCGGATCTGATCCCTTGCAAGCTCAAGCAGAAACCTATTGATTCCATCCAGAATATAGTCAACATTCGTACCGGTCATCGGAATGGCGCGAGTCAATGCGCTCTTGAATGTTTCTGTATTGATCTGCGGCTCCTTCAGGAATACCAGGTCAATGCCTTTATGATAGAGATCCTGATACAGTTCGAATCCTTCCTCTGCATTTCTGGAAAACCTCGATACCGAATCAAAAACGATCATATCGCCGGTGCGGACGGTTCTGTATAGTTTTTCCCACTCTTTCCGACCGTCGATCTTCCTTCCGGTATACGCCTCCCTGAGTATAACTGCAGTTGGATATGCCTTGGTTATGTTGCGAACCTGACGCTCAATATTCTGTTTCTTCTGCGAAATTCTGCAGTATCCATATACAGGCACTCCTATACCACCTTTCCAATCCTAAAATCCGGCGCGGTTGCTCGGCGTCAATCAAAAGTCGTCAACAAAACGATCGTCAACATTGCGACTACGAACCGTCCCTGTTTTAATCCCTTTTTGAGCAAAGTTTGCTACGATATTGAGCACCGTCATTTTTGCTACTGTTTCTATCCGGTTTTACGGCTCCTGCTCAGTTTTTTCCTGTTATCGCATCCCATACTCTCTGCAGCCATCCCCGTTTCTTCGATTCATCCCGAAATTCTTCCTCAAAATCATCAACCGATATGCCATCCGGTTCAGATTGATCTTCTTCCATCATCTGCTTGCCCTCGATCAGCGTCTCCGCAAGTGCTTTCTGTTTCTCCGCACTCTGACCGGCAGCTAAGGCCGCCTGTGTCTCTGCGAGCTTGGTGAGCGTGTCAAGGAGCTGCCTATCCTTCTCACGGTTATGTTCCCTTTCCTTTTCAAGCTCTCTATTCAAAGATTCGATCATCGTGTCCTGACGTCTGATCTGTTCTCTCAAAAAAGCAATTTCATCCGATGATTTTTCATCTGCAGGAGGTTGAATGGGTTGTTCAACCGGGTTGAATGAGGTTAACAACTTTTCATTCTCAGGTTGACACCCGGATTGAATAGGTTGTTCAACCTCCAGTCCATAAAGTTCCGAAAGTGCCTGTATTTTCAGCATTTTCTGTCCATTAACCATAACCACATAGGGTTGAATGGGGTTGACAGCTTGGTTGTCAACCGGGTTGTCAATCTTATTTAACCTCTTATAAATCGACTGTGGCGATTTTCCGATCAATGCAGCGAATTGCTGTACGGTCAAGAGTCCTTCCGTATGTATGTTTTTTTCACTTTGCTCCATCTCTGTATACTCAGCTCCCATCGTTTATTCTCCAATTATCCCTTACTATTTTCAAACAGAAGTGCTCTCAATTCTGACATATCCCTCATAACGACTCAACCATCATTATTATGACAATTTTCCGGCATCAAGCAACTGATCACTTAATTCTTGAGAAGGAACCAGTTTTATAACAATTTTTCCGTTTTCAACCACAATACGCCGCTGAGGTGTTGCAAGTCTACTTTTACAATCGAGTTCTGCACGTATCTCATCATAATACTTTCCCACCGTGTGCCGATCTATCTTCAAAGCTAAAGCGATCTCTGTCTTCTTTCTGACATCTGGGTGAGAAAGCATATACTCGCGGATAACACCATATTTATCAGGACGCCCTCCGTTTGTACATTCGCCCCTTGATACCTTAAACTCTCTCTGATTATTCATATATTGAATATGATCAGCCTGTTTTCTCCAATTCCGTTTATTGGGAGGAATCGGAATACCGGAATACTTGGCAATATCTGCCCGCGGAAACGTCACAAAATTCTCGTTGTACATCTCAAGAGCCTTGACAACATCTTCTACAGTGAACCGGTTGGAATCCTCATAGCTCATATCGTCAAAAATTTTCATAAGCCGATCCGCATCACGCCGCAGCTCATCCTCGTCAATACTGCACTTCACGGCATAGATAGCCAACGTCATAATACCATAGAATCTGTGACCGACGTGGATCTCCGTCTCGATCTTCCGCAGCCACCAATCATACAGATCCCGCTTCACCGTCCATCGTCCACGCCGTTCGCCGCGAACCACACGCCGCTCATACCAATCAGGATACTTCTTTTTTGCTTCTTCGATAGGCAATGTGCCTTTCTCCAAAATCCCGGTCACACGCTGAAGATCACCATTCGTATCCGGAACATACTGCAGCAAATACTCAATAGATACCGGCTTGCCGTACCGATACGCCACAACAGGATAATCAAGCCCCAGCTTTGTCCCGCTGCCAACCACGCGGAATCCCTGCAGAACACCCTGTACCTGCGGTTCTTCGATCTTGGATGTAAAACGGTTCCAGATTCGACGTGTCAGAACATACTTCAATTCTTTCAAAAATTTCTGATTCTGCGGATACATCGCCACCGGACTCTCAAGGACATAATACAGGTGAAGTCCCGTCCCGCTGTTCACAACAAAGGTTGCAGCCGGTATAAAGCCACGGTTCATCTGATGGAATGTATCTCTGAGCTGCGGCATATCCACGCCATCCAGATCGAACGTAATCGCATACAGGTATCGAGCATATTTACCCGCCCTTGATTTTCCGAAGTAGGACACCGGCGACAGGATCGCAAACTCCTGCCCAATCAGTTCATCCAACTTCTCATGCTCATCGTTGATTACAAAGCGGTGTACTTCGCCTTTTTCCTTGACATTCATACCGATGCCATTTCCACGCCGTTCTGAGCCGTTTTCAGCCCCGTCAGCGCCCTCTGGAGCCTCATGGACAGATATACCTACCCCATTGCCTTTCTCGTCCTCAAAATGCCCCTTACGCTCAAAAGAACCGACAGGGAAGATCTCACGATAGAACGCATGAGGTTCGATACGCTCATAGTTGGCATCCAACCACGTATTTTTTTCAAGATACAACGCCCGCTGCTTCTGAATATACGGGCTAACTTCCATACAGTCCTGCATAAAATCACCTCAACGTGCATACACTGTCTACAAGCAAAATTGACCGTTATCAAACCTATCACAAAGGGAGTAACAAAACGTTCACCCCATAAAAATGCTTGCAGGAGCCGCCACCAGACCGCCCATGAAGCGTAAAGCTATCGCCCGGAGTTTAGCATCCGCCGGCACTTTACCACAGGCTGACGCCTGCGCTGCGCGCCGCTAAGGCGGTGGAAAAGTACCGGCGTCCAAAGAAAGCAAACCAGACGATAGAACCACTGTACCATTACCAACGGCAATATAGAAGATCTTCAGACAGAGCATAAGCTCCTGCAGCTCACCGGCAACCTCAACACTGAATCCAGGTCACAGCGCAGGATCCTCACGCTCAAGCCAGGGAAACAGTCCCCTCAAAGCTCTTCCATAAACCAGGATCGAGCACCAACCTACAGAGGTCCGGGCTAACTGTGCAAACTATGGAAAACTCTGACGAGTTTACCACAGTTCACACAGTCTTCACGCCCTGGTTATGTTGGTAAGATGAAGAACCCGCTGCGGCGGGGGAAGGGGAAGGCGGGGAGCAAAAGACTAAAGCAGAAAGTCACCTCCCCGCCTTCCCCTCGGATTGACCTATTGAAATGTGCAAAACTCTGACGAGTTTCACACAATTCAACAGGCACAATCCTCACCCCATCCACCCCTCCGACTTTCTGTCTTATCTTAGAGAAAGAAAGAGAACTAACAGGGAATACCTATAGGCGGCGGCGTTTATTATCAATGAGTTTTTCGCCATTTTCGCCCTATTTTTTCCCACTGAATCCTTCCTGCATCCATGCCGGAGATCAGTGGGTGTTTATTATCCAATAAGTTTTTGTGCAGATAATCTGACAGTAATATTGTACCACACTTGACATGATTTTGCAAGAGGTTTCAAGAAAATAATGTACATGAAATGGTACAGTTCTCTTGACAAACGCCGCAATGTACGCTATAATGTACATACGGAGGTCTGATACTATGCTGAACATCAATATAACCCATTTCAGAAAAAACATTTTCGATCTGCTTGAGCAGACGATCCGATTCAATGAACCCATCAACGTCACCACCAAGAACGGTAATGCCGTCGTTCTCAGCGAAGAAGATTACAACGGTCTGATGGAAACACTTCACCTCAGTTCCATTCCCGGCATGAAGGAGAAGATCATGGACGGACTGAAAACGCCGCTGTCCGAGTGTGTCCCGGAGAGCGAGGTTGAATGGTGACATGTACTCCATTGTCTACACAAAAAAAGCTGCAGCCGATATTGCCAACCTGAAGGCGGCGAAGCTGGACACCAAAGCAAAAGCACTGATTGAAATTCTGCGGGAAGATCCGTACCGGACACCGCCACCCTGTGAAAAGCTGCAGGGAGATCTTCAGGGAGCCTTCTCCCGCCGGATCAACATCAAGCACCGGCTTGTTTATCAGGTGTACGAGGATGAAAAGACCGTAAAAATTATCAGTATGTGGACTCATTACGAATTCTAAAAGCAATGCCGCCCCTGTTAGGGGGCGGCATTTGTATTTCGATCACAGCAGCTCAGTGCCGATATTATCTAACGGTTTCGTGTGCGTTATGATGATCTCCCAATATCCAGCCTTTACGTTGGCATTGAAGATCTTCTCCACGATGATATTGTAATCCTTCCATGTGGCGCACCGGGGATCATCAAGCATATCCTCATACTTGCCGCCGTACTCACCGGCAATACCGAGCCGACCGATCAGCCAGCGTCCCTGCTCATCTCTTTCAAACAGTTCCTGTGTTTCGGTCATTGCCTGTTCTGCAGTAAAATCCACGACGTAGGGTGTCTGGATCACCGTCTCCCACAGATACACTTCCTCCCACTCATTCCGATTCTCTTTGTACCGGTATTTTTTCTGCCGGGAGGACAGTACCACATATCCGGAGCGTTCTTTCTTCGGTCTGATATTCCGATCTTTATTTGAGCGTTCCCGTGAAATATCAAGAAGCCTCTGATTCAATCCCATCTGATAGATCTTCGCTTCTTCTTCCACGATCAGCCGCTGCTGCATCTGTTCTATTTTCTGCGCCGCATCATCTTGAATTTTCTTAACCGCTTTCTCTGCGTTCGCCGCAGATGTTGCAGCCGCACGGGCAGCTTCTTCTTTTGCACGTTTCCCATCGTTTATTGCGGCACGAATCCTCTGATGCAGCTCATCATATTCATCCAGCGTGAGAATAACGTGCGTACACTCCGGATCAGAGCTGCCGCCGGCAACCGCTTTATAGCCACCGACCATTGTTTTTCTTACAAACTCGCTTATAACGATTCCTCCTGTCTTATAATCCTCGAATATAATTGTTCGCCACGACCTCGATCCGGTTGTGTCCGAGAGCCTTACTGCAAATCAGCATGGCAGCCTTGTCCAGCTTACGCCCTGCTTCATCCTTACGGCAGACATATACATCCCCCTGAAACTTCTTTCCGGTGCCTTTGTTCACCCGGTCATACGGAATATCTTCTATTGCCCGCGCATGAGCCTTGTACATTTCTGTTGCATACTCCGCACGGTATCCATGAATGTCCGCGTTCTCACTGACGTGCTGCCAGACCTTTTCTTCCGGCGCCGTGTTCTTCATGCGCTCGATGATCTGTTCCGCGTTGGCACCGATGATGGGACTCATCCGCACTCTGCCGCCCTTGCCGCAGCGGACGTGGGTAAAGTATTCACCCTGGAACATCCTGGTGTCCCGCAGCATACCCAGCCGACGTTCCCGGTTCGGATCGTGCGCTTTCTCCTGCAGCTTCTCAAGCTGAGAGATCTCCGCCTCGATCTCGGCTCTGGTGATAAGATCCTTTCCTCTCAGATCGAGCAGCTCACTACGGCGCAGACCAGTTCCTTTGCAAAACTTGATCAGTTCATCGTTGTTTGATTTTGAAAAATGCTTGTCCCGGACACGATCCACCCGACTTCTGGTGATCTCCTTCCGCTCCCTTTTCGGCGGCTGAAAATAATTCTTATCGTCGGGATCGATCCCGAACAGCTTACCGAGAGCCTTCGCCTCAAGGTGGATCGTCCACGCAGATTTTCCCTCGTCGGTTCTCATTTGCAGCCATTCATTCATGTACTGCTTGGCAGTCTTCAGCGTGGTACACTCCGGATGTTTCTCCTGAACGTACTTGATGAAGTATTTCGTGTGTTTCCAGTATGCTTCATAGGTCTTATAGGCAAAAATCTTATCCTTTGAAGTCCCATCCGCAACCGATTCTTTTTTTGAAACGCCAAAAGCTTGCATGTCCCGTAAGCGTTCAAACGCCTGTTGATGCAAGTTCTTGGAATACTCTTTATTTTTTCTTCCCAACAGAAGATACCTCCTCTGAAAAGAATTGTTGTAGGATTGCTGTTTTTGTTAAGGCTAGGCCGCATCATGCCTGTTCCGAAGAACACGACACTTAGCAAACACTTTTTAAGGTCTTATGTGTGACCATGTGGGATTACTCCCCGGGATTGCTCCCAACACTTTTTTACTGCTTATGTGTGCAGCCGGCTTGTTATAACGTCTACGGCAGACCGGAACTGTCGGATTTTTGACGGAGAAATCAACTCCACGGCACTTTTTACAGCAGCACCGCCCGCATTTCGATACGTTGTACTTACAATGCGCTTTCACAAGATTACTTACGCAAAGGTCCATAATGCACTTTTCCAATTCACAAAGTTACTGCGGCGAGTCCGTGCATTACACAGGTGTATCAAACCCGAATGACTCCTGATAGCATAGTGCTAACTTCCGGCGAGAACCGGAACGCTCTGGGCTTAATAGCTGTTTACCCTCGCCCAGACGAGCGCAGACTATCTCTGCATGATATATTATAGCACAAAAAGAAGAATTTGTCAAGAGCATATAAACATTTTTTCTACTTATAACGGTTTACCCGTTCATGCCATAGGCACAAACGGATAACCCGTTATTTTCCAATAAAAAGGATAAAAGGAGTGCCGTTCCGGCACTCCTTTTATCCTTTTTATTGGATCGAGCCTGCAGGATCGTCCGTCTGCGCCACCGAAGTCACCGCATCAGCGGCAGCATCACCGGCACATTCGTCCATTCCTATTTGGGGAATTCCACCAGCTGTCTGAAGATATTTTTATCGATGTGCAAAGCCAGATTATTATTTTATACTATACTTAACTCAGTACATATACTAACACCTTAATAGATGACAATATTATAATACCCCTGCATCGTTGTTAATTTTGTTCCATAAGTGTAGTTTGTATTGACCAATGAACCGTCATGTATGCCGATTATACAATAATCTCCGTCCACTTCTGCAAATATACAGCCCCCGCTATCCCCAGATTCACTTGGATAATCGCACACGATCCATTCAGCTCCGCTAGAAATCGTATAATCATAACGATACACCTGGCCTTCTCTTACATCAGCATCCTTTTGTCCCGCCATATACACATCATAACCTACTGGCAGCGAAACAACATAGTGTGTCTGATGTAAGGTATATGCTACCGTTGTATTTGTAGTTGTACTTACATTATAGTTGGGATTCGTTAACTCAACAAAAGCAAAATCAGCATACCCGTCATACTTCCCAGCTGTTATTTTTCCTACAGTCACTCCATTTACTTTAACTATTTTTTCCTCTTCAACAAAAGAATCTGTTGAACTGTGTGTCGCAGTTACAAAACCTTCCACTCCATCCAATCTACATCTAAATCCTAATGAGCCTCCCGTTGAAGATATAGCTTGTCCTGGATTAAGCGTAGTTTCTTCCTTAAGCCCATATCCTTCCGGCAGTATTTCTATTTCATACGGATAACCACCAAAATATTCTTCACACAATTCAAAATCAGCTTCGCCAAATCCAACCGCGTAAAGTTCAACTCTATTTGTTGCTGGATCTATTGCTGCCGCCTGTAATTTGTTTGACCATGTCCATAACACACTATCAGATACATTTTCTTTCGCATAGGAAACAAAATCCCACATCAAATTTCTATATGCTTTCAGTTCATTATAAGAATACTCGACATCAACAAATTGTATAGCAGAAGTCTGTATATTGGCGTTATACAACTCATTTTTTAAACTATTCACGGTTTCGTCTTTTTCTTTAACATACACAATCAATTTTCCTGTCTCGTCGATAACCGAACCTGCGTAAGTATCGATAAATTCATTGTATTTCGAATTTCCTTGTTCAATCTCCGATGCAACAATTTTGTTTAATTTATTAAACGTATCACTCCCATTATAAACTGCCACATCCTCTTCCGGTGCAACCGCCGCTGCATAAGATCCGATACTCATGTGCAACATCAGTAACGCTTGAATAATACATATAATTGCCCTATACTTTTTCATTACTTATACTCCTTTTCATTAATCATTTATTACTCTGTACCCTAATTCCGCAAGATACCGGATTACATCATTGCTAATATTATCCAAAGTACCATCTTCTATAAGCTCCATACCATACACTGGCATATCACGAGGCTCTGTATCTCCAATTTGAAATATCGCTACCTCAATCTTATCACCATTACTTAAACCGTTAAAATCCACCGTTGTATCTTCAATCCAACTTGGCGAAGATATCTTTACAGGCTCATCCTTATAAAAAGTTTCATTTTCCTGCGCCGAAATAAAAAAATATTGTGACTCTGTTTTCAAAAAATATCCTGTGTATTTTTCCACCCCCAGTTCATCGTCTTTGACTATCTCCTCTTTTTCATTTGACTCATTCTCACCCTCCTCATTTTGAAGTTGAATATATTTATTTTTTTCTGCAATTGTTTTACTTTCTTCCGCAAGGCTTGCGCTACACCCCGCAGTAACACAACCTATTACGAACAAAATAAATACAACAAACACCCTAAATTTCATACAAATGAGTCACCTCCCAAAAACAAAATAACGCACAAACGCACCTACATCTTTTTGTAGTGCATCAATGCGCCATTCTATAAATATTATCGGATACAATTTTGACAGTCCTGGTTGCTTGTGCATCCGACATCACATATGATTGCACTTCAAATCTCAGTCTCATCATCATTTATTCGTACTTTTTTATGTACAGAAATATTCCTTCCACCATAGAGTGAAATTAAATCATCCCTGTTATATAGTTATTATACCACATTCATCCCAAATAAGCAATGAATAATTGTTGTATTTTTTGTTTATTTTTATTTGTATATTTTAATTTATCGACCCTTACAACCAAGTCCAATAAAAAGAATCCCCCTTGTTGACAAATCTGCCGCAGACGGTCGAGGGATCAACCCCATCTGTCTGCGGACAGCTATCACTTTTTTCGATATTCCGGCACACGTCAGCTCGCCGAAATATCAATCTTCATAGTGTCCCTTACATGACAGAATCTCAAGCACACCGTTCTCGATGCGGTACACAAAGCGGTTCGTAGCATCGATCCTCCGGCTCCAGAATCCGCTCAATTCACCTTTCAGCGGCTCTGGTTTTCCGATACCGTCAAAGTTGCTACGCTCGATGTCACGCAGCAGCTCATTGATCCGCTTCAGCGTTTTCTTGTCCTGGCTTTGCCAATACAGATAGTCCGCCCAGGCTTCATCAAACCAGACCTTTTTCATTCATCCTCTACCTCAATCGGTTCGTGTTCTTCGCCCTTCCCCGCATTGAGTGCTG